>NZ_JAKSYP010000225.1:0-39251 GCF_022829625.1 Methylobacterium sp. E-046 | reverse complement strand
CGCTGGATGCGGGGCGCGTGCGGGTGCGGACGATGACGCTGCCGGACGCCTACCAGGATCACGACAGCCCCGAGAAGATGTACGCCGAGGCCGGCCTCGACGCCGACAGCATCGTCAAAACCGCCCTCACCGCACTGCCGGACCGGAAGGAAAGCCGCTCGCGCCTGCGGCTGGCCTGAGATCCGGCGCCCGCCACGCGACGGGGGCATTCCGCCGCGTCGCTTGCCGCCTGGGCGGTTCGATGACACAAGCGCGGCGCGGCTGGGGATCCCCGGCCGCGCTGGTTTTCGGTAACCCTCCAGATCCCTGATGGCAGAGGCCAAAACCGCCGGCTCCCTCGAGGTCGGCCCCGTGCTGATCACCGGCGCGAGCGGCTTCCTCGGTTCCGCCCTGGTCGACGTGTTCCGCCGGGCCGGCTTCCCGGTGCGCATCCTCGTGCGCGCATCGAGCCCGCGCCGGAACCTCACTTGGACCGACGTTGAGATCGCCGAGGGCGACATGCGCGATCCGGCCGCGGTGGCGGCGGCCATGCGCGGCCAGCGCTACCTGATCCATGCCGCGGCCGATTATCGGCTCTGGGCACCGGACATGGAGGAGATCGTCCGCACCAACCGTGACGGCACGCGCCTGATGATGCGCGCGGCCCTGGAGGCCGGGGTTGAGCGGGTCGTCTACACGTCGAGCGTCGCGACGATCCGACCGCCGGCCGATGGGGTGACCCCCTCCGACGAGACTATGCCGCTGACGCCCGAGACCGCGATCGGCGCCTACAAGCGCAGCAAGGTCGTGGCCGAGCGGGTGGTCGAGGAGATGGTCGCCCGCGACGGGCTGCAGGCGGTGATCGTCAATCCCTCGACGCCGATCGGCCCCCGCGATGTCAAGCCGACGCCCACCGGTCGCATCATCCAGGAGGCGGCGCTCGGCAAGATGCCGGCCTTCGTCGATACCGGCCTCAACCTCGCCCACGTAGACGACGTGGCCCACGGCCACCTCTTGGCGCTCTCTAAGGGGCAGATCGGTGAGCGCTACATCCTCGGCGGCGAGGACGTGTTCCTGTCGCAGATGCTCGCCGACATCGCCGGCATGGTCGGGCGTAAGCCGCCGACCGTGAGCCTGCCGCGGGCCGCCGTCTACCCGGTGGCGTTCTTCGCGCAGCTCGCCGCGCGGGTCACCGGCCGGCAGCCCTTCGCGACGATCGACGGGATCCGCATGTCGCGCTACCGGATGTTCTTCTCCGACCGGAAGGCCCGGGCCGAGCTCGGCTACACGGCCCGGCCTTATCGCGAGGGGTTGTCCGACGCGATCACGTGGTTCCGGCAGGCGGGGTACCTCGCATGAGCACCCTCGAATCCGCCACCGCGACGCGCTCCGGCAAGGGGCATCGCGACGAGAATTTCCCGGTCGCCTCGCACCTGATCCACCCGCGCCACCGCGGCGCGATCCTGGCGTTCTACAACTTCGTCCGCGCCGGCGACGACGTGGCCGACCACGCCACGCTGGCGCCCGAGCGCAAGATCGAACTCCTCGATCGGCTGGCCGATTCGCTGACCGGTGCCGGCCCCTCCGACCCGGAGGCGGAGCCGCTGAAGCGCGAGCTCGCCGCCCGCGCCCTGCCGCCGCGCCACGCGCTGGAATTGCTCGACGCCTTCCGGATGGACGCGCGCAAGAGCCGCTACGCGAACTGGGACGAGCTGATCCATTATTGCCGCTACTCGGCCATGCCGGTGGGACGCTTCGTCCTCGACGTGCACGGCGAGGATCCGGCCCGGGTCTACGGACCCTCCGACGCGATCTGCGCGGCCCTGCAGGTGATCAACCACCTCCAGGATTGCGGCAAGGACTTTGCGGCCCTCGACCGGGTGTACATCCCGCAGGATTGCCTCGACCGGCACGGCGCCACCGTGGCGATGCTGGGCGAGACCCAGGCGCCGCCGCAGCTCCGGGCGGTGATCCGCGAGCTGGGGCAGAAATGCCTCGACCTCCTCGACGAGGGCGCTGTGCTGCCGGACCTGATCGACGACCTGCGCCTGTCCCTCGAGATCGCCGCGATCCACCGCCTCGCCGTGGTGCTGAGCCGCGGTCTGCTGGAGCGCGATCCGCTCTCGGAGAAGGTCCATCATGGCAAGGCCGCCTTTGCCCTGACGGCGCTCGGCGGCGTCGCCGCCACCCTGGCACGCCGGCCCTTCCGCGGGCGGACGGTCCGGGCTGCGACCCAAGGAATCCGCTCGTGAGCGCCACCGCGACTCCCGCCTCGACCCCGGAGAGCGCAGCCCCGGCGCTGCCCGCCGCCGGCTCCTCGTTCTACACGGCCATGCGCCTGCTGCCGAAGGAGCGGCGGGAGGCGATGTACGCCGTCTACGCCTTCTGCCGCGCCGTGGACGACGTCGCCGACGACGGCGGTACCCGGGCCGTCCGGCAGGTCGAACTCGACCGCTGGCGGGCTGACATCGACGCCCTCTATGCCGGCCGCCCCGCGCCGCGGGTGCGCGACCTCGTGGAGCCCGTGCGCCGCTTCGGCCTCAAGCGCGAGGATTTCCAGGCGGTCATCGACGGCATGGCCATGGACGCCGTCGAGGACATCGTCGCCCCCGATGCCGAGACCCTCGACCTCTACTGCGACCGGGTCGCCAGCGCGGTCGGGCGGCTGTCGGTACGGATCTTCGGCATGCCGGAGGCGGACGGCATCCGGCTCGCCTGGCACCAGGGCCGGGCGCTCCAGCTCACCAACATCCTCCGCGACATCGATGAGGACGCCGAGCGCGGCCGCCTCTACCTCCCCCGCGAGAAGCTTCAGGCGATCGGCCTCGCCGATCCCACGCCGGTCGAGGCCATCAGCCACCCCCGCATCGGCGAGGTCTGCGCCTCCCTCGCCCGGGAGGCCGAGGACCATTATCAGGCGACCTGGCAGATCATCCGGCGCAGCCCCCGCAAGGCGACCAAGGCCGCCCGGCTGATGGCGGCGGCCTATCACCTCTACCTGAAGTCGGTGCTGGCACGCGGCTGGGCGATGCCCCGCGCCCGGGTGAAGCCCGGCAAGCTCGCGCTGCTGGGCGTCGTCCTCCGTCACGGCTTGCTCTGATGAAAACCGTCCACGTCGTCGGCGCCGGCCTGGCCGGCCTCTCCGCGGCCGTCGCACTCGCGGATTCCGGAGCCCGTGTGGTTCTGCACGAGGCGGCCAAGCAGGCGGGCGGCCGCTGCCGCTCGTACTATGATTCGGCCCTCGGCCTGACCATCGACAACGGCAATCACCTGCTCCTCTCGGGCAATGCCGACGCGCTGGGCTTCCTCAGGACCATCGGCGCACCCGACGACGCCCTGGTCGGGCCGGACGCCGTCGAGTTCGACTTCGCCGACCTCAAGACCGGCGAGCGCTGGCGCCTGCGGCCCAACGCGGGGCGGCTGCCCTGGTGGGTGATGAGCCCGGCCCGCCGCGTTCCAGGCACGAAGGCCCTGGACTACCTCGCGCCGCTCGGCATCCTCCGGGCCGCCGCCGGCAAGGCGGAAGGGGCGGGCGGCACGATCGGCGCGCATATGGCCTGCGAGGGCGCGCTTTACCGGCGCCTCTGGCACCCGGTGCTGCTGGCCGCCCTCAATACCGAGCCGCGCGACAGCGATGTCGGGCTGGCGGCACGGATCCTGCGCGAGACCCTGGGTGCCGGCGGGAAGGCCTGCCGGCCCCTCGTCGCCGTCGAGGGGCTGTCCTACGCCTTCGTCGATCCGGCGATTCGCTTTCTGACGACCCGCGGCTGCGAGATCCGCCTCGGACGGCGCCTGCGCAGCCTCGACCTCGCGGACGGACGCGTCGGGCGGCTGGTGTTCTCGGACGGTCCCGAGAGCCTCGGCCCGGAGGACAGCATCGTGCTGGCGCTGCCGCCGTGGGTTGCCCGCGAGGTGTTGCCCGGTCTCCACGCTCCGATGGAATTCCGATCCATCGTCAACGCCCATTTCGCGCTGGTGCCGAAGCCGGGCAGCCCGCTCGTTCTCGGCGTCGTCAACAGCCTGACGGAGTGGCTTTTCGCCTATCCCGACCGATATTCGGTCACGATCAGTGGGGCCGACAGGCTCCTCGAGGTGCCGCGGGAAGACCTCGCGCGACAGATATGGGCGGAGATCGCCGAGCTCTGCAACCTTGCACCCGACCTGCCCAGCTGGCAGATCGTAAAGGAGAAGCGTGCGACCTTTGCGGCGACACCGGCGGAAGCCGCGCGGCGCCCGAAGGCCGAAACCGCCTACGACAATCTCGTCCTGGCAGGCGATTGGACCGCGACCGGCCTGCCGTCGACGATCGAGGGAGCGATCCGTTCGGGCCAGACGGCCGCGCGCTCTCTGCGCGCGGGACCTGCCGCGCGCGCCGGAACCCGGATGCGCGGCGCAGCTTGAGGCATGGCGTCCGCCGCGAGGCGGTCGTTCGAGGCGAGGACTATGAGAGAGGCCGTAAGCAAAGTCGAGGCGCTGCAGCGCTCGAAGACGCAGGGGATCTCGCTCGACGACGTCGAGCGCGGCGTGATGCAGGCGACGCGCGCGCTGATCGACCTGTCGCATGACGACGGGCACATCTGCTTCGAGCTCGAGGCGGATGCGACGATCCCGTCCGAGTACATCCTATTCCACCATTTCCGCGGCACCTCGGTCCCCGGCGACCTCGAGGCCAAGATCGGCAACTACCTCCGGCGTACCCAGGGCCGGCACGGCGGCTGGGCCCTCGTCCACGAGGGGCCGTTCGACATGAGCTGCACGGTCAAGGCGTATTTCGCCCTCAAGATGATCGGCGACGACATCGAGGCCCCGCACATGCGCCGGGCGCGCGAGGGCATCCTGTCCCGCGGCGGTGCGGCCAACGCCAACGTCTTCACCCGCTTCATGCTGGCCCTCTACGGTGAGGTGCCGTGGCGCGCCGTGCCGGTGATGCCCGTGGAGGTGATGTTCCTGCCGAAGTGGTTCCCGTTCCACCTCGACAAGATCAGCTACTGGGCCCGCACCACCGTCGTGCCGCTGTTCGTGCTCCAGGCAACCAAGCCGCGGGCCCGCAACCTGCGCGGCATCGGCGTGCAGGAACTGTTCGTGACGCCGCCCGAGAGCGTCCGCTCCTGGCCGGGCTCCCCCCATGCCACGTGGCCGTGGACGCCGATCTTCGGGTTCATCGACCGGATGCTGCAACGGGTGGAGAACCATCTGCCGCGCAAGAGCCGGCAGCGTGCCATGGAGAAGGCGCGCGCCTGGGTGAGCGAGCGGTTGAACGGCGAGGACGGGTTGGGGGCGATCTTCCCCGCCATGGTCAACTCGGTGCTGATGTACGAGGTGATGGGCTACCGGCCCGATCACCCGCAGGTCCGCGTCGCCTGCGATGCCATCGAGAAGCTGGTGGTCGAGAAGGCCGGGGAAGCCTACGTCCAGCCCTGCGTGTCGCCGGTGTGGGACACGGCCCTCGCCAGCCACGCGCTGCTGGAGGCCGGCAGCCCCGAGGCCGAGGCCCAGGCCCGCGCTGGGCTCGACTGGCTGAAGCCCCGGCAGGTGCTCGACATCGTGGGCGACTGGGCGGCGCGCAAGCCGAAGGTCCGGCCGGGCGGCTGGGCGTTCCAGTACGCGAATGCCCATTATCCCGACCTCGACGACACCGCCGTGGTGGTGATGGCCATGGACCGGGCCATGCACCAGCACGGGCTCGTCGCCGGCATGCCGGACTACAAGGCCTCGATCGCCCGCGCCCGCGAGTGGGTCGAGGGGCTGCAGTCCGAGGATGGCGGTTGGGCGGCGTTCGACGCCGACAACAACCACATGTATCTCAACCACATCCCGTTCTCGGATCACGGCGCGCTGCTCGATCCGCCCACCGCGGACGTGACTGCCCGCGTGGTCGGCATGCTGGCCCAGCTCGGCGAGACCCGCGAGACCTCCCGGGCGCTGGACCGCGGCGTGAACTACCTCCTGAACGACCAGGAGGAGGACGGCTCCTGGTACGGCCGCTGGGGGATGAACTTCATCTACGGAACGTGGTCGGTGCTCTGCGCCCTCAACGCCGCCGGTGTGGATCCCGCGGATCCGCGCATCCAGCGTGCCGTGTCCTGGCTGATCCGCATCCAGAACCCGGACGGCGGCTGGGGCGAGGACGCCAATTCGTACAAGATTGATCCCGCCTTCGAGGCCGGTTCCTCCACGGCCTCGCAGACGGCCTGGGCGCTGCTCGCGCTGATGGCGGCGGGGGCCGTTGACGATCCGGCCGTGACCCGGGGCATCAACTTCCTCACCCGCACGCAGGGCGCGGACGGGTTCTGGAAGGAGGAGCGCTATACCGCCACGGGCTTCCCGCGGGTGTTCTATCTGCGGTATCATGGCTACCCGAAGTTCTTCCCGCTGTGGGCGATGGCGCGTTTCCGCAACCTCAAGCGGACCAACAGCCGGCGCGTCCAGTTCGGCATGTGACGCTGCGGGCCGGCCTCAGGGCCGGCTCTGCTTCGCCGGATCCCAGCGCGTTCGAGTGTCCCGACGACCGACCCGCGAGCCCCGGTATCCGAGACTTGGCCTCCTCTGACGATGATCCCGCGGGACCGGGCGATCCCCACCCCGTGCCGGATCGATCCGCGGCCGCGCCGCGGCGCTCGCGCCTGCTTGCCGACCTCGCCGGACTGGTTCACCAGCGCGCCATGATCGATCCCGCCGCGCCCGTCCTCGCCGTCACCGGGCTTGCCCGCGAGCGCCGCATGGCGGCCGGGGAGGGGGTCGAGGCGGTGGGAGCCGGCGGTAATCCGCACCGGCTCCGACAACTCCTGGATGCTCGCGTGCCGCCCGCCTGCCGGGCGGTGATCAGCTTCGGGATCGCCGGCGGCCTCGATCCATCGCTCAAGCCCGGTGACGTCGTCGTGGGCACTGGCGTCGTCGGCGAGGATGGGCGGCGCGCCGCCGATCTCGACTTGTCGGCCGCGCTCCTCAACATCCTGTCCGGTGTGGGCCCCCGCGTGATCCCGGCGGATCTGGCCGGCGTCGATACGGCCATCCTCGCCGTGGAGGGCAAGACGGAGCTGCGGGCTGCGACGGGCGCGGCGGCCGTGGATATGGAATCCCACGTGGCCGCGTCCTTCGCGGGCCGGCACGGCCTGCCCTTCGCGGCGCTACGGGTGATCTGCGATCCGGCCGGGCAGGCGCTGCCGGCCTTCGCGGCCGAGGCGCTCACCGCAGACGGCGAGCCCGATATCGCCGCCGTGTTCTTCGCCTTCGCCCGCGGCCGGGCGCGGCTGGGCGACCTCATGCGGCTCGCCCGGGATTCGAACGCGGCCTTCGCGGCGCTGGGACGCTGCCGGAGCCGGCTCGGACCGGGGTTGGGCATCCCAGCGCCGGAGCGCTGAAGCCCCATCGAGGACCGTCCCGCTTCGCCCGCACGGGCGGTCGGTTCGAACATACGAAAATGCGCCGGCCTGTTCGGCCGGCGCCAGTCGAGGGTCACCACGAGACGGCGCGGGAACGGGGCCCGCGCCGGGAGAACCGGCCTCAGCCGGCGTTCTTGCTCAGCGACACCGCCACGAAGCGCGTCTGACCCTTGCCGCTCTTGACCCGCATCAGCACGGCCTTGCGCCCGCTCGATTCGGCGGCTCGGATCTGCGTCGCGACATCTCCCGGCCGGGACACGCTCTGCCCGCCGACGTCGAGGATCACGTCGCCCGCCTCGATGCCCTTGGCGGCGGCCGGCCCGTCGGGGTCGACCTGAACCACGGCAACGCCCTGGTCCGACAGTCCGACCTCGGAGGCCGGCGCGAGCTGCAGGCCGAGCCGTGGCTGGCCGTTACCCGAGGCGTCGTCGTCGCGGCTCGCCACCTTGGTGCCGTCCGTGGGCATCGCGCCCAGCGTCACCGTGGCGGTATCGGCCTTGCCGCCGCGCAGGTAGCTCAGCTCGACCTTGGCGCCGGGCTTCATGCCGGCGATCTTGCGCGAGAGTTCCCGGGCGCTGTCCACCGTGTCGCCATTGACCTTCTCGATCACGTCGCCGGCCTTCAGGCCGGCCTTGGCCGCCGGGGTTCCGTTCTCGGCATGGTCGACCAGGGCACCCTTGGCCTTGTCGAGGCCGAGGCCCTCGGCGATGTCCTGCGTCACCGGCTGGATCTGGACGCCCAGGTAGCCGCGGGCCACCTTGCCGTCGGTGCGGAGCTGCTCGACCACCGCCTGAACGGTCTCGGCGGGAATCGCGAAGGCCAAGCCGACGCTGCCGCCCGACGGGGACGCGATGGCGGTGTTCACGCCGACCACCTCGCCGTTGACGTTGAAGGTCGGGCCTCCCGAGTTGCCCTTGTTGATCGGAGCGTCGATCTGCAGGAAGTCGTCGTAGGGGCCGGCGCCGATGTCGCGACCGCGGGCCGAGACGATGCCGGCGGTCACCGTGCCGCCGAGGCCGAACGGGTTGCCGATCGCCACCACCCAGTCGCCGACCTGCGGCGCGGCCTTGCCGAACTGCACGTAGGGGAAGTTCGAGCCCTCGTTGATCTTCAGCAGGGCGACGTCGGTCTTCGAATCCTTGCCGATCACCTTCGCGTCGAGGGTGCGGCCGTCGTCGAGCGTCACCTGCACGGTCTTGGCGTGATCGACCACGTGGTTGTTGGTCACCACGTAGCCGTCGGCCGAGATGATGAAGCCGGAGCCGACCGCGCCGCGCGGGCCCTGACGCTGGGGCTGCATCCCGTTGGGACCGTTCTGGCCGAAGCGGCGGAAGAATTCGCGCAGCTGCGGCGGCACATTCTGGAGGTTGCGGCCCTGGCTCGGTCCGTCCTCGTCGTCGCCGTTGCTGCTCGCCGAATCGTCGAGCTTCACCTTCACCGAGACGACGCCCGGCTTCACCTTGTTGACGATGCCGGCGAACGAGCCCGGCGGATGCTCGGGAGCCTCGATGGGGGTCTTGGGCAGGGCCTGGGCGTAGGCCGGGGTGGCGGCCGGCAGGTAGCCGCTGCCGAGGGCACCGCCGGCGATCAGCGCGGCGGCGGCCACGGAAGCGAGGGCGCGGCGCGAGGTGCGGACTGAGGGACGGGTCTCGGTCATGGGGGTCTGAAACCTCTCGGGACTGATCTGGACGATGCCGGCTCACGCGGCGGTTGATGGGATCTGTCTAGGGGATGGCCCCTGACCCCGGCGTGGCGGTCACATTACGGATCGGACAGGTGGCCGGCCGGAGGCCCTGGCCGACTCACCGCGCGCGGCCTCCGGAGTGGGTTTGAGCCGCATCCAAGATCGGCCGCTCGGTGTGGAAACCTTCGTAGCCCGTGCCGCCCGTCACATGCGCTGGGGCGGAGCCACGTCAGAATCTGGCGTGATCCGCCGGCCTATCGTCAGCAGCGGACCGGCACGATGTGGCGGTGGCCGATGCGGCGGGCGCCATGACGCGGATCCTGTTCGCGACGGCCATGCTCCTGGGATCGACCGTGGGGATCGTGGCGGCCGGGATCGATTCCGATTACCGCAGCTACTTCGACGCGAAGCCTTCCGTGACCGAGGGGGCGAAACCGAAGGGCTCGCAGAACAAGTCCCTCTCCGTCCGCGAGATCGACAGGCGCCGCCTGGACGATGATCTCGCCATCCGGACGGTCAAGCCCCTGAAGCCTGGATACCGCAACCAGACCGGGATCGACGTGCCGCCCGATTATTCCTCGCCTCCGCGTGAGCGCGGGTACGACGGCTTCGGAAGTTCGGCCAGGTCCGGCTCGTACGGCAGTGCGAACGCACCCAATCCCTTCACCGGGAGCCTCGGCACGCGCCGGTCGCGCCCGGCTGCGGGAGCCAGCCAGCTCTTCCGTCGATACCGGCAGGTCGACACCCGCAAAGCCCGTCCCCTGGCCATGGAGCGCGTGCTCCGCATTGATGTGCGAGACCCCGGCGGACTCGAAGCCGGAAGCCCGCTCGACCGATCCTGATCGGACGATACGATCGCGCATCGACGCACCCCCGCATCGCGACGCGCCGGGCAATCGGAGATGACCCGGCCGCGAAAGGGGGGATACCCGATCGCCCGGCGACGTTCGGATCGCACCTTCCGGCGGCTGCGCAGCACCTCAGGACGGGACCAAGAATTGGAGGTCCTGAGCCGATCCCGCGCTCAGGTGCCGCTCAGCCGGGCCAGGGCCTCCTCGAGTTTCGCGAGGCGCACCGTCTCGCTCTCGCGCCGCTCGCGGTTCTCCTCGATGATCTCCTCCGGCGCGCGGGCGACGAAGTCGGCGTTGCCGAGCTTGGCGTCGATCTTCTTGATCTCGCCCTGTGCCTTGCCCTGCTCCTTCTTCAGACGCGCGACCTCGGCGGCGAGATCGACCACGCCTTCCAGCGGCAGGGCGGCGACGCTGCCGCGCACCAGCAGCTGAACCGAGTTCTTCGGCGGCGTCTCCGCGAAGTCGATCTCCGACAGCCGGGCCAGGCGCAGAAGCGTGTCCCGCCAAGCCTCGACCCGCGCCCGGACATCGGGGCTTGCCCCGACCAGCACCAGCGGGATCTGCGCGGCGGCGGGGACGTTCGTCTCCGACCGCGCCGAGCGGACTTGGCTGACCAGCTCGACCACGAACCCGACCTCGGCCTCGGCGGCGGCATCGGCGAGGCCCGCCAGATCCGGCCAAGCGGCGAGGGTCAGGAGGCCGCGCTCCGCCAGCCCCGCCCCCTTGATCGCCCACAGCTCCTCGGTGAGGAAGGGCATGAACGGGTGCAGCAGCTTGGCGACCTGGTCGATCAGGAACGCCACGGTCGCCTGCGTTTCCGTCCTGATGGCGGGCTCGACACCCTCACCTTGGAGCACGGGCTTGGCGAGCTCGAGATACCAGTCGCAGAAGATGTTCCAGACGAAGCGGTAGGCGGCGCCCGCCGCGTCGTTGAAGCGGAAGGCCTCCAGCGCGGCGGTCACCTCGTCGACCGCCCGGGCGGCCTCGGTCAGCGCCCAGCCATTGATCGCCCCGGTGACCGAACGCGGGTCGAAGGCGGGGTCGAGGCGGCAACCGTTGAGTTCCGCGAATCGGGCGGCGTTCCAGAGCTTGGTCGCGAAGTTGCGGTAGCTCTGGACCCGGTCGGCGGACAGCTTGATGTCGCGGCCCTGGACGGCAAGCGCGCAGAGGGTGAAGCGCAGGGCGTCGGCGCCGACCTGATCGATCAGCTCCAGCGGATCGACGACGTTGCCCTTCGACTTCGACATCTTGGCACCCGACGCGTCCCGCACCAGGGTGTGCAGGTAGACCGTGTCGAAGGGCGCCTGGTCGGTGAGGTGCAGGCCCATCATCATCATCCGGGCGACCCAGAAGAACAGGATGTCCTTGCCGGTCACCAGGGTACTGGTCGGGTAGAACCGGGTGAGTTCCGGGGTCGAATCCGGCCAGCCGAGGGTCGAGAACGGCCAGAGGGCCGAGGAGAACCACGTATCGAGGACATCCTCGTCGCGGGTCAGAGGCACCGGCCGGCCATGCTTCGCCTCTGCCGCGGCAGAGGCCGCAGCCTCACTCTCGGCGACGAAGATGCCGCCCTCGGCGTCGTACCAGACCGGGATCTGGTGGCCCCACCAGAGCTGGCGCGAGATGCACCACGGCTCGATGTTGGTGAGCCACTGGAAGAAGATCTTCTGGTAGTTCTCGGGGACGAACTTGGTCTGTCCGTCGCGCACCGCCTGGAGGGCGCGCTCCGCCAGGGGCTTGACGTTCACGTACCACTGGTCGGTCAGGTACGGCTCGATGACCACGCCCGAACGGTCACCGTGCGGGACCGCGTGGGTGTTCGGCTCGGTCGCGCGCAGGCGCCCGCGCGCCTCCATCAGCGCGACGACCTCCTTGCGGGCCTGCGCCCGGTCGAGGCCGTGGAGCGCCAGGGCCTCGGGCTCCGGGGACGTTCCGTCGAGGAAGTCGGCGTTGCCCTCGAGCAGCATCCGGCCCTCGGGATCGAGGACGTTGATCAGGCCGAGCCCCTGCCGGCGGCCGACGTCGAAATCGTTGAAGTCGTGCGCCGGCGTGATCTTGACCGCGCCGGTGCCCTTCTCGGGGTCCGAGTATGCGTCGGCCACGATCGGGATCAACCGGCCGACCAGCGGCAGGCGCACCCTCTTGCCGACGAGCGCCGTGTAGCGCTCGTCCTCGGGATGGACCGCCACGCCGGTATCGCCCAGCATCGTCTCGGGGCGGGTGGTCGCCACCGTGATGATCTCGCCGGTCTCGGCGCCTTCCGCGTCCACCACCGGGTAGTCGAAGTGCCAGAGATGGCCCCTCGTCTCGATCTGCTGAACCTCCAGATCCGAGATCGCGGTCTGGAACTTCGGATCCCAGTTCACCAGCCGCTTGTCGCGGTAGATCAGGCCCTGCCGGTGCAGATCGACGAAGGTCTTGAGGACGGCGCGGCTCAGGCCCTCGTCCATGGTGAAGCGCTCGCGGGACCAGTCGCAGGAGGCGCCCAGCCGCTTCAGCTGGTTGACGATCGCGCCGCCCGATTCGGCCTTCCAAGCCCAGACCTTCTCGACGAAGGCCGCGCGGCCGATCTCGCGGCGGCCGGGCTCCTGGCGCTCCATCATCCGCCGCTCGACCACCATCTGGGTGGCGATGCCGGCATGGTCGGTCCCGGGCTGCCAGAGCACATCCTTGCCGCGCATGCGCTCGAAGCGGCAGAGGATGTCCTGCAGGGTGTTGTTGAGGGCGTGGCCCATATGCAGCGAGCCCGTCACGTTCGGTGGCGGGATCACGATGCAGTACGGCGGAGCTCCGGCGCGCTCGGGCTGGCCGGCGCGGAAGGCGTCCGCCTCGGCCCAGGCGGCGGAGATCCGCGCCTCGACGGAGGCGGGTTCGAAGGTCTTGTCCATCATCGCGGATACGGGCCGGCGCTTGTCCAAACGGGGTTGGCCCCGCTTTCGACCGTCGCGCCGCTCCCGTCAACACGCGGACGGCGACCCGCGGCCGCCGTATCCAGCCCGCCGGCTCAGCGGCCGCGCGAGACCCGCTCGATCTCGGCGCGCACGAGGCGCTCGACCACGGCCGGCAGGTTGTCGTCGAGCCAGGATTTCAGCATCGGCCGGAGCATCTCCTTGACGAGATCCTCCAGCGTGCGGGCATTCTGCGTCAGCACCGTGTGGGCCAGCAGGTTGAACGCACCGCTGACGCTGGCGTCGGTAGCCGGAGAGACGAGGGCGTCCGGCTCGGGCTGTGGGGCCTGAAAGAGCGGCTGCGGCGGCGGGCTCGGCGGCGCCGGCGGTTCCGGGATCGGCTCGGGCTCAGGCTCAGGCTCCCGCGCCACGGGAATGGGATCGTCGAAGTCGATCGCGTCGAAATCGAGCACGGCCGGCTCGGGCTCAGGCGCTACGACGCGGGGCCGCATCACCGGCTCGGCGACCTCGGCGAGATCGAGGACATCCTCGGGTTCGGGCGCGACCGTTTCAGCCGGCTTCGTGGCCTGATCGTCGGCGATGATCCGCCGGATCGAGGCGAGGATCTCCTCCATCGAAGGCTCGTGCGCCTTGTCGGCAGCCTTATCCTGGAACTTCGAATCCGGGATCTTGGGGCTTGCTGCACTCATCGGCAGGCGCACTCGGACGTGGGAGACTGGAATGCGACCCGAACGGGTCGCTGTTCAATCAGTATTCCATGCCGTTTCGTTGCGGCAAGCGCGCCCGCACCACACTCCCCGTGGAAAAGACCTCAGCGCCCGTCCGGCGTGCGCAGGCCGAACCACAGGTCCTTGACCTGATCGTAGTGCACCTTGGCGCTGTAGTACTCGACCGGCAGGGCCGTGAAGCGCGCCGTCAGCTGACCAATGGCCTGCACGACACCGTAGGAATAGATCACCCGGTCCCGCTGGGCGACGATCAGGTTCACGCGCGAGGTGAGGAGTTCCTGCTGCGCGTTGAGCACGTCGAGGGTGGTGCGCTGGCCGACGCGCGCTTCCTCGCGCACGCCGTTGAGCGCGACCTCGTTGGCCTGGACCTGAGCCTGGGCGGCGATGACCTGCGCCTTGGCGGCCTCGAGCCGGCCCCAGAAATCCACGACCTGCGCGCGGACCTGATCGCGGACCTGATCGACCTGGATGCGGGTCTGGCCGACCGTCTCCTTGGCCTGCCGGATCTGCGCGTAGGTCTGACCGCCCTCGTAGATCGGGATGTTGAGCCGGCCGCCGACGAAACCGATGAAGAAGCTCGAGTTCGGGCCGTTCTGGTCATAGAGCTGACTGAGGGAGCCCTGCAGGCTCACGCTCGGGGCCAGCTGGCCCTCGAGCACCTTCACCTGCGCTTCGGCGGCATCCACGGCGTGGATGGCCGACACGATCTGCGGATGCTCGCGCAACCCGACGGCGATGGCCGCGTCGAGGCTCGCCGGTACGAACCGATCCAGCGGCCGGCCCGGCGCCAGCTGACGCGGCTCGACGCCGATGTTCTGGCGGTAGACGCCGATGCTGGTGCGCAGGGCGGACTCGGCGACGCTGACCTGCGAACGTGCGCCGGCGAGGCGCGCCTCGGCCTGGGCGACGTCCGTGCGCGTGACCTCGCCGACGTTGAAGCGGTCGCGCGTCTGCCGGAGCTGCTCTTCGAGCACCTCGACGTTGTTGCGGTTCAGCTCCAGCGTCGCCGTGTTGCTGAGCACGTTCATGTACGCCTGAACGGCGTTGTAGAGGACCGTGAGCTCCGTGTAGCGGAGCGTCTCGCGCTGGCTATAGACGGTCGATTCGGCGCGTCGGGTCAGGTTGTCGGTCTGAAAGCCGTTGAAGAGCGTCTGCGAGACCGTCAGGCTGGCGCTGCTCGGAAGGTAGGTCGTCCGGATCGTCCGGCTCGACGTGATGGTCTGGGAGGCAATCTCCGGGGACGCCCCCCCGACCGAGCCCGCACCGCCGACCGCGGTCTGGCCGGCACCGCCCGTGGCGAACGAGCCGTTCGTTCCGAGGCCGGTCGTGCCTGCCGCGGTGCCGATCCCTGTCGACGTTCCGAGGCTCGCCCCCGCCCCGGCCGTTCCCCCGCCCAGAGCGGCGCCGGTGCCGGACGTCGTCCCGCCCGCGGCGGTGGATCCGGCAACGTTCGTCACCGCGCTCGCGGACCGGGTCTGGAGGTACTGGACGCCGATCGCGGCGCCCACGTTGACCTGGGGGCGATACCCGGATTGGGCGATGGCGACGTTCTCGTCGATGGCGCGCACGCCGGCGCGGCTCGCGTTGAGCGACGGATTGCCTTGGTAGGCCTTCGCGAGCGCGCTCTCCAAGGTCTCGGCCGCGGACGGAGTCGCCGCCAAGATCGCGAGCGCGGAAACCATCCCGACTCGGCGGAACCTCAGGCAACTCGCTTGTGGACGCAGTGTCACGATGAACAAGCCCTTGCGGTCTCTTTGGAGCCGGATCTCCGAAACGAAAACGGCCAAGGTGCGGCGTTCCGTTGGTATCCGATCAAGCCCGCCCCACCGTCACGCTTAGCTCAAATTTGGCCCTTTGGCTCGGTCGCAGCCGTCCGCGACGTCGGAATGTGCAGGGTTGGGGCAATAAGGTGACACATCCCTATAGCCCACCCTATTGCCCGCGGCGGGTCTGCAATCAGCCCTGCCTGGGTGCGGGGCTGGCGGCATTCTCCGACGCTGAAACTGAATTTGCGGTCGCGATTTGCCGCGAGGGCGGTTGTGGCGGCGGCGGGGCGCTTCGGCGCATCGCAAGGGGGGCTCCGGAGCGCCCGGCTCGAACGCGGGCGGCGGATGGCTGGCTCACGACGACCGCGGGCCTTCCCGGGCGTGGCGGGGATCATCGCCCCCGGCTCTCCCGCGACGGGATCGGGATGGGCGTTCAGGACGCGATCACCGCATCGAACTGGGCTTGACTGAGCGCGACGATCTTCTCGTAGCCCGCCGCCAGATTGGCTTGGAACCGGTGGACCTCGGCGAGATCGAGTTCGGCGGAGCGGAGGAAATGCAGCAGGCCCTCCCGGTCATCGAAGAAGTACCCGAAATCCCCGATGATGCCGGTCAGTTCTTCGCCGAAATCCGTCCTCAGCCCGATCATGGGCGTGCCGGTGAGGAGCATGTCCATCATGGCTCCGCTCGCCTGCAGCCGGTAGGGATCGCTCGGAAGATGCAGGAAAAATTCCGCCTGGGCGATCTGGTTGAGGCGATCCGTGTACTCCATCAGGAACGTCTTCTTGTTGTTGGCTCCTTCGAACTTGTTCGCGAGCACGACGACCTCGAAGCGGCGAGCCTCCGGAGCGATGCGTTCAAGGTTGCTCAGGAGTTCCTGGTTTCCGGGCAGGAGGGCGTGCCAGCCGGGGATGAAGAGGACCCGCGGTGTCCGAGATGCGGAAACGGCGGCGCTGCGCCTGTCTTCCGTCAGCGGCGCGATGCCCACCGGGTGGATGATGGAGATGATGCTGCCCGGTCTGGCGAGGGAGCCGATCATAGCCTCGATGTTGGCGCGGATCCTGCTCCCCAAGACGACGAATTTGACCCGCTCCGAAGTTCGAAAGAGCAGGTACCACTTCATCAGGGTCTTGATGCGCCACGCCTTCTTCGGCCCGACCGCGTTCACGAAGTGGCTGTGCAGCATCCAAAGGATCGGTTTCCTGCTCGCTCTCCAATGGAAAATGACCATATAGGCGAACAACAGATATTCGACATTCGTAAAAATGATTTGGTCGAATTGCCTGCCTGCGATTACCTGCCGAATCGTCTTCCTGATCTCGGACCTGCGGTGCCAGGGAACAAAGGTAATCTGAGCGCTGATGTCCGGTCCGAGATACTGCTTGAGCGCGTCGCAGTGCGTCGCCTCGGCGATCAGGGTCACGCGCTCATGCCGCGAGACGGCGAGGCGCGCGATCCCGGTGTTGACCAGGAGATGCGACTGACCGACCACCGAGGGGTCGATCAACAAAGCGCTTCGCTCGCCTGAAGGAGCTGGATGACTCGGCATAGTCAAGACCTCGGCGAAAATGGCTTCGGAATGATGAACGAAGCCGAAGACCGTTGGACGGTCTCGACCCGGTACGTAGAGCCATTCGCGGACTCATGCAGCGGGCCGGTGACCGGATTTGTCGAGCGCTGAAGGCATGTCCCGTCCATGGACCGAATGCCTCCGGCACCTCTCCCGCTGATATGTTTTATTATCGGTTCACGCGGCGCATGATCGCCACGCCGGGCGGCCTCAACGATCCTTCTTGATCATCCCGGCCATCGAGGATCTCAGGAACGTGAACTCGCTCCTGAGGTTCTTGCCCTCGATCGCGAACATGGCCGCGAAGTAGGCGATGGCCGCCGCGAGAATGGCGCCGCAGAGCACCACGAGACCGTTACCGGCCACATGCAGGACACTCCAGCAGACGATTCCGCTGATGAGCGCCGCGACGAAGGATCCAGCCATTTCCTTGCCGATCGTGAGGAGGCGCGCATCGGCGACGCGCACGACGAAGCCGCAGACGACCACGGCGTAGAGCACGTTGGATATGGTCACCAGCCACACGGATTCCCAGGCCGGCAGGAAATGGCCGGTCGCCACCGCTGCCACGCGGCCGAGGCCGAGCAGCACGGTCGTCAGGAAGAAGGTCAAGTTGGCGTTGAGGGCCAGCAGCAGCGCGGTCCCCATCGAGGCCGTGGTGCTGAGCGCGTAGCCCGGGGCGAGGATTTGCAGAAAGACCCCGGCTTGCGCCCATGTCGGGCCGAGGGCCTGCGCCAGGATCTCCGGACTGGCGGCCGTCAGGACGGCCGCGGTCGGGAACGTGACGAACGCCATGAGGCGGCAGACCTTGTAGTAGATCTGCAGCAGTCGTTCGTGCTGCTCGCTGAGGGTCTGCGCGTAGAGGGCTGACCAGGTCGGATTGCTGAACGCCTCGAACAGGAAGCGCGGAACTTGATTGGCGAAGTTGTAGGCGCCGAGGACCCCTGCGCCGAAGGCGTTGCCGAACAGCACGCTTTCCCCCGAGCGGCACGCGAGGTCGGCGACCCGCCCGCCCATCAGGATCCCGCCCGAGGACAGATGGCTCAGCATCGCCGAGGGCCGAAATATCGCCGCCGGCCGCTCGAAGGCGTACAGATTCAGGATGATGGCGCGGACGATGTAGACGGTCAGAAATTGGAACGCCAGGCTCTTGGCCCCGAAGCCCATCACGCCGAGCGTCACGGCGCAGGCCGCGCCGGCCACCGTGGCGGTGAAGTCGGCGATGGCGCAGGCGACGAGATTTCCGCTTCGCGTCAGGCGGGCGACGGGCAGCACCGCGAGGCTGAAGAACGGGAAGCTCATCGCCAGGATAAACATGAGCGTGTTGAGCTGCGGCTCGGACGAGGCCAGCGACAGCAAATACCCGGAGGCGATCACGACCACGGACAGCACCAGTCCGAATCCCATCAGCACCCAGAAGGCCGTCGACCAGACCTCCGGCGCGTTCGTCCGGTCCCGGGCGAGGGATAGGCCCACGCCGCCGTCAGCGATCGCGGCCAGGAACGCCACCACGGGGACGGCAAGGGCGTAGACGCCGAACTCCTTCGGGCCCAGCAGATGCGCCATGAGCGGAAGAAGCGCGAGTTGGATGAGGATCTTGACGATGCTCACCGTTCCGCCGGACCCGATGTTCCTCAGGAACAGGGTCGTCCGCTCGTGCGGCTGGGTAGCGGGAACGATATCGAGATCGGGATTCGGCACAAGGCCGCCATCCATCACCAGTTCGGGTGCGAGGGGGATAGGCCGGTGCGGTTGAAGCTTTGGCGCGCGGTTGGCGACATACTCGGTTTCCACGCAAACAATAGCCTGTTCGAGCTCTTTGATGTCCTGGCTCCGGCGGTGCACCACACTTGTATCGTGCGGGTCCTCGAAATTCAGAACGATCTGACGAGCATATTGGTAGATCTCATTGCGTTCAGCAATCGCACAATCACCCACGGAACCCATGGCATCTTGAATGATGGTGTAGAATTCTTCACTCCGGGGTGTTTGCGCCATCACGACACTGCTCTCAAGTCGCCTCTGGGATGCCTGGAAATGCCAAGCCGTTGATCGTGCGATAGCATTGGCTTCTCAGCAGGCTCGCCGCGCCGTACTCGGCCGGCGGAGAGCCGAGGCGGGTGCACGGCCGACGCAACTGTCCCGCTCCATCTGGGTCGGGCCGGTCGAATTTGGAGGCGGTTCAGTGATCTCCCGTGGGACGGCGACATCTGCATCGGGGTGCGATGCGACTCATCGGGCGCGCCTAAGGCGAGCCCGTGGGCGGTTTGTCTGATCATCCCGCTCGGCCCCGGTACCGGTCTCAACCTCTCGCGCGAAGCCCTAGGCGCCCAACCGTGTCGGCGTGCCGGGTAGCGGACGCAACCGCCGCCACCAAGCTGTCGTGACGGCACGAACCGGCTCGTCGAAGATCCTCAAGGCCATCATGCTCGCCAGCGGCAGCACGATCAGGAGAATGGCTGCTTCCGCCATGAAGTTCGTCGTCTTGAAGACGATTTGATAGGCGCCGTTCATCCAGCAGAAGATCGGATAATGGAGGATATAAATCGGATACGAGATCGCTCCCAGCCAGGTCGCGATCAGGAAGGTCCGTCCGGTGATGCGGACCCGTGCCGCCGTGACCACCAGCGCCGGTGAGAGCAGCGCGATCCAGGCGAGTTCCAGGGGCCACGGCATCAGGTATGGCAGAGGTAGAGCGAAGGTGACCACCATGAGGGCGAAGCACGCCCGGAAGACCGCCTTGCCGAACGCCGCGAGCTCGACAGTCCCTCTATGCTCGGTCAGGGTGAACAGGATCACGCCCGCGTAGAAGGAGTAGAGCACGCGCGGCAGTCCAAGCCAGAAGGTGCCGGCCGTGTCGCCGCCGATCCCGAACAGGGCGAGATAGGCCAGGGAGACGCCCGCGACGACGTAGTTCAGGCCGCGCCAGCGGAGGCGGCTCGTCAGGTACCAGGCGAGGTTGGCGAAGAGTTCGAGCCAGATCGTGTATTGCGGTCCGTTGAGCGGGAATAGCTGCGGACCGCCGATGGCGGGGGACGCGCCGAAGAACGGGACGCTGATCAGGTTGAGCGTGATGGCGGTGACCAGTTCGGCACCGAAGGTTGCGTCCCGACCCTGAAGCGTCCGGGCCCAGATGTACGACCCGCTGATGACCGTCGCTACGACCACCAGGGGCATAAGCCGGATCAGTCGGCTGATCATGAAGTCCGGCAACGTCATCCCGGCGGCGAAGCGGTCCGCGTACGCGCTGGCCAGCACGAAGCCGCTCAGGCAGAAAAATAGATCGACCGCGAGGCCTGCATTGACAGCATAGCCGGGACCCAGCAGCCAATGCTGGACGTGATAGACCAGAACGAAAAAGGCGGCGATGCCCCGAATGAGATCGAGGGTGGGGTAGTATCGTCGGCTATCTGGCACTGGGCACCACGTCGATTTCTTCCGGCAACGGCCGCTCCGTCACGCGAAGTCGCGCCGTCGAGCGTGCCGGAGGCATGAGAGCGGCCCCGATCTCAGAGGCGCCGGCACGGTGCATGCGGGTCCGCATGCTGTGGTCGACGGACCTTCCCCGCGGGCCGAGGGACGGACGGCATGGTGGTTGCGGGACATTGGCTCGCGATCACGGAAAATTCTGAGTCCCAGGTGTCGCCTTATCGGTCAAGATGGGACCGGTCGATATCACACGGATGCAATACAGGCATATCAATAATGCGGTTACGCTCGCACCCCTCGGTCGGCCGGGGAATGGCCGGCACCCCGCAATCGCTTCGATCCGCTCCCGATCTTGATGACGACGCAATACCTTCGCGCTGGCGACGTCTCAACCATTCCGCTTCTCTCCGAAAAGCCGAGACGGCCGAGCGTGACCATCGGCAGGTTCAGGGTCGAGAGGCGTGGAGAAATCAGCAGTTTCAATAACCTGCATCATGGCGTCTCGACGCGTTAACCACCCGGCTCGTCGGCGGCGCGATTTAGATCGGCTGCTTGTAAGCTAAGCAGAATGCCTAGGGTTGTCTTCCCGGCATGGATAATTTACTCTGATTCTAATGACACTTATTGAACTCTAGGCCCAGGGAACAGCCTTCAATATTATTGTAGGTATTTGCTTTGCCCTAAGGTTAGCTGATCTCTGCGGCCTCAAACTCCGTCGGGATCGTCAAGTCGAGCGGGTTTCTGCAAACGAAAGGGTGATGAGCGAGAGGCCGAATGCAAACCAACATTTTCGAGACCCTCGATTGGTTGCCGGACGCGCCGGAGGATTTCCGTCAGCGCTGTCGAGTGTTGGCCGCCGACGCTGATGCGTCCGGGCGGGACGTCTACGCGCTCGCCAGTGCCAGATTGGACAACAACAAGCTGCGGGTTCTGGGCGGGGTCATCACGGGACTGATCGCGACCGGCGTGACGCTCACGCCGCTATCGCCGTTCAAGCTCGGTCTCATCGGAACGGGTACGACCGATCTCCTGCTGCCGCCGATGGTCGCGAGTGCGGCGCGGCACGGGATCGCCCTGCAGGTGGTCGCGGGCCATTACGAGAGCGCGCTCCAGGATGCGCTCGACAGTGGCTCCGGCATCAACGTGTCGCGACCCGATGCCGTCCTGATCGCGCTCGACCATCGCAGCCTCCCGATCTCGACCGTGCCGGGTGAGCCGGAGCGCGCGGAGCAGATCGTGGAGGATTGTGCGCAGCTCTACGCCGCCATCTGCGGCGCAGTGCGTCAGCACGGCGGCGCCTTCTGCATCCTCCAGACCCTGGCGAGCCCCCCGGAAGCGGTTTTCGGAAGCCTCGACCGCTCCGTGCCCGGGACGCTGGATTGGATCATCCACCGGGTCAACGAGCGCATCGTCGAATTGGCCCAGCGCGACGGGAATGCCCTGTTCGACGTGGCCCGACTCGCGGCGGTGGTGGGAACCGGCAACTGGTTTTCCCCACAGGAATGGAACGTCGCCAAGCTTGCCTTCTCGTACGACTGCGTACCTCTCTATGCGGATAGACTCGGCAGCCTTCTAGGCGCGCTGCGCGGCAAATCCCGGAAGTGCCTCATCCTCGACCTCGACAACACGATGTGGGGAGGCGTAATCGGCGATGACGGCATGGCCGGGATCAACATGCGCCAGGGGGACGCGACCGGTGAGGCGCACTTGGCCCTCCAGCAGGCCGCCCTCGAGCTGCACAAGCGCGGGATCCTGCTGGCGGTGAGCTCCAAGAACACCGACGACGTGGCCCGGGAGCCCTTCCGGACCCATCCGGAGATGCTGGTGCGCGAGAAGCACATCGTCGCGTTCCAGGCGAATTGGCGGGACAAGGCATCGAATATCGCCGCGATCGCGGAGGAGCTGAATATCGGTCTGGATGCGCTCGTCTTCATGGACGACAACCCCGTCGAGCGGGACCAGATCCGGCAGGCGCTGCCGCAGGTCCTCGTGCCGGAACTGTCGAGCGATCCCTCCGACTACGCGCGTCGGATGCTCGCGACGGGGGCGTTCGAGGCTGTCGCGTTCCTGCAGGAGGACAAGGGTCGGTCCGAAGCCTACAAGGCGAATGCGCAGCGGCTCGCCCTCAAGAGCGACGCCATCAACATGGAGGATTACCTCGCCTCCCTGGAGATGGAGATCCATTTCGATCGGTTCGACGAGACCGGCCGGAGCCGGATCGCCCAGCTCATCAACAAGAGCAATCAATACAACCTGACGACGCGGCGTTATACAGAGAGTGAGGTGGCCCAGCTGGAGGTCGATCCCCGGGCCTTCACCCTACAGGTCCGCCTGAAGGACAAGTTCGGCGACAACGGGATGATCAGCGTCATCATCTGCCGCGCGGAAGGGGACGACACTTGGCGGATCGAAACGTGGCTCATGAGCTGCCGCGTCCTGGGGCGGCAGGTGGAGCATATGGTGCTGCAGGAAATCTTGCATCACGCGCGAGCCGCCGGCGTGCGGAGGCTCGTCGGTGAGTGGCGGCCCTCCGGCCGCAACGACATGGTGCGCGATCACTACGGCAAGCTCGGCTTCGCTCCCGACGGTGCGGGACCCGAGGGGAGCACGCTCTGGACGCTCGCGGCCGACCATGAAGCTCCCAGGCCGCGGATGACGGTCATCCGCACGGGCGTGCCCGTCTAGGGCATGCTCAGCGATCCGCAGATCGCAGGGACGCTTCAGACGACCGACTTCGCTGTACCGTCCGCCGCGTGCGCTCCCGCCCGGCGGACGGTACGTCTTCGACCGCGGCCGTCCCATGCGCCGCCGCCCGTGGCTTGACCGGATCCCGCAGGATGAATTTCGTCTCGCTTCATTTCATCGCCTTCACTCTGGTGACGGTGCTTGCCTACCAGGCGACGCGGAGTGTGACGGCGCGGCAGTGGGTGCTGCTGATTGCGTCGGCCTACTTCATCAGCACGTACATGCTCGACATCAAGTCGGCCCTGCCGCTCGTCGCCTTCCTCGGCCTCGGCTATGTCCTCATCGTCGGCATGAGCGCGACGCCGAGCCGAGTCTACGTGGCGGCCGCGGTCTGCCTGATGATCGGCAGCTTCCTCTACCTCAAGCAGTTCTTCTTCCTCACCGCGGTCGGCCTGCCCTTCATCTACGCCACCGTGGGCCTCTCCTACGTGCTCTTCCGGATCATCAGCCTGATCGTCGACCTCTCCAACCAGGATATCGACGGCAAGCCGAGCCCAGCCGCCTATCTCGCCTATACCTGCGGGTTCACCACCTTCCTGTCGGGTCCCGTGCAGACCTGGACCTCGTTCAAGAGCGAGTACGAGAAGCCGCCGGCCCCGATCACCGAGGGCGAGGTCCTTCGCGCGCTGTCCCGGATCGCCACCGGATATTTCAAGCTCGCCATCGTGGCGGCGGCCTTCGATTACCTGTTCCAGAACTTCAGCGTGCAGTTCGGCGGATCGGCCCACGGGCTGCCCTGGTTCAAGACCGTCTCCCTGTACACCGTCAGCGCTGCCGCCTATACGGGATATCTTTACTATAATTTCTCGGGTTACATGGATATCGTCATCGGAATTGGCGGTCTTCTGCAATTCAAGTTGCCCGAAAACTTCAACCGCCCGTTCTCGGCCAAGAGCTTCCTGGAGTTCTGGCAGCGGTGGCACATGACCATGTCGCAATGGTTCAAGACGTATCTCTTCACGCCGATCATGCTGACGACCATGCAGCGCCTGCCCGATCCGAAACATTCGGCGGCGATCGGCCTGTTCGCCTTCTTCATCACGTTCCTCGTGATGGGAATCTGGCACGGTTCGACGGCGGTCTTCGTGGTGTACGGCGTGCTGATGGCGTTCGGCGCCTGCGCCAACAAGCTCTGGCAGATCGCCATGCCCCGGGCTCTGGGTAAACCCGGCTACAAGAGCCTTCAGAAGCGGCCGGTCTACATCCAATTGTGCAAGGGCCTGACCTTCGCGTTCTTCACCCTGGCCCTGACCTGCCTGTGGACGCCGGAGATCGGCCAGTTGTTTGGCCTCGCCGGCCGTCTGGGTCTATCCGGTTTGCTCGTCTCGCTCGGCGCGCTGACCCTCTGTTTCGCGGCCGTTGACACCGTTCTGGCCCCGGTCGCGGCGATGGAGTTCAACGCCCTTTCCGGCCTGGAAACGCGGTACCGAGACGCCTGGACGGTCTCACGCTGCGCCGGCGTGATCCTCGCGGTGGTTTTCGTCTCGGCGATCCTCAACAAAGCCCCTGAGTTCGTCTACAAGGCCTTCTGATATGATCGTCGTTATTCGGGTCTTGTCACGCGTTATCCTGCTCACGGCGGCGCTTTATGCAGGCGTCGTCGGGATCGCGGCTTTCCTCGCTCCGCGAGGTTCCGAGGCACGGGCGGTGGATACGCGAACGGCTCCGTCGACGGTCTACGCCACGGCGACCAAGTATCTCATGTTCATGCAACCGGCGCTTCGCGAGAAGGGCCGCCGGGTGATCATCCTCGGAGCATCGAACGCCGACCTTGAGCTCAGGCCAGATGTCATCGGCCGCACGGTTCGGTGCGCGACCATCGACAACCTGTCGATCGGTAACGAAAATATCACCGAGCTTTATCAGACCGCACAGATCGCCGTTAAGAACAGGCAATTTTCCGGGGATACGTCCGACGTATACGTGCTGGGACTCTGGTTCGGATTGTTTGGAGACAGCAAGGCCCGCTGGAACGGGCCCGGACGGCAGAACAACGAGAGCGACCTCGACATCGAGTTCCAGCGGTATGGGAACTACAGGAAGGCGGGCGATTTCTACGAGAGCCGCTTCGGTCCGGAATACGAATCCGTCGTCAACGGTTTGGTCAGCCCCTTCGCCCTGATCGAGAAGGTCTTCCGCGAAGCCACCTACCGGGCACGGAATTTCTTCTTCATACGCCCCGATTCGCGGACGGATGCGGAGCGTGAGGCGGCCGTCGTCTCCGAGGCGGAGAGGGCTGCGGCCGTAGCCTACTGGCAGCAGCAGCTCGGCTCCCGGGAGCATCTCGCTCCCGCTCAGTTCGAGCTGCTCGCGAAAACGATCAAGATGCTGAGCCGCGGCCGGAACAAGGTGATCGTGGTCGACCTTCCCGTGCCGAACTGGTGGGATGCGGCCGTGCCGATGAACCGTGAATACAAGGATCGGTTGGCGGCCCTGGAAACGGCCCTGGCGGGCGACGATGCGGTGCGGTTCGTGGGCCTCAGCCAGTACCAGAAACCGGAGAACTTCTCCGACGAAGTCCACGCCAAGCCGAGCGTCGCGACCATGATCGGGCAGGATGTTGCCAAGGCGATCAACGCGAGTGCATGCGAATCAACCCAACAGACATCCCTGACGCGATAGGAAATATCCGATGCAACAGAATGAAAAGCTTCAGCGGGTCTTCCGCGACGTGTTCGATGACCCGACGATCGAACTTGAGCCGACCATGACGGCGGACGACATCGCGGAGTGGGACAGCCTAAGCCATGTGCGGCTGATGCTGGAAGTGTCGAAAGCCTTCGGCGTGCGCTTCTCGGCCTCGGAGGTGAGCAGCCTGAACAATGTCGGCGATCTGCAGGCGCTCATCTCATCCAAGGGAGGTGCATGATGCTGCCGGGGGGCATGCCGACCGGCGGCGCGGACAGGAGCGCGGCTCCCGCTTTTCAGTCCCTGAAGTTTCACCACTTCGCCGTCGCCACCGACGATCCCCGGCTCTCGTCCGAGTATCTCGTCGCCCTGGGCTACCAGCGCGGCGCGAACGCCTTCGATCCGCTCCAGAACGTCAATTTGGAGATGTGGCACCACGGCGCGATGCCCGATGTCGAACTCGTCTGGCCATCAGGCACGGGGGGGCCGCTGAGCACGATGCTGAGGAAGAAGGGCGTCGGGATCTACCACGTCTGCTACGAGGTGGATGACCTAGCCGGCACTTTGGACGCGCTTCACGCCAAGAACCTCAACGTCCTTGAGGTCGTCGAGGCGCGACCGGCGGTCCTGTTCGGTAGCCGCCCCGTGGCGTTCTATCTGGTCGAGGGATTCGGACTGATCGAGCTACTCGGCCCGGCCTGACGGTCTTCCGCTCCGGCTAGGGACTGCCTGCTGGCCGACCCACTGGGATAACCGGTGGGTCGGCTTTTCCACGAAGCGGTAGAATACGATTGCAACGCCGATGGAGGCGACGAGGGAGAGCGCGAGCGAGACGCCCAGGGGGATCGCGCCGTGGAAGGCCCTGACCATCACCTGAAGCACGATCGCATGGGTGAGATAGAGGCTGTAGCTGATCGTCCCGAGTTTGATCAGGAGCGGCCAGCGCAGGACATCTTGGAATTTCCTCCATCCAAGGGCGACAAACAACAGGATGGCGGCGCCGAGACTCGCCGACTCGTCCCGGAAGATCATCAGGAGAATCAGCGCGACGCATAACAGGAAGCCGGCTCTGATCGGCGTGGCGTCGAGGTCCGGGATCGCGCCGCGCGAAAACCGGATGGCGAGGAAGATCCCCAGCACGAACGGGAGCACGAAGTGCACCGTGACGTCGAGGCTTGAGAACACATCCGTACCGTGGAACGGCACCGAATCCTGTCGGAACCGATTGGCGACCAGTTCCACGACGACGAAAAGCCAAAGTACCCAGGGAATCCGAATCCCCAGCAGGAACAGGAGCGGCAGCAGCAGCGAAATGCGGAGTTCGTAGACCAGACTCCAGGCAACGCTGTTGATCGTGTTGGCGGCGGGTGTCCCTGCAAGCAGGAGGAATTGGGCGACGGTGCCGAGCCGAAGATGCTCGCTCCACATCTCGTTGAAGGTGATCGCCGTGTCGAACAAGGGTTTCGGATGGAGCATGAAGTAGCAGACGATGGCGATAAGGCCCGATGCTGCGTAAGGCAGGTAGATGCGGATGATCCGGCGCAGGACAAAGTTGGGATACGAGAACTTTCTGGAACTGTTGGCAATCCCGTAGACGATCACGAACCCGCTGAGCACGAAAAAGAAAATGACGCTGGAACGACCGTTGATCAAAAACCGCAACGGCGTCAGGCGCACCACGTCCAGAAAAATCGGGGCGGTCATGTAATGGTGGTGCAGGAAGACGAACAAGGCGGCCAGACCGCGAAGCGACTCAAGGTAGTCTAATCGGCGGGGTGCAAGGACAATCTTATCTTCCCTCGATATGGTCTTATACTCTGTCGCGAAATAAGAATCGGTCATATAGAAACTCGATGCGCGTCGGGCGCGAACACACAGGGGGGTGGAATTTTTGGCGCTTCGATCCGGTGCGAACGAAGAAAAGGACGTTTTCTCAGCGCAATCGTCGTTCCGGAAGCCCGTACCATATACAACCGGTCACCTTCAAATGCCGTGTCGTGTCACCGACAGGAAACAAAGGTCCGCAAAGATTGCGCCTCGGTAGTCTGGAACAGCCTGTTTCAACACAGCCATTCGGCCAGGACCTAGGTTCGGTGCCCGTTTGGGCCTATGGTGGTCGCGTGATGCCGGGACGGTCGATGGCGTCGGCGCGGTTCCAGACGACGATGCCGAGGGTGGTTCGGACGAGACGTATTCGGGAAGCGGGCGCGATCGTGGCAGGGGCCCTTGGTCCCGCTTGACCGCGCCGCCGACGCGCCTCGGGACGAGCATGTCCGGTGATCTCCGGCGGCACATCGGGTTGGCGTGCGGCGGCGCGGCTGGTGCGACGTCCCGTCTGTCGGGCGGAGCAGCCCCGCCCCCGGATGTCGGCGGCGGTGCTGATCGGTCGGTCGTCCGGTGCTCGGTCAGGTCGACGACCCGTCGTTTCGGGCCGGTGGCTGACGGTGGCGATGCGGAGCAATCCGAAACGCGATCGATGCCGGGGTGCTCACCATCGCCGGCGGGGACGGTTCGGCTCCGGCAGGTGCCGAGTGTCATTCGCGGCGCGTGTGGGGAAGGCGGTATCGCTGAGGAGGCCAAGTCAAACGCTGCCGTTGTGACACGTTCGAGCAGTTCGCGGCCTGCCTCCGGCGGTTGGTAGATGCCGACAATCGATCTCGACAGCTGAAGACTTTGCACAGCCTCATGTCTACAAGTTCATCTGCCAGACCTAGACGCGAGAGCCTGAACGCTTCAGGCTCGACCCATCACACCCCGGGCCGGGACCCTGTATGAAATCGCCGCGATCCTCGGCTGTAGAACGACCCGCGTCCCAGTCGATCTGGACGGGCGAGCGGTCCGTAGCGGAAGCGACAACCTTCGTGGCCGACACCGCGCGCCATCTGCGCCGGCGGCTGGCCTTTCTCATCATCTGGGTGATGGCCTTCGTCGCGTCGGCCGTCATCTATTCCAAGCTGCTCCGGCCCGATTTCATCGCGACGACTCAGATCCTTCTGCAGCCCCGCATGATCGTGAACGACGGTCCGGAGAGCCTGCGGCACTTCTATCAGTTCGTGATCGACAGCGATCAATGCGAGACCGAGCTGCGCGTGCTGAGCTCGCAGCGACTTCTCTATCAGGTCTTCCAGGTTCAGAACCTTGTCGATTCACCTGAAATCCTCGGGGGGGCCGACGGTCTGTGGGCCTTCATCGGCACGCGCATCGATCGGTTCCAGCGCCTGGTCACGGCGGATTCCGAATCCATCGAGGCGTTCAACGCCTTCCTCAGGCGCGTTCGGGCGCGCCGCCTCGGCCTGTCCTACGTCATCGAAATCTCCTATCGTGCGCAAACCGCCGAGCAGGCGACGAAGATCGTCAACGCCATCGCGTCGACCTACGCGGCATACCGGCTGCGCGGCGTCCTGGCCCGGGAGCAGCGGCGCGGCGTCTATCTCGAGAGCCGCCTGTCGAACCTCATGACGCAGATCGCGGCCGCGGAAACGGGGGGACGCCTCGGCGTCATCCCCGAGGGTGCCCTGGCCGATGCCGATGTCCGCCTGCTCGGGCCGGCGATCCGCCCGCTGGGCGTCGCCTATCCGAGGATGAGCCCTCTCATCCTGATGATGGGCGGCTTCGGATTGGTCAGCGGGTTACTGATTATCCTGCTTTCGCGGGGGGCGCCGGTGCGGCATACGGATCGCGGACCTGCCGCGGTGGCAATTCAGAGGGCATGAGGATCTAATGAGGACGTGTCTTCGAGCGCCGCTTCTGGCCACGGTCGCCCTCGTGGCCGTTGCCAGCGTGGCCGCGGCCGAAGAAGCCTATCACCTGGGACCGCTGGACCAATTGCAGGTCAAGGTTTCCGACCTTCGGGCGGGAACGGGCGAAGCCTACCAGTGGCAGGCCTTCAACGGAGACTTCACCGTCGGCGCGTCCGGTCAAGTGTCTTTGCCTGTCGTCGGCGAGATCATGGCGAGCGGGCGCACGACCTCGGACATCGCCGCCGAGATCGCCGAGCGCCTGAAGGTCAAGGCTGGTCTCGCGACAAAGCCTGATGCCTCCGTCCAGATCGTGAAGTTCCGTCCGTTCTACGTCACGGGCAGCGTCGAGAAGCCGGGCGGCTACGAGTACCGGCCGAACCTCACTGTGCTCCAGGGCGTCAGTCTGGCGGGTGGGATCCAGCGAGTGCCGACCGACGTCCTGCTGCAATTCGTGCGGGATGCCGTCCAGTCTCGGGGCGAGATCAAGCAGCTCGCGGCCACAAGGGTTGCCCTCATCGCCCGCCAAGCCCGCCTCGACGCCGAGATCAAGGAGGCGCCGCTCACCTTCCCGGCGGAGCTGGAATCGCGCTCCAAGTCTCCGGAGATCGCCCGCATCCTGCGGGAGGAGCGCCTCGCCCTCGACACGCGCCGGACCTCGCTCACCGCGCAGATCGCCAATCTCAAGCAGAACAAGGACTTCCTGACGGAACAGATCGCCTCGCTCGCGACCAAGGATTCCACGACGGCCGAGCAGCTGGAGATCATGAAGACCGAGCTCGCCCGCGTCACGGGCCTCGTGAACAGGGGCCTGTCGGCGATGCCCCGGCAGGTGGAGACCTCGCAGACGATCGCGACCCTGGAAGCGAACCGCCTCGACACGCAGATCGCGGTGATCCGCGCCCGGCAGGACATCTCGAAGGCTGATCGGGACATCCTCGATCTGAAGGACCAGCGCCGGAACGCGGCGCTTCAGGAACTGGCCGAGACCCGGATCCGGTTGAACGAGACGTCGGCCAAGCTCGAGGCCGCCAGGAACCTTCTCTACCAAGCCGAGATCCGCTCTCCCGCGACGGTGGTGGCTAACGCCGAGGCCTATACCAAGCCGGAATACACGATCCTGCGCCGCCGGGACGGCAAGTCGGAACAGATCCAGGCTGACGAGAACGACCTGCTTCAGCCGGGCGACGTCGTCCGGGTCCAGCCGCACCTCTCGGACGCCGCGAAAGGCTCGGTGCCCGGGATGAGCGCCGAGACCGCCCAGACCCTGGGCGGTCCCGTGAACGACTTCTGAGGCGCTCATGAGCTGGCCCGCCGCCGTCTTGTGGGTCCTGATGATTGCCGCGGCCGTCTCGCGCGGTCCCGGCCTCCTCTATCTGCTAATGATCACGGGGGCTTTCGGCAGCCTGCAGATGCTGCCGTTCAGCGGCGGCGTGAACCTGCTGCCGCAATCAGCCTGCGCCGCCCTGTTCGTCTGCAAGGCGCTGATCCATCGCGGCAACATCGTGCGCGGCCTCGAATCCGCGCTCGACCCGCAGCGCATGATCCTGTTCTCGGCGTTCGTGGGATACGCGGTCTTCGGAGCGTTGGTCCTGCCGCGCGCGTTCCTGGGGCTGTTCGAGGTCGTGCCGATCTCGGCGCCGATCTCCGGCACCGACATCCTGCGCCCGGCCTCCGGCAATTTCACGCAATCCTGCTACATCATGCTGTCCTACGGGACGGCGCTGACCTTCTCCATGATCGGCCAGTCGGCGCTGGTGCGGATCCACTACCGGCGGGCACTCCTCTGGGCCGCCTACGTTCTCGTCATCACCGGGCTCGTCGACCTCATCACCTACGTCCTCCATATCGGGGCGGTCCTGGAGCCGTTCCGCACCGCAACCTACTCGTTCCTGGTCGATGTCGAGGCCGAAGGCTCCAAGCGCGTGGTCGGGCTGATGCCGGAAGCCTCGACCTTCGGGACCGCCTGCGTCGGCCTGATGGGATCCCTGGTGTTCCTCCGGTCCTCCTACGAGAAGGGCCTCGAGCAGATCCTCGTGCTCGTGGCCATCGCGCTGCTGGGCGCGATGACCATCCTCTCGACCTCCTCCACCGGCGTCGTGGGCCTCATCGTTCTCGTGTTCGTTTACGGCGTCGACTTCCTCTATCGGGTGTTCGATGCACGCAATGCGCGGCGGGATCAGCTCAACTGGGAGTTCGCCGCGATTTTCCTGGCCGCCTTCGTGACGTTCACGGGGATCGTCCTGAAGCCGAACCTGCTCGATCCCGTCTACGCGATGGTCGACGGCCTGATCTTTGAGAAGACCAAATCGGCCTCCTATGCCGAGCGCACGATGTGGACCAGGATCGGCTGGCACGCCTTCCTCGACACCGGTGGCATGGGGGCCGGCCTCGGCTCCATCCGCGTCTCGAACTGGGCCGTGTCGATCCTCGGGAGCACCGGCCTGTTCGGCGCGATGCTGATGTTCGGCTTCATCGCCCAGCAACTGCTGACGATGCCGAGGCGAGCCTCGAAGGAGCTTGCCGTCTTCGCCACGGCGCTGAAACTCAGCCTGCTGCCGACGCTGTCGATGTACCTCGTCGTGGCCACCATTCCCGACATCGGCGTCGGTGTCGCCTCGGTTCTCGGGCTGATCGCCGCCTCCCATACGCCCGTCTCCGGTCCTGCCTTCCGTCCGGCGTCAGTCACCGCGGACGGTCGGGCGTGAACGGTCCGAGGTTCGACCCTCTGGCTCTGTCGTCCGCGACCGTACGAGCGGAGCGGAATCATCCGCCGACCGCCGGGATCGCGCTCCGCCCGGGGCAGCCTACGTGATCAACAGGAATCTCGACGATCAAGCCGCGTCGGGGCTGCAGGGCCACGCCGGCGGATCCGCCCTGACGAGGGATGATCTCGTGCCTGATCGCGGACGTCGTACGGTTCGCGTTCATCCGCAGAAAGGCACTGGCACTCGCAGCCGTCGAAACACGCGACCTCCGCCCGATCGGCCCAGTCACGGACGACGTCAGTTCGCTTCCTGCAGACGCCTCGACCGTGGCGTCAGGACGCTCAAGGTAGCCAACCTTCGTCTCACCGCGCCGCGATTCCTGTCGAGCGGGCTCCGCTGGCGCCAGGGCAGGGCGGAGCGACGTTCTGTGATCGCTTCATAGTATTGTCCATAGCTTGCTTTTGAATTTGCGCCTGCGGCCTGAAAGATGCAGAATTAGATGATGATTGCCCAATATCCTGAGGAAACAGAGGCTCGTGCCGCGCGAGTCTGCGTCGGGATCGCGACGCGTGGTCGACCAGGTCAGCTCGCGGCGATGCTCGCCAATTTAGCTGCCCAGACCCTCTCGCCGCACGCGATCATGGTCTGCTGCACGGAGCCGCGGGATGTCGGGGACGTCGCCGCGGATCCGTCCATCACCTTGATCTACCGAGAACCCGGACTGGCACGCCAGCGCAACGCCATCCTTGAGGCCATGCCGTCGGACACCGACTACGTGGTGTTCTTCGACGACGACTTCTATCCGGACCCGCGCTGGCTCGAAACGGTGACGGAGGTCTTCACCAGCGAGCCGGATATCGCGTGCATCACGGGCTACGTGATCGCCGACGGCATTCTCGGGCCGGGCTTGTCCCCGGAGGATGCGCTCGCGCGGATCGCTGCGCATGATCCATCCGGCAATCGGCGGATCGAGGAGAATGAAAGCCCGTACGGCTGCAACATGGCCTTCCGACGGACGGCGATCGCGGGGCTTCGCTTCGACGAGAGGCTGGTCCTCTACGGCTGGCTGGAGGATCGGGACTTCGGAGCCCTCGTCGCCCAGCGGGGCGGCCGACGTGTAAAGATCGGCAAGGCCTACGGTGTCCACCTCGGCACGAAGGGGGGGCGCGTATCCGGGCGCAAGATAGGCTATTCTCAGGTGATGAACCCAGTCTATCTGCATCGGAAGAGCACCATGACGACGCGGCAGGCGATCGAGCAGATCGGCCGCAACGTTATGACCAATCTCGTCAAATCGGCCCGTCCGGAACCCTATGTAGATCGGCGCGGCCGGCTCCTCGGCAACCTGATCGCGGCGCTCGACCTCCTGCGCCTGCGCCTGACTCCGGAACGGGCTGCCTCCCTATGAACTACACCCCCTCCGCCATCCGAGCGGACGATCCCCACCAGGATGTGCTCCCGGGTCTGGAGCATATCGACATGCGCTATGCGGACGACGATCCCGGCGCCACCTGGATCGCGGATCTGATCGCCGCGGTGCGACGGCAGGGCATCAAGCTCGTCCTGTGGCTCCTGATCTGCTTCGCTGCCAGTCTCGCCTACACCCTCCGCGCGACACCAGAATACGTCGCGTCCGCACAGATCGTGCTCGAGCCTCGTGCCCGGCTACCCGCCGGCGCCGATGCGGCGGCCGCTGTCGCCCCGATCTTGGACAGCGCCCAGGCCGAGAGCCAGCTCCAGATCATCCGCTCGGTGCGCAACCTGAGCTACGTGTTCGACACGCTGAATCTCGACGCCGACCCGGCCTTCGCTCCGGGCGAGCCGGGACTGATCAGTCGGATCGTAGCCATGGCGGGTCTGCTGCGGCCTTCCTCGGAGACGCCCCCCACGCGGGAGGAACTGGCGAGCCAAGCCCGCGAGATCGCGTTCCAGAACTTCTCCGACCGGGTTCAGGTCCGCCGCCTCGGCCAGTCCTACGTCATCGAGGTGTCGTTCCGAGGCCTCAAGCCGGAGGCGACCGCCCGTATCACGAACTCGATCGCCGCAGCCTATATCCGCGATCAGGTGCTGGTCCACGCCATCTCGGAACAGCGCGGAACCGAGTTCCTGCAGGGGCGGATCACGCTCGTCCAAGCAGAGAAGAAGGCGGCCGACGAGGCCGTCGCTACCGGCGTCATCACCGATTTCCAGTTTCCCGATTCCGACGCCCGTATCGTTGGCGCGGCGCTCCGGCCGTTGGCCGCCGCCTACCCGCAGACGAAGCTGAACCTGCTGTTCGGGATCGTCTTCGGCTTCGTCACCGGCGTCGCCTTCATCGCGATCAGGAACAATTTCGACAAGACCGTGCGCTCGCCGGCGCAGATCCGGCGCGTCCTCGGTGTCGACTGCCTCGTCGCCGTTCCCCGCCTGCGCTCCGGGCGCTTGAAGGACACGACCGCCCTCGACCAGCCGGGGTCGGATTTCGCACAATCCATGCGTCTCCTGCGCACGGTCCTGTTCGCCGCGCGGGTGAAGAACCATCAGGTCGCCATCGGCGTGGTGTCGTGCCGGGAGGGAGAGGGCTGCAGTGCCCTGAGCGCGAACCTTGCCGGCCTGCTCGCCGCCTCGAACAGCCGCGTGGTGCTGGTCGATGCCAGCCTGCAGAAGCCGGACCTGACCCGTCGCTTCGCTCCCGACAGCGCGGTCGGTCTCGACCAGTTCATCCTGTCGACCTCGACCGACGCGCGGTTGCCCGAGGTAAAGATCACGGACTCGCTGAGCTTCGTGCCCGCGGTGGCTGCCGGCCGCGCGGCCGACCCCAATGCCTTTCTCGGAACGCAGGCGATGCGCACCGCCCTGACGCAGTACAACGGCCCGCGCGATCTCGTCCTCGATCTGCCCCCTCTCGAAGCCTCGTCGGACGCCCAGGCGATCGGAAGCATGCTCTCCGGCGTGGTGCTCGTCGCAGCTCTGAACCGCACCAAGCTCAATCAACTCTCGGAGGGCGTCCGCGCCCTGCGCTCGGCCAACAGCCGGGTGCTGGGCGTCGTGCTGAACGATCCTCTTCCCCGGAGGGGCCGCCGTTCCAGCCGTAGTGCCGCCTCGGGCAGCAGCTACTCGTCGCCGATGCCACCCAGCGCCCAATCCTGAAGATCGGGCGACGTGCGGCGGCGGTCGCTCACGGTTTCGAGGTTGGGCGGGGATCGCTCTGGCCCTCGGCAGAGGCGCCGAGGGATTTCGGCACCTGTTGCCCGAGCATCTCGTGGCTCAGTTCAACGTGTTGGCGGATAAAGGACTGGGCGCCGATCCCCGCATCCGCCATGTGCTGCTGCGCCCGGACGGCGCGGGCCTGGGCGTTCGCAGGATCCCTGGCGATGTCCTGCAGCGCGTCGCGGAGGGCCTGGGGATCCCCCGGCGGTACGTAGCGTACCGCGTCCGCCCCGAAATAGACCTCGAGACCTCCGGTGGCGGTGGCGATGACGGGCACCCCAGCGAGGACGGCCTCTTGGATCACCGTGATGCCGCTGGCATGCCCGTTCGCCTTCAGGGGCACGCAGACCACGTCGGCCTCGGCGAGGCGCGCGAAAAACTCGCTGTTCGTCCGGGCCTGCATGATCTGAAGATTCGGCCGTCCCTTGGTCAGCGCATGCGGCGCAGTGCCCGAGAGGATGACGCAGACAGCGTCGGACAAGCCGTCAAGGGCTTCCACCAGGCACGTCCAGTCGCGATGGCGATCGTTTCCGACGGAGAGGATGCGAAGGGGTCTGCCGGTCCGTGCGACGGGCGACGTCACCTGCTCCGACGGAATGCCGAACGGGACCAGCACGACGCGCTTATCCGGGAAGAGGGCCTGGGCGACTGCGAGATTGACCGAGGAATGGACCGTCAGGACGTCCACGTGGCGGATGAGCCGGCGATAGAGCAGCCGGTGGAGCGGCGTGAGCGTCTTCCAACGGTCGAACAGCCAGACGCTCTGGCCGAGCAGCTTCGGACGACGTCGGGACCAAGACAGGACGGCCGCCACAGCGAGGTACTGGGATTCGGTGTGCGTCCAGACCACGTCCGCATCCAGCAGAGCAGGGCGTTGCCTGAGGGCGTGGATCACGTCGAATCCGGTGAGCACCCGCAGGCCGAGGCGGATGATCTTCACCGCGAAGCTCTCGGGTGACGTGCGGGAAAACTCGACCGTGCACCCCATGCCGGTGGCGCGGCCATAGCCGTAGGGCGTCTCCTCGTTGACGCCGACCAGCGTGCGGGACCGCCACGCCTCCCGCCAAGCCACGGCATCCTTGTCGGCGGCCAGATGCACGAAGACGCTGAGCGGCCGGGTTGTTCCGGTCGCTTCCGCCGCCGGCTGGGCGATCTTGGTCTCGGACGCGACTGAGCTCACGAGCGACCCCCCAACTTGCGACGAGGCGACACATGGGGGCCGCAACTGACGCGAGCTTTGGACCTTGGCTTCAAACGCACGGTATATAGACCTGAGGTTTTTCTGAGTACCGCGCGGCTGAAAGATTGGTCAGGTCATACCATCTCAGCGAGGCGCAACGACTCTGCTTGTGGCTGAGTGACAAGTCAGCCGGACGGGCTGCAGTGATACCCGACTCCGACGGGTCGGGAAAGCCACGCCGCGTGATCGACGGAGGGGACGCCGATTTTCACGCAGACGACCGGAACGGCTCATCGGGGGCGTCGTGCGCCGCTGTCCGACCTAGATTCCCGTCGACACCTGCGACCTGGAGCGCCGCGATGCCGGGGCAGGCGGGAAACGCATCCTCGTGTGGCGCCTCGCCGAAGGGTGACTCGTTCGCCCCGAGCGGCGACGTCTGAAGCTCGCACTGTGATACAATGCGCTCAGTCCTCGTATCCAGACCGTCATGGCCAATCGGAGTTGCAGGTAGAATGATTGTCGATGTGCCTAAAAGGATGGCTGCCGCGCTCTGCGCTGCCTCTCTCGTCTGCGCCCTCGGTGGGGCTGCCTGCGGCGCCGCGGTGGCTCAGAACGACAAGGGAGGTGCGCCCCCGCCCGCCGCTTCCGCGAAGGCGACAGCCCGGACGACCAGCCCATCCGGCTTCGTCACCGACTCGATGAAGCTCGTGTTCGACGAGACTTTCAACGGGGACAGCCTGGACCTGACGCGTTGGTTTCCCGGCCCCAAGCCCGACGGCGGACAATGGGGAGGCGCGCACTTCGTGACCTCCCATGAGACCGGGTTCACGAGCGTTTACATCGTGAAGGACGGGACGCTGACGCTCCGGGCCCACCATGATCCAAAGTACAAGGATCCCGAGAACTGGGGCCGGACTTGGTACAGCGGTCAAGTGAGCACCGCCTTCCCGCGCAAGCCGTCGCCGAGCGCGATCCGGAAGGGGTATATCGAGACGCGCGCCAAATTTCCGAAGAACAAGGGTTCCTGGATCGGGTTCTGGATGCTTGCCGGGGATACCGAACCGACGACCGCCACGGATGCCGGGGGCGTCGAAATCGACGCCTTCGAATTCTACGGCGACGCGATATCCAAGTTCAGTTCGGGCGCCATCTATTGGCCCGGAAAAACGGGACGTCCTTCCGAACCGGGTAAGCTCGTCTGGACAGACACAAACACGGATCTGACGACCGACTTCCACACCTACGGTGTGCAGATCACCGATACGGACGTCATCATGTATTTCGATCGGAAGGAGGTTCAGCGCCTCACCCTGCCGCGACCGAAAAGTGTCGGGAAATTCTTCGTTCTCCTCGACAACGCCATCCATACCGACAGCGGCGTCGATGTGCCCGCATCCGGCTACGCGGACGCGGTCTTCGACTACGTGCAGGTCTGGGAGGATGCCCGCTGAGGCTTCCCCTGCGGGAGCCGGCGACAACGGCGGTGCAGGACGACACGACCGAGACGGTGGTCCGCATCACGTCAATCCGCGGATGCGGACCCTTTCAGTCGCGTCGGAGCTGCGGCTCGATGCGGAACTAAGGGCCGCCCCCCTGAACGCAGGGGGGGCCATGGCATTCTGGATCCCGACGTTCAGCGGCGAACGGACCGCGCGCTTACCGGCCGGACGCCGTCTTGCCGAGCGCCCGTCCCATCCGGGTCATCGCCGGATCGATGCTCAGATCAGGCATGTCAGCTTGCGTCGTGCGACCGTTCTCAGGCGGTGGAGCAATTGCCGGTTGCGCCACGAACCCCAGCACATGTGAATGCCGACCGATTCCCGGGATTTCGCGATCCCCATCCGCGACCAAGTGAGGTCCGGAAGATATTTGACTCTCCCCGGAATGCAGAGGTCGTTGTATCGACCGAGGTTGCGCAACAAAAATTCTGTCATCGCTGCTGGTCCGGTCGTCATGATGGGGTTTTTTTCATGAAGATCGGTCAGAGTGTTGTTGTCCAAGATGCTGGTCATGAAGTCCAGCCAGAACGGATGTTGCGGCGCGCTCGCGAGGCATGCATTCCCCAGTCGGAACGAGGGATCGGCGGAGGTATGGCCCGCTCGTGGCGGCTCACCCTGCTCTGTCGGGAGCGTGCATGCGGATTCCAGCAACTCGGACGGGTATTTCAGGAACTTGTAATCCGTATCGGCATATACGCCGCCATACTTATGCAAGGCCGCGTAGCGTCCGATATCTGATTTGATAATCCCGCTCTTGATTTTGATATATTTTCCGAAAAGATCGCTGAAGTCTTCTTCCATCAGCTCGTCGAGTTCAGGGTCGGTCCACAGCATGTAGCCCCAGCCCTTGAGTATCTTGCCGTTCCGGCGGAACAGAACCTGCTCTTCCCAAGTCAGCTCCTTGCTGGGAGCCGTGTTGTGAAGAATGGTAGGCACGCGCGAGCTTTTTGTCTCTGTTGTCATTTGCATTCTTTCGCGCCGGTTATTTTGTTCCGCAGGTTTCAGCTTCAACATTCGTATCAATATTCCCCGAATATGCACAAATACTCGACATGATGAACGAAAACCGATCCGATATCACGCAACGAACGACGGTCGTCCCACCCGTTCCCTGTGTTCGAGACGAGTTCTGGTGTCAGCGTCCGTAGATATCCTCGACGCGGATGATGTCGTCCTCGCCGGTGTAGGATCCGACCTGGACCTCGATCAGCTCGAGCGGGATCTTTCCGGGATTGGCCAGGCGGTGCATCGAGCCGATCGGCAGGTA
>NZ_JAKSYP010000213.1:0-743 GCF_022829625.1 Methylobacterium sp. E-046 | reverse complement strand
GTGTCGCTGATCCTGTGGTCGCTGATCCTGATCGTGTCGCTGAAATACGCGGTGCTGATCCTGCGCGCCGACAACCGCGGCGAGGGCGGCATCGTGGCCATGCTGGCGCTGCTCGGGGCGCGGCATGCCCGGCCCGGGACGTGGAAGGCGCTGCTGCTGGTGGTCGGGCTGGTGGGCGCGGCGCTGCTCTACGGCGACGGCGCGATCACGCCGGCGATCTCGGTACTGTCGGCCATCGAGGGCCTGAAGATCGACGCGCCGGCGCTCGGCCCGTTCGTGGTGCCGATCACGCTGGTGATCCTGGTCGGGCTGTTCCTCGTGCAGCACAAGGGCGTGGCCGCCATCGGACGCGTGTTCGGGCCCGTGATGCTGGTCTGGTTCGTGGTCCTCGTCCTGCTCGCGATCCCCAGCATCCTGCGCACGCCGGCGATCCTGGCGGCGGCCAACCCGTTCCAGGCGGTCGATTTCCTGCTCCATGCCGGCTGGCACGTCAGCTTCCTGATGCTGGGCGCGGCGTTCCTCGCGGTGACCGGGGGCGAGGCGATGTATGCCGATCTCGGGCATTTCGGCGCCCCGGCGATCCGCTTCGCGTGGTTCGGCCTCGTGCTGCCGGCACTGCTGATCCATTACTGCGGGCAGGGCGCCCTGATCATCGCCGAGCCCGACGCGATCGAGAACCCCTTCTACCGGCTCGCGCCCGACTGGGCGCATTACCCGCTGGTCGCGCTGGCCACGATGGCCAC
>NZ_JAKSYP010000211.1:0-135001 GCF_022829625.1 Methylobacterium sp. E-046 | reverse complement strand
CGTGCTGCCGGCACTGCTGATCCATTACTGCGGGCAGGGCGCCCTGATCATCGCCGAGCCCGACGCGATCGAGAACCCCTTCTACCGGCTCGCGCCCGACTGGGCGCATTACCCGCTGGTCGCGCTGGCCACGATGGCCACCGTCATCGCCTCCCAGGCGGTCATCTCGGGCGTCTACTCGCTGACCCAGCAAGCGATCCAGCTGGGCTTCATGCCGATGATGCGGGTGGTCCATACCGATCAGGAGGAGCGCGGCCAGATCTACGTGCCCGGTGTGAACTGGCTGCTCGCGGCCGCGACGCTCACCGCCGTCGTGGTGTTCGGCTCCTCCGACGCCCTGGCGGGCGCCTACGGCATCGCGGTCTCGGCCCTGATGGGCATCACCACGCTGCTGGCGGCGCTGATCGCGCTGCGCTGGGGCTACAATCCGATCCTGGTCTGCGCGGTCAACGGCTTCTTCCTCGCCATCGACGTCGTTTTCTTCGCCGCCAACAGCGTGAAGCTGTTCGAGGGCGGCTGGTTTCCGCTGCTGCTGGCGGCCGTGGTCGCCTTCCTGATGCTGACTTGGATGAAGGGCAATCAGGTTCTCGAATCCGTCCGCCAAGCCATGCGCATGTCCGAGGCGACGTTCCTCGCCAGCCTCGCCTCGCATCCGCCGGTGACGCTGCCCGGCACCGCGGCCTTCCTGACCGCCGCCACCGAGGGGATCCCGATGGCGCTCGGCCGTCTGCTGGAGCGCAGCCGCTGCCTGCACGAGCGGATCCTGCTGATCACCGTCCTGTACGAGGAGGATCCGGTGATCCCCGCGAGCGAGCGCGCGCAGGTGACCCTGGTGGCGCAGGGCATTCGCAAGGCGATCTCGAAATACACGCCCGGCATGGAGCGGGTGGTCCTGCGATACGGGTTCATGCAGACCGCCTCGATCCCCGAAGGCCTGCAATGCGCCGTGGCCAGCGGATTGCTGCCCCCGGAATATCTCGAGGACATGACCTACTTCGTCGGACACGAGGTGGTGATCCCGTCGCCGACCCATCCCGGCATGGCACCCTGGCGGGAGGGCCTGTTCGCCTTCATGAAGCGCAATGCCGAGCGCACGGGCGCCCATTTCGGACTGCCGACCCGCCAGATCGTCGAGGTCGGGACGGAGATCGAGATCTGAACCGGCCGGTCGTGACGGCGCTCCCAGAAGGCGGCCGGCCGCCATGTCGACGCCGCCGAGTCCGCCGGGTGCATTGAAAACGGTCGCGTTCGCAAGCATATCGCCACCGCGTTTTTCCCCACAGCGGAGGCATCACCCGTGAGCGAGACGATCGAGCGGCACGAGTTCGGGGCCGAGGTAGGCCGGCTCCTCGACCTTGTCGTGCATGCGCTCTATTCCGACCGCGAGATCTTCCTGCGCGAGCTCGTCGCCAACGCCGCCGACGCCATGGACCGGCGGCGATTCGAGGCCCTGACCTCGGCGGCGAGCGCCCTGCCGCCGGACGCCAAGGTCCGCATCGCGCCCGACAAGGAGGCGCGGACGCTCACCGTCTCGGATGCCGGGATCGGCATGACCAAGGAGGACTTGGCCGCCAACCTCGGCACCATCGCGCGCTCCGGCACGCGGGCTTTCTCGCAGACGCTGGAATCCGCGAAGGCCGAGGACCGGCCGAGCCTGATCGGCCAGTTCGGCGTCGGCTTCTACTCGGCCTTCATGGTCGCCGACCGCGTCACCGTCACGTCGCGCCGCGCCGGCAGCGACGAGGCCTGGACGTGGGCCTCGGAAGGGCAGGGCAACTACACCCTCGAGCCCGCGACCCGGGCCGAGCCGGGTACCGACATCGTGCTGCACCTCAAGGAGGATGCGGACGAGTACTTGGAGCCCTACCGCCTCGACCATCTGGTGCGGAAATGGGCCGATTTCATCACGGTCCCGATCGCCATCGCGCATGACGGGAAGGACGAATCGGCCAACCAGGGCACGGCGCTCTGGCGCAAACCGAAATCCGAGGTCAGCGACGAGCAGTATGAGGAGTTCTACCGCTCCATCGGCATGAATTTCGACAAACCCTGGGCCACGCTGCACTGGCGCGCCGAGGGGCAGCTCGAATTCTCCGCGCTGCTGTTCGTGCCGGGCTCCAAGCCGTTTCAGGCCCTCGACAACGATCGGCAGAGCAAGGTCCGCCTGCACGTGCGACGGATGTTCATCACCGACGAAGCCGAGCTGCTGCCGCCCTGGCTGCGCTTCGTCCAGGGCGTCGTCGACACCGAGGACCTGCCCCTCAACGTCTCGCGCGAGATGCTGCAATCGACCCCGGCTCTGGCGCGGATCCGCCGCGCCGTCACCGGCCGCGTCGTGTCCGAACTCGCCACCCGCGCCAAGGATGCCGACGGCTACCAAGCCTTCTGGGAGAATTTCGGTCCCGTTCTCAAGGAGGGCATCTACGAGGATTTCGAGCGCCGGGGCGAGATCGCGCCGCTGCTGCGCTTCCGCTCGTCGGCGGTGGAGGGCTGGACTTCGCTGCCCGACTACGTGTCCCGCATGAAGGACGGACAGGAGGCGATCTACTACCTCGTGGCCGACGATGCCGAGGCGCTGAAATCGTCGCCTCAGCTCGAGGGCTTCAGGGCGCGTGGCCTCGAAGTGCTGCTCCTCTCCGACCATGTCGACGCCTTCTGGCCCGACCAGCTCGGCACCTTCGACGGGAAGCCGCTCCGCTCGATCACCAAGGGCGGGCTCGACCTGTCGAAATTCGCCGTCGCGGGCGAGCAGGCGGAGGCGCTCGAGGGCATCGATGCCTTCGTGGCCGCCGTGAAGACCGCGCTGGGTGCCGAGGTCGCGGACGTGCGCACCACGGACCGGCTGGTCGATTCGGCGGTAGTCCTGTCGGCCGGCACCGGAGGACCCGACCTGCAGATGCAGCGGCTCATGCGCCGTGCCGGGCGCGCCGGTGCCGGGCAGCCGGTCCTGGAGATCAATCCGCGCCACCCGCTGATCCGCGCGTTGGCCGCCGCGCCCGAATCAGAGGTGCCGCAGGCCGCCGGCACGTTGCTCGACCTCGCGCGCATCCAGGACGGCGACAGCCCCCGCGACCCGGCTGCCTTCGCCCGGACCGTGGCGGCGGCCCTGGCGACTGCCAGGGGCGCGTAGGACTACTTAGGCACGGGGGGCGGAGGCTGCCCTTGGCGCGCGGCGTGTGTCTTCGCACACATCCGCGCCCGGCGATCGCGGCTTCGGTTGATCATTCGGAAATGGTCGAGCCATAACTTCGCCACTGGTCGGGAGCATTGCCCGGCCCGTGGCGCGGGCGCGGTGGGGGCCGCAGGCGTCGGACCCCACTTCCCTCGCGCGCTCGGCGCGCCTCACGGACGCTGCATGAACCCGGTCGAGGCTCAAGCCGGCAACGGACAGGCGGTCGCGGCGGCGCGGACGCGGGCGCATGCCCAGGCGTACCGCCACAGCGGCCGCGTGCGCGCGATGCGTCGCCTCATCCCGGTGATGGCCGGGGGCTCGGTGGCGCTGCTCCTCGGCTTCCTGTTCAATCCCTTTGCGACCCAATTGCCGGGCGTTTCGGTCGGACCGGTGACCCTCGCCGGATCGAAGGTCCGCATGGAGAACCCCCGGCTCGCCGGGTTCCGGCAAGGTACGCGCGGCTACGAGGTGACGGCCGACGCCGCCCTGCAGGACGTGCGCAAGCCGAGCCAGATCGAACTGCAGCAGATGCGGGGACACATCGCCACCGACGACCAGGGCGGCGTCGCCCGCCTGTCGGCGGCCTCGGGCCTGTTCGACACGGCCCGCGAGGCCCTCGACCTGAAGACCGACATCCGGATCTGGACCGACAAGGGCGAGGAGGCCCGGCTGCGCTCGGCGGCCGTCGCGTTCAAGACCGGCGCGATCACCTCGCAGGAGCCCGTCACCGTCTCGAGCCCGCGCGCCACCGTGAGCGCCGACAGTCTCGACGTGGTGGAGAGCGGCAAGCGGATCTCCTTCGTCGGCAACGTCCACGTCGTTATCGCCAACGCGGATCAGGCCGAGAGGCCGCCTCTGCGGGTACAGACCTCGGATGCGCAAGCCGCGGACGGTTCCCGATGAGCGGTGCCCGCCTGCTATGGGCCGCCCTGGCGGCAGGACTGGCGTTCGCCGGTCCGGCGCTCGCCGAGAAGCCGGCTGCCCGCAAGGACTCGCCCTTCGGCAACATCGGCGGTGGCGGCAAGGACCCGATCAAGATCGACGCCGACCGCCTCGACGTGTTCGACCGGGAGAACAAGGCGATTTTCGCCGGCAACGTCGTGGCCGTTCAGGGCGACAGCACCATCCGGTGCTCGACCATGACGGTCCATTACAAGCGTGGCAAGGACGGGACGGGCAAGCCTGCGAAGGGCGATGCGAAGGATGACGGGGCCGAAGCTTCGGCTCCCCGGAATCCCGCGGAGAACGGTATCCAGAAGGTCGATTGCGCCGGCCCGGTGACGGTGGTGCAGAAGGATCAGGTCGCCACGGGCGACCGCGCCGAATTCGACCAGGACGCCAAGCGGATCGTCCTCACCGGCAACGTCGTGCTGAGCCAGTGCCAGAACGTCACCCGCGGCCAGCGCCTGGTCTACGACATGAACACCGGCCGGGCGAACATGGACCCGGTGCCGGGTGGCCGCGTCTCCGCCCTGTTTGTGCCCGGCGAGAAGGCCGACGCGAAGGACGGCAAGGCGAAAGGCTGCGCGCAGCCGCCGCCGGCCAGGCCGAAGGCGCAGGTCGATTGAGCGGCGCCGTGGCGTTCGAGGCTGGCCCGGAGCAGGCGGCGGGTCGCACGGGCTGGCTCGGCCGCCTGTTCGGCCGGCGCGCGCGGCCGGAGGAGGGCGCCGCGGTCGACGGCTGGGCTCCGAGCGACGAGGGCGGCCTCGGCATCCTCAGCGTCCGCGGCCTGCGCAAGAGCTACGGCGCCCGGACCGTCGTCCACGAGGCGGGTCTCACGGTCCGCACCGGGGAGGCCGTCGGCCTGCTGGGGCCGAACGGCGCCGGAAAGACGACGATCTTCTACATGATCACCGGCCTGGTGGCGGCCGACCGCGGCCAGATCAGTCTGGACGGCCTGCCGATCACCCACCTGCCCATGTACCAGCGGGCCCGGCTCGGCATCGGCTACCTGCCGCAGGAGGCGTCGATCTTCCGCGGGCTCTCCGTGGAGGACAACATCCGCGCGGTGCTCGAGGTGGTCGAGCCGGACCGCAAGGAGCGCGCGCGCAAGCTGGATGCGTTGCTGGAGGAGTTCGACATCGCGCGCCTGCGCAAGGCGCCCTCGATCGCCCTCTCGGGCGGCGAGCGGCGGCGCTGCGAGATCGCCCGGGCGCTGGCCTCCTCGCCGACCTTCATGCTGCTGGACGAGCCCTTCGCGGGCATCGACCCGATCGCAGTGGGCGACATCCAGGACTTGGTGAAGCATCTCAAGCAGCGCGGCATCGGCGTGCTGATCACCGACCACAATGTCCGCGAGACGCTGGGCCTGATCGACCGCGCCTACATCGCCCATTCCGGCCGCATCCTCACGGAGGGGACCCCCGAGGAGATCGTGGCGAACCCGGAGGCGCGGCGGCTGTATCTCGGCGAAGATTTCAGGCTCTGAACCGACATTCCGGTCTGACGGACGACATCACGGCGACGCCGCGGCGAACCTCCCGGCGGCTCACCCCTTCCAGTTCTTCAGCGCGGCGAACGGGCTGTCCGATCCCGCGGGCTTCTCGGGGTTCAGCACCGGCTCCACCTGGGCGATCGCGTCCGCCATCGAGAAGGCCGACCCGTTCTGGAGACGGCCGCCTGCGGCGTCCCGGTGCCCGCCGCCGCGGAACAGGCGGGCGCCGTCGAGCGCCGTGCCGTCGATGGAGCGGAACGAGAGATTGCCCATCCGCTGGACATTGACCACGCGCTTGGCCCGACCAGCCTCCATGATCAGGTCGGAGACCCGCTGGAAGGTGCCGGAATCGAGGGCGAAGGACAGGAGCGTTCCGTCCTTGAGCGGGCGGAACAGGGTGTCCGAGCGGGCCAGCGCCCGGGCGAGCCGCATGCGCGTGGTGAGGTCCGGATCGTCGTCGGGGGCCTCGCGCAACAGGGAATCCACCACCCCGATGCGGATCGCCGCGGCGCGTCGTTCGAGCTCGGCCGGGCTCGCGCCGTCGCGCAGGGCCGACGCGGCCGCGAGCAGGATGTCGGACACGAAGCGCTCGTGCCACGGATGGCCCACCGGCACGTAGCTCGACACCACGTCCCAGAACAATTCGTCGAGCGCCAGGCCACCGCGGAAATGCGGGCTCTCCTTACGCCAGAGGTCGAGGGCATCCACCGCCGCCAGAAGGCTTGAGAGATCGGTCTCGGGCTCGCGGGTGGCGAACAGGGCGCGATGGTCGAAAGCCATCCGGGTCGCGCAGATGTCTTCCTCGATGAGCACCGCGATCTCGGGGTCGCCGAGATCGATCCGGTTGAGGCCGGGGCGGTCCGGATCGGCGGCCGGCTCCAACCCGAGGCGCTTCAGCTGATCGAGGGACGAGGCGTGGTGATCGAGGACGACGAGGCGGTGCTTCCGGCCCTCCTCCCGGCGGCGGTTCATCGCGGCGAACTTCCTCAGACCCGCGATGGTCTGCTCCTCCAGGCCGAGGTCGGTCATCAGCAGCGCCTCGCCTTCGGTCGCCCGGCCGAGGCGCTTGATCTCGTCCTCGAGGACCGGACCGACATCGCTGTAGCGGGGCACGTGCACGACGCGCTCCACCGTCGCGCAGGCGGCCGCCACCGTGGAGGCACCGTAGCCGTCGAGGTCGTGGTGGGTGATCTGGGTCAGGCGCAACGGAGCTGTCTCGGACGATGAGGGTTGCAGGCGGTCTACGATGCCAGGCGCCGGGAGGCGAGGGCCGAACGCCTCTTCCAACGACCCAGGATCGATGCAGAATGCGGGTTGGCCGTCGCGAGTCGCTGACTTGGTCGGTTCGGAGCCCCGAAGGGGCCCGTCATCCCGGGAGGATCCGATGGCCTTGGCCGCGACGCCGCGCCTGCGGCGCATCCAGACGATCTCGCTCGCGCTCCTGGTGACGGCGGGCGTCGTCAACTACGTCGACCGCGCCACCCTGGCGGTGGCCAACCCGCTGATCCGCGAAGATCTCGGTCTGTCGATCCCCGACATGGGACTGCTGCTCTCGGCGTTCCTGTGGGCCTACGCCTTCGCGCAGCTGCCGGCCGGGGCCCTCGCGGACCGACTCGGCCCGCGCCTGACCCTGACCCTCGGCCTCACCTGCTGGTCCTTCGGCCAGATGCTCGGCGGCGCCGTGTCGTCGTTCTGGCAATTCGTCAGCGCCCGCATCGTGCTCGGCGTGGGCGAGGCGCCGCATTTCCCCACCTGCGCCCGGGTCTCCCGCGACTGGTTCAACATCCGCCAGCGGGGCACTGCCACGGGAATCTGGAACTGCGCCTCCTCGCTGGGCACCTTCCTGGCCCTGCCCCTGCTGACCTTCCTGATGGTCAGCTTCGGCTGGCGTGCGATGTTCGTGATCATGGGGGCGGCCGGGCTCCTGCTGGCTGCGATCGTCTACCTGGTGTTCCGCAATCCGCGCGAGACCGATCTGACGCCCGGCGAACGCACCTTCCTGGAGGAGGGCGACGGGCCGAACGCGCGTCGCGCGGTCACTTGGAGCGCGTGGCGGCGGCTGTTCGGTTTCCGGACCAGCTGGGGAATGATCATCGGCTATTTCGGCTGCATCTACATGACGTGGCTCTATACGGCGTGGCTGCCCAGCTACCTGGAGATCGAGCGACACTTCACCCTGCAGAAGACCGGTCTCATCGGCTCGATCCCCTTCGCCTTCGGCGTGTTGGGCGGCATCCTGGGCGGCCGGGTGGTCGACATCCTGGTCCGCCGGGGCGTCGACCCGATCCGCAGTCGCAAGATCCCGATGGCCGCCTCCCTGGTGGCGACCGCCGCTTTCACCGTGGTGGCTGCCCTGACGCCGAGCGACACGCTCGCCATCGCGTGCATCTCGGCCTCGCTGTTCCTGGTCTACATGAGTTCATCGGCGGCCTGGGCGATGGCCTCCGTGGCAGCGCCGGCGAGCTGCACGGCCTCGCTCGGCGCCATGCAGAATTTCGGCGGCTACATCGGCGGCGCCCTGGCGCCCACGATCACGGGCTTCATCGTCGGCGGGACGGGGCATTTCTCGATGGCGTTCATCACCGGTGCCGTGATCGCCCTGGTGGCGGCACTCGGCTACTGGACGCTGATTCAGGAGCCGATCACCGAGGAGATGCCGACGGCTACCACCGTGGGTAGCCTGCGCACCGCCGGCTGAGGCGGCCTGAGCGGTCGCGCGTAGGATCTCCGCTGCTTCGCCGGGGCCGGCAAACCGCTCCCTGGACGGTCGCTTCCGCGATCATGCGAATGGAGGCGTCTCGGTGGGCGACGCCGCCGAAGCCGCCAAATATAAACCCCGTTGCGCTCGATGCGAATACTACACTTTGACACCGGCCTGCGTGACGATGGGCGTGCGTTCTATAGTCGTGCCTAATATCCACGCGTGCTGCGGATGCGGACTCGGCGAGCGCGTGTGGATCGGCAGGATCCGGTCGTTTGGATACGGCTTCGATGTCCAGCCTGACCCGTGATCACGTCGCGCGCCTGCGCGACGACCTTGAGACCGGCTTCGAAAGCGGCCTTGAGGAAGCTGTCGTCGACCCGGCGCGCTGGCCGGAGCCGCTCGACGGGGCGTCACGCCTCCGGCAGCAAGGGGCATGCTCCTCCGATCGGACCGGACGGCGGTCGACAATTTCTACACGCCCGCCCCGGAGGATGCCGCGCAGCGCTACCGCGGCCAGGGCCGGTGCCGCGAGGATCCTCGCCTGCGCGGGCGGCCGATCATGCGCGCGGGGCGTCGCGGTCGATCAGGACTTCGCCACATCGGAGGAGTTCGCGCGCCTGCCGTTCGATGAGGACCTGCTCGCCCGAGGCGACCTGCGGTGTTTCGCGGGGCTCGGCTTCGCGGTGAAGGACCGGCTTCGGTGCCTGTCGCGGCTGCGCCGGCGGGCAGGCCTGCTGACCGCGGTCGACGAGATGGCCCGGCTCGTCGGATCGACCCAGGCCTTCGCCGTCATCAAGCGCCGCGACGTCCTCGATTGCGCGGGGCGGGTGCTGCACCTTCCGCAGCCGGCAGCGGCGCGGGCTCCGGGGGCGCATCGGCCGACGCCCGTGGCGGCCCGTCTCGCTCAGGCCCTCTCCGGCGGGACATTCCTCGCCGAGGCGGCATCCCGCCTCGCGGCCACCGCAGCGAACGCCCGCTGATAGCGGAAGGCGATTGTCGCCAAGACCGGGACGGACGCTCCATTGGATCTCGTCGGGCTCGTGACCGGGATCGCGCGCTGAGTCCACAACCCATCGTGACGGACGGACCGGGAACGGGTCCGCCCGCGGCGCGGTTTCGACAGGGACAACAGGAGATCACCTCGATGACCAATCGGATCGCACTCGCCGCCGCCCTCACCATCGGTGCCCTGCTCGCCGGTGCTCCGGCCGAAGCGAAGGGATGCCTCAAGGGTGCCGTCGTCGGCGGTGTCGCCGGCCACGTGGCCGGTCACGGCAAGATGGGCGCCGCGGCCGGCTGCGCCATCGGGCACCACAACGCCAACAAGAAGGCGAAGCAGGGCTGAACGGATCCGATTCCCAATGGAGGGCTGGTCTTCGCCGCAAGGCCAGCCCTTGAACGAACGCGCGTCGCGACGGAGCCGGACCCCTGCCCAGGGTCCGGCTTCTCTGTATCCGACTGTCTCGCCGTGCCGGACGCGACACCCGCGCCGCACGGAGCCGGCATGACGGGGAATGCGGAGCGGCGCCGGCCGCGTTGCCGGATCGCCGCGGACTCGGATATCGTGTCGCCGTGACGGACATGATACGACCGGCCCGCGAAGCCGACCTTCCCGCCATCACGGCGATCTACGGGGATGCCGTCGCCACCAGCACGGTCAGTTTCGAGACCGAGGCGCCGACCCTGGCCGAGATGACCCGGCGCTTCGCGCTCCTGCGCGGCGACGGATTTCCCTATCTCGTTGCCGAAAGGGACGGGGCGATCGCGGGTTACGCCTATGCCGGCCCCTACCATCAGCGCGCGGCCTACCGCTCCACCGTCGAGGATTCGATCTACGTGGCGCGGGCCTTTCGCGGTCGCGGGGTAGGCCGCAGCCTGCTCGCCGCGCTGATCGCGGCCAGCGAGCATCTCGATTGCCGGGCGATGATCGCGATCATCGCCCAGAGCGGCTCCCAGGCCTCCGTGGTGCTGCACGCGAGCCTCGGCTTCACCCCGGTGGGCACCCTGGTAGGCGTCGGATACAAGCACGGGCGCTGGCTCGACGTGACGCTGATGCAGCGCCCCCTCGGCGCGGCTCGCGACGCGCCGCCGACCCGGATCTGAGTGCGGGCCGACGGACGTGCGGAACGGCCTGTATCCCTTCAGCCCTAAGCTGCGTTGTCATGATGCGAACAACTTCGCGCGGGAGAGGGCGGGCAAGAAGCGCATGCCGTCCGGCGTTCCGCCCGGCGCAGGCGATACGCGGGATATGAGGCACCTGCCGCGCGCGAGCGATCTTCGCGAGGGCGGTCAGGTGTCCATTACGGCGCGTGAGGCAAGGAGTTCGGGAATGAGGTTCACTTCGATCGGCCGCCGCGTCGCGCCGCTCGCGATCCTGGCGCTCGCGGGGCTGGCGGGTTCGGCGCGCGCCGCAACCCCGACTGATCCCAGCGGCACCTATCTGACCGAGGATGGCCGCGCCCGCGTGCGCCTCGAGAAGTGCGGCACCGCCGCGGACCGGCTGTGCGGCTACGTGGTCTGGCTGAAGGTCCCGCTCAACGAGAAGGGCGAGCCGCGGATCGATTTCAAGAATCCCGATCCCAAGAAGCAGGCGCGTCCGTCGCTCGGCCATCAGCTCATCATGGGCCTGCGGCCGAACGCCGATGCCCACTACGAGGGCAAGATCTACAATTCCGAGGACGGCAAGTCGTACGACGTCACCATCTGGACCGAGAAGCCGGGTGAGCTGACGGTGCGGGGCTGCCTGATCGCCTTCCTGTGCAAGTCGCAGACTTGGAACAAGGTGGCCGACCTCGCCCCCGGCCAGCTCGCCGGCCCGACGAACGGTCCCAGCGGTCCGCGCAGCGATCCGGAATTCGCCACCCCGGCCAAGTCCACCGCCAAGGCCGGTGCGAAGCCGGCGGCCAAGCCCGCCGCGCCTGAGGCCGCTCCGCAGGAGTGAGGGGCAACCCCTCACGCATCGAGCGCCGCGTAGGTCAGGACGCGCAGCTCCCGCCGGATCGGCAGCGCCGAGGACGGCACGAGCTGCGTCATGAGTACCACCGAGAGATCCTCGGCCGGGTCGATCCAGAACGCCGTCGAGGCCAAGCCGCCCCAGGCGACTTCGCCCGGCGTGCCGAGGATCTGGGCTCGTGCCGGATCGAGCATCACCGAGAAGCCGAGGCCGAAGCCGATGCCCGTGTAGGAGGTCTCGGCGAAGCGGGGCGTGCCCATGGCGGCGAGGTCACCGGGCAGGTGGTTGGCGAGCATCAGGGCGACGGTCTTGCGGCCCAGAAGCCGCGCACCGTCCAGGGTGCCGCCGTTGAGGATCATCCGGCAGAAGCGCTGGTAGTCGGCCGCCGTCGAGACGAGGCCGCCACCGCCCGACGCGATCACGGGCGGCTGCGCGAAGGTCGTCTCCACGGAATCGTCGAACAGGCTGAGCCGCCGCTCGCGGTCGTACACGTAGGTCGCGCAGAAGCGCGGCATTAGATCGGCGCGGACGTGGAAGTCCGTATCGGCCATGCCGAGCGGGGCGATGACGTTCTCCCGCAGGTAATCGGCGAAAGGCCGCCCGCTCAGCGCCGCCACGTACTGGCCCAGGACATCGGTGGCGACGCTATAGTTCCAGGCGCTGCCGGGCTGCGCGAGGAGGGGCAGCGTCGCCACCCGGGCCGTCATCTCGGCCAGCGTTCCCTCGCGCGCCAGGAAGTCGACGCCCTGCGCGCGGTACTGCGCGTCGATCAGGGTCGCTTCCATGAAGCCGTAGGTCAGGCCGGCCGTGTGGGTGAGGAGGTCGCGCACGGTGATTGGCCGGCGCGCCGGTTCGGTCTCGAGCTTCGCCCGGTTCCCGCCGACGGCGACGCGCATCTCGGCGAATTCGGGCAGCACCCGCGAGACCGGATCGTCGAGCTGGAACAGGCCCTGCTCATAGAGCTGCATCACCGCCACCGAGGTGAGCGGCTTCGTCATCGAGTAGATCCGCGTCACGGTGTCGAGGGTGAACGCCGTGCCGCGGGCCAGGTCCGCCTGCCCGCAGGCGCGGGCGAAGGCCACGCTGCCCCGGCGCGCCACCGTCACCGACAGGCCGGCGAGCCGCCCGTCGGCCACGAGTCGGTCCATCCACGGCGCGATCCGCGCGAGACCCGCGGGGCTGAAGCCTGCGCCCGTTGGATCGGTCTCGGTCAATGCGCTCATTCCGTCTCCCTCGCTGATGGCCGATGGTTAGGGGCTGCCGGGGCGAAAAGCACCCTCGCGATCACCAGCCCATCGTTCCCGGCCCGCCCTTGAACGGCCCGACGATGCCGGGGGTGATCCAGCCGCCGTAGAACGTCCCGGGCTGGGGAATGGCCCGGGCGTCGCCGACGAAGCAGGCGTCCATCGGGCCCGCGTAGAAGGCGACGCAGCCCGCGATGGCGCGGAAATCCGGTGACGGATCGGGATAGGCCCAGGCCGCCCCCGGCACGTGGCGACCGCCGCCCTGCACGTCGAACAGCACGGCCTGCCCCTTCCACTCGCAGATCCCGCCCCGCCGCGGGTTCGCCAGCGCGCCGGGCGCGATGGCATCCGGCGGCAGATAGTAGGTCGGGGGATGCGAGGTTTCGAGGACGCGGAAGCCGGCGACCGTCTCGGCGATCGGGGCGCCGCCGAGCACCACGCGTAGCCGCTCCGCCACCGGCTCCAGGCGCGGTGGGCGCGGGTAGTCCCACACGCTCTCTTCGCCGGGCCCGACCGGGTCGGGATCGGGGTGTCTGAGCATCCATGACATGGGGAACCTCGTGCAGATCGTCCGCGGGGCGATATAGGGCGGCGCGCCCGGCGTTTGTCGGGGCGCCGCCCCGTGCTAGCCCGGGGCGCCCCTCAAGATCCGGACAGCTCCGCGATGGACATCGCCCTCTTCCTCGACTTCGACGGCACCCTCGCCGAGATCGCGCCGCGGCCGGACGCCGTGCAGGTCGAGCCCGGGCTCGTCACGACGTTGGAGCGCCTCCGCCTGCGTCTCGGCGGCGCGCTCGCGATCGTCACCGGCCGTCCCGTCTCGGTGATCGACGGCTTCCTGGCCCCCTCGCAGCTGGATGCGGCCGGTCTGCACGGAGTCGAGCGCCGCCTCGGCGCCGCGCTCACCGGCGGGCGGCCGGAGGATCACCCGGATCTGCGCCGGCAGGTCGAACGGCTCCATGCGGACAGCGCCGCACTGGCGAACGTGCTGATCGAGGACAAGGGCGCCTCGGTGGCGGTGCACTGGCGGCTTGCCAGCCCCGACGACGCCGGCCGGGCCGAGGCCCTGGTCAAGGCGGCAGCCGGGAGCCTCGGGCGTTCGTACCGCCTGCAACTCGGCAAGGCGGTGGGCGAGATCGTCCCGGCGCAGGCCACCAAGGCGCACGCGATCCGAGGCTTCCTGGAGCAGGCCCCCTATGCCGGTCGGAGGCCCGTATTCTTCGGGGACGACCGCACCGACGAGATCGCCTTCGCGTCGGTCGAGGAGGATGGCGGCGTCGCGGTGCGGGTCGGCGACGGCGAGACCGTCGCGAGCCGCCGTCTGCCCGACCCCGCCGCGGTTCGGGCGCTGCTGCGGGACTGGGCCGAGGGGCGCGCGATCGACCTCGAGGCCCTGCCGCCGGCCTGAGGCGCGCCGAACCCGACCCGGCACGCCGGATCCCGCAGGATCACGCGTGGCGGCCGCGCGATTGGGGGCCGCCGGCGCTATCCGCGAAAATTTGGCGATGCCGGAGGACTATGGGCGGGGGATCTGGCGCGTCGGTGCGCATCGACGGCGCCTGCATCCTGGCCGGCGCCGTCCGGTCCTGCGCGTGGCCCGGGCCAATGTGGCTGCACTTCCTCCCGCCGGCCCCGGTTCCCCATCCTGGCCTGCTCGGCCTCGCCGCCGATCCTGCGACCGGCCCCAGCCGCGTCGGCACGGCTCACGCGTCGGCCCAGCCGCTGGTCGTTCCGCGCATCCTCGGCTCTGGGGATGCCCTTCGCGGCCGGCATGCCGCTGATGTCGCTCGCCCATATCGGCCTTGATCGAATGCTCGGCTATAGTCCGGGATACGGGACCGGGTCCGGTGATGCGTGTCCTATCGGCGCCGGCCGCCATCGTGTGAGGACGAGCGGGTCCGTCTGGGGCGCGCGCCGCCTTCAGGCGCGCCCGCCCCCGGTCTGGCGCGGTTGTGGACGATCAGAGCCGTCGCGGGCACCCCTCCTGCCCCGACGGTCCAGCGAACGGGGACACCCTGCAATGTTCGATTTTCCGGTCCTGGTCGGCGATATCGGCGGCACGAATGCGCGCTTCGGCCTCATCGAGCGGACCGGCGACCAGCCGCGGCTCCTGTCCCACGAGGCGACCGCCGACCACCCCGACCCGTCGAGCGCCATCCGGGCCTCGCTGGCGAAGGCCGGGGATCGCGCCCCCGCGCCGCGCTCGGCGATTTTGGCGATCGCCGGCCGGGTCGACGGGCCGGAGATCCAGCTCACGAACGCCCACTGGCGCATCGCCGGCCAGCGCATCGCCGAAGATTTCGGCCTCGCCGCCGCGGTGGTGGTGAACGACTACGTGCCGGTGGCCGCCGGTGCCGCCGATATCGAGCCGCACGACCTCACGCCGGTCGGCCCCTGTCCGCCGGTGCCGGGTGGCGCCCGGGTGGTGCTGGGCCCTGGGACGGGCTTCGGCGCGGCGGCGCTCATCCCCTACGCGGCCCATCTCGCCATCGTCTCCACCGAGGTCGGGCACACGGATATCGGCCCGGCCAACGATTTCGAGGAGAAGGTCTGGCACGTCCTGGAACGCGTCGAGGACCGCATCACCGTCGAGACGGTTCTATCCGGGCCCGGGCTCTCGCGGATGCACGCGGCCGTGGCGCATGTCCGCACCGGCAGACCGCACGAGAAGATCGAGCCGGCCGCCGTGACCGAGGCGGGGCTCGACACCTCGGATCCTCACGCCGCCGAGACGCTGGAGCTGTTCGGCCGGATCCTCGGCCGCGTCTGCGGCGACCTCGCGCTGACCTTCCTGGCGACGAGCGGCGTCTACATCGGGGGCGGCATCGCGCCCCGGATCCTCAAGGTGCTGGAGGAGAGCGGATTCCGCGCGGCCTTCGAGAAGAAGGCGCCATTCGCCGCGATGATGCGGCGGATTCCCACCAGCGTCATCACCGTCCAGGACCCTGCCTTCCGGGGTCTCGCGGCCCTGGCCAACGAGGGCGCCAAGTTCGTCTATCACGGGCAGGTGTGGCGGAAGGGGGCGTGACGACCTACGCGGTCGCCGGCGCGCACGCAGCGAGGCGGCCGAGGCCGCTGCGACACCGGTATTCCGTGTCGCAGCGCGTCCGCCCCGGTCCGCTCGCCCGGGGCCGGGGCGCTCAGGCCGCCGCCAGCGGCTTCGACACCTCCTCCAGGGACTTGCCCTCCGCGGCCGTGCCCCAGATCCCGCCCACCACGGCGGCGATCAGCATCAGCGCCGCGCCGATGCCGTAGCCGACCAGCACCCAGTCCCGCGATCCGGTCTCCACCAGGGCGCCGAACAGGAGCGGGCCCGACACGCCGCCGATGCCCGTGCCCACCGCGTAGAAGGCCGCGATGGCGAGGGCCCGGATCTCCAGCGGGAAGGTCTCCGAGACCGTGAGGTAGGCCGAACTCGCCGCCGCGGAGGCGAAGAAGAACACCACCATCCAGGCGGCCGTCTGGCCCACGGGCCCGAGCACCTCGAGGCGGAACAGCAGGCCGACGCCCGCGAGTAGCAGCGCCGAGATGCCGTACGTGAAGGCGATCATCTGGCGCCGGCCGATCGTGTCGAACAGCCTTCCGAGCAGCAGCGGGCCCAGGAAGGAGCCGAGGGCGAAGGGCAGCAGGTACCAGCCGACATGGTTGCCGGGCACGTCGTAGAACCGCTCCAGCACCAGCGCGTAGGTGAAGAACAGGGCGTTGTAGAAGAACGCCTGCGCGATCATCAGCGCGAGGCCGACCATCGTCTCCTTGCGGCTCGTGACGAACAAGGCCTTGAACACCTCCGACAGCGGGGTGTGGTCGCGGGTGCGGACCTTCATGCGCTTGCTCGCGTCCACCGGCGGGAGGGTGACGCCCTCGTCGGTGAAGCGCTTCTCGATGCCGGTGACGACCCGGTCGGCCTCGGCGGCGTAGCCGTGGGTGGCGAGCCACCGCGGGCTCTCGGGAATCCACGTGCGCAGCAGCAGGATCACGAGGCCGATGGCGCCGCCGGTGAAGAACGCGACCCGCCAGCCCCAGGCCGGGTCGATCACCTCGGGCTTCAGGAGCACGATCGACATGAACGAGCCGAGGGCCGCGCCGATCCAGAAGGAGCCGTTGATGACGAGGTTGGTCCAGCCGCGGACCCGGGCCGGGACCAGCTCCTGGATGGTCGAGTTGATCGCCGTGTACTCGCCGCCGATCCCCGCGCCCGTGAAGAAGCGGAAGACGCAGAAGCTCCAGATATTCCAGGACAGGCCCGTGGCGGCCGTGGCGACGAGGTAGAGGGCGAGCGTGATGAAGAACAACTTCTTGCGGCCGATGCGGTCGGTGAGCCATCCGAAGCCGATCGCCCCGGTGACCGCGCCCACGAGGTAGCAGGAGGCCGCGAGGCCGACGTCGAACTCGGAGAAGGACATCGGCGGCTGGCGCAGGGCGCCCACCAGCGAGCCCGCCAGCGTCACCTCGAGGCCGTCGAGCACCCAGGTGATGCCGAGCGCCACGATCACCAGGACGTGGAAGCGGCCCCAGGGCAGGCGGTCGAGGCGCGCCGAGATGTCGGTGTCGATCACGCGGCCGATTTCCGCCCGCTCCGGTGTCCCGGAGGCTCCCTCGACCTTGCTCGCCATGCTCGCTAGCCCTCCTGTTCTGTTGTTTACCCTGCCCGCAGAGCCTGCATTTACCGCGACTCCAGGCAGGTGTTGGCAACGACTTGGGAATCGATTCGGTTCGATCCCGTCTTCACCTGCGGAGCGCAGAACAGGGCGTCCTCGCGGTACCCCACCATGCGCTCCCGGTCTGCCCCATCCCGCCCCAAGCCGCTCACCCGTTTCACGTTGCTCGCCGTGATGACGCTGGTGGGTCTCGCCACCGTTCCCACGGAGGGAGCGGACGGTCACCTCGAACGGCCCAAGCCCAGGGTCCAGATGCAGGCCGCCGAGCGCTGGAAGCTGCGCCCGACCGAGCCGGTGATGCCGAACACGACGGGCAGCATCCGCACGCGCCCCGAGATCCAGATCCCGAGCGACCGTCGCAACGTCCGCCTCGTCTATCCGGCCCTGTTCGAGCCCCGCTGAACGATCCCCCCTCGACGCGTCCGGACCGCGGAGGCACAGGGCCTGCGTCGCCCGCGACGGACGAGGGCGTGGGGCGAAGCGGAGTTCACGGATGGAGGAGCCAATCGCCCTGATCGGGTGCAGCAGTCCGGACCAGGAAGCGGAGTACCTGCGGATCCTGTCGGCGGCGATGCCCAAGGAACGGCTGGTCCCGTTCCGCGCGATGGGCATCGCCGAGCGTGAGGCCGCGCGGGTGGCCGTCGTGGCCAATCCCGATCCCGCGGAGGTGGCGGCACTGCCGGGCCTGGCCTGGGTGCAGAGCCTCTGGGCCGGCGTCGAGAAGCTCGTCGGTGCGTTCGACCGGCCCCTGCCGATCGTCCGCCTCGTGGATCGGGAGATGGCCCGCACCATGGCCGAAGCGGTACTGGCCTGGACCTATTACCTCCAGCGCGACATGCCGGCCTACGCCCGGCAGCAGCGCGAGCGTGTCTGGCGCCCGCACCCCTACCGCAAGCCGGGCGAGACGAGTGTCGGCCTTCTGGGCCTCGGCGCCCTCGGCGCCGCCGCGGCCGCGCGGCTCACCGGCGCCGGATTCCGCACCGTCGGCTGGAGCCGCACGCCGAAGGACGTGGCGGGGATCGAGACGTTCCACGGGGCCGAGGGGCTCCCGGCGATGCTCGCCCGCTGCGACATCCTCGTATGCCTGATTCCCCTGACGCCGGAGACGCGCGGCCTCGTCGACGCCCGACACCTCGCGGCGCTCAAGCCCGGCGCGGCCCTGATCAATTTCGCCCGGGGGCCGATCGTTGTCACCGGGGATCTGATCGCGGCGCTGGATCGCGGGCATCTCGCTCACGCTGTCCTCGACGTGTTCGATGCGGAACCGCTCGCCGCCGATTCGCCCCTCTGGTCCCATCCCGGCGTGACCGTGCTGCCCCACATCTCCGGCCCGACCGACATGGACTCCGCGGCCGCGACGGTGGCTTCCAACCTGCGCGCGTATCGCCGGACCGGTCGGCCGCCGGACGGCATCGACCCGGCGCGGGGATATTGAGAGGACCCGAGCGGCAGACCCGCATCGCTGACCTGCGCCGCGTCACTCAAAGCTTCGGGAAGTCCGCCGCGAGGTGGTCGATCAGGAGGCGCACCGCCGGCGGAAGTCCGCGCCGGGTCGTGAAGACGAGGTGGACGATGCCGGGCTGGCTGCACCAGTCCCGGAACACGTGGACGAGCCGACCCGCAGCGATGTGATCCGCGCAGGCGTGATCGGGCAGGAAGCCGATGCCGATGCCGTCGGCGGCCGCCTCACACAGGGTCGGGAAGTCGCCGCAGGTCAGCCGTGGCTCATGGTGGAGCGTGTGCCGCGTTCCGTCCGCCCGTTCGAGCTGCCAAGCGATCTCCCCCGGGGTGTCGCTCGTGCCGAGGGTGGGAAAACCCGCGAGGCCGGCGATGTCGGGACCGAGATGGCTCGCCACCTGCGGGTTCGCCACCAGGATCCATCGCGAGAGCCCGAGCGACCGCATCGTCAGCGAGGCGTCGCTGTCGAGATCCCGCCGCACGCGGAGCGCCACGTCGATCCGCTCCTCGATCAGATCGACGGGCCTATCGGTGGCGACGAGTTGCAGCCGAACCTTGGGGTATCGAATCAGGAAGCTGCGCACCGTCGCCGACACCACGTCCGTCAGGCCGATCGGGCAACTCATTCGGATCCGGCCGTGGGGTTCGGACTGCGCCTCCGCGACGAGCGCCTCGGCCCGCTCGGCCTCCACCATCATGGCCCGGCAGCGCTCGTAGAAGCTCGTTCCGACCTCGGTGACGCGGAAACGCCGGCTCGATCGCTCGATCAGCCGCAGCCCGAGCCGCGCCTCCAGTGCGGCGATCCGGCGGCTGAGCTTCGATTTCGGCTCGCGCAGGGCACGCCCGGCGGCGGCGAAGCCGCCATGGGCGACGACCTCGGCGAAGTAGGCGTAGTCGTTCAGATCCGGGCGGGACATCGTTCCTCTGATGGAACGCTGAGTGCCACATTCGACGGCTACTGGCACCAACGTTCTGTCGACATCTCTCACGGCAACGGCGCGAGTGGTGCCGCAGCGCGGAGAACAACGATGACGGATCGGTTTCTGAACAAGGTGGTCGTGGTGACCGGCGGCACGAGCGGCATCGGCCTCGCCACCGCGAAGGCCTTCTCGAGGGAGGGCGCGTCGGTCTTCATCACCGGCCGGCGGCAGGAGGCCCTCGACGCCGCGGTGCGCGCGATCGGCGGGCAGGTCACGGCCATCCGGGGCGACATCGGGCAGCTCGCCGACATCGACCGCCTCTACAACGCGGTCCAGCAGAAGCATTCGCAGATCGACGTGGTCTTCGCCAATGCCGGCGGCGGCTCCTTCGTGCCCCTCGGCGCCATCACGGAGGAGCACTTCGCCGCGACCTTCGACACCAACGTGAAAGGCGTCCTGTTCACGGTGCAGAAGGCGCTGCCGCTGCTGAAGGACGGCGGCGCGATCGTCCTCAACGCCTCGACCGCGGGCGGCTCCGGCACGCCGGCGCTGAGCGTCTACGCCGCGAGCAAGGCGGCCGTGCGCAGCTTCGCCCGCAACTGGATCCTCGACCTCAAGGACCGTCATATCCGGGTCAACGCCGTCAGCCCCGGCGTCACCGAGACCGCCGGCCTCGACGCGCTGTTCGGCGGCGGCGATCAGGCGACGGGAACCAAGGATCATCTCGCCGGCCTGATCCCCGCCGGCCGGGTGGGCCAGCCGGACGAGATCGCCCAGGCGGTCCTGTTCCTCGCCTCGGAGGCCGCGAGCTTCGTCAACGGCGTCGAACTCTTCGTGGATGGCGGACTGGCGCAGATCTGACATCCGCACCTCGGGCGCGGCACGCCGTCGTGGGCGCGTCACCCGGTCCCGGCCGCCGGGATGAACCTCGGCGGCAGATGCCCGTTAGTGGCCGGGCCATCCGTTCCGGAAGCTGGGCAGGGCGGTTCCGAGGGGAGAACACAACCGTCCATGGGCTGGCCACGCCGCATTCTGATCACCGCCGGTCTCGCGACCGCCGCGGCCGGTGTCACCCTGGGCGTCGGACGCTTCAGCTACGCGCCGATGCCCGACCGGGCGGACCTGCTCAACCCGGACCGCTACCCGATCGAGACCGCCTTCGACGTCCTCGGACGGCGGGTGTCCCGCGCGGAGGCGGACGGCCTGAACGCCACGGACGAGGGGCGCCGGACCCTGTCGCCGGGCCGCGGCGCGGTCGCGATCGATCCCGCCATGGTCGAGCGTGGCCGTCAGGCATTCTACCAGGAGACGTTCGGCAACGAGGTGTTCCTCACCGACGTGATGGGCATGCTGGACGGCGGCCTGACGCCCGCCGAGGTGGCCCTCGCGGTCGCCCGGCTCGGCGGCGCGGGCACGACCAACCTGCAGGTCGCCATGGCCCGCGACGTGCGCGTCGGCGACCGCGTCTACCGGAAGGGCGAACTGGTCCCCACCGGCCTCGACGTGCCCAAGGGCGGCGCCTTCATCATCGGGATCAAGACCTTCTCCGACCGCGGGCACCTGCGCATGGGCATCACCTGCGCGCTCTGCCATGCCGCCGTCGATCCCGGCACCGGCAAGGTGGTGGAGGGGGCGCCGAACACCGACCTCAACGCCGGGCTGCTGATGGCGCTCGCGAAGAACTCGTCCGCCTACTTCATGCACGCGAGCGTTCCGGAGGCGGACGCCCGCCCGTCCGCCGATCCGCAGCATACCGGCTCAACCCGTTCGGGCCCGACGCTGCCGGACGCAGCGGCCGTGGAGGCGGCCACCAAGGTCCAGGTGGCGAGCTGGCCGCCGGGCAGCTTCGATTCGTCGGCCGACCGGGTCACCAATCCCACCTCGATCCCGTCGAGCTTCTCCGCCCATGGCGAGCCCTACAGCTGGAGCGGGCGGGAGGCCGTCGGCCCGTTCGCCGGCCTGTCCTCGCTCAACAACAACGTCCACGCCGCCAACTCCGAAACGACGCAGCTGGCGGCCGCCGCACCCTGGCTGTTCGGCATGGACCCGGAGACGTATCTCGGCATCGTCCTGCGCAGGGCGGCGACCGAGACGTTCCGCTACAGGCCGGACGGCGCGGCAACGCCGTCCGAGGTCCTGAGGCACGTCGATCCCACCCCGGCCTCGCCCGGCCTCAACAGCTACGCGGTGCTGCCAACCTACCCGGCCACCAACTACGTGACCGACAACGGCCTGTTCACCTCGGTCCCCGGCGAGCCGGTCAACCACGCCAACAACGCCATGTCGGCCTTCCAGAACCTGCTGCACCCGCCGGCTGCCGCGCAGGATTCGGGTACGGTCCGGACCGGGCGCGCGGTGTTCGACAAGGCGGGTTGCGGGGCCTGCCATTCCGGCCCGGCGCTCACCAACCACCGGATCGTGCCGGAGGCCGAGATCGGGACGGAGCCGACCCGGGCGCGGGCCGGCGCCAAGATGGAGGCGCGCCTGTCGCCGCCGACGCTCTTCGCCACCGACACGCCGTTCCCGCTGCCGGCCGATCCGGTGATCGTCCCGGTGCCGCTGGCCGGCGACAAGCTCGCCCAGGTCCAGCTCGCCTGGGGGCAGGGGGGCACCGAGGGCGGCTACAAGGTGCCGAACCTCGTCGGCCTCGCCTGGACGGCCCCGTATCTCCACGATTCCGGCGTGTCGGTCGGGCCCGATGCCGAGCACCAGCTCGGCGTCGCGGGCACGCTCTACAAGGGGGTCGCCCCGGATCCTGCCAACAGCCTGCGCGCGTTGGTGGACCGGGATCTGCGCGCGAAGGTCGTCGCCGCGAACGAGGCCTCGGATACCGCGCGGACCGCCCGCGTTACCGGCAGAGGGCACGCCTTCTGGGCGGATGCCGGTTCGGGTGTCTCCGGCACGGAGCAGACGGCGCTGATCGCCTACCTCCTGTCGGTCGATCGCCTGACGGAACCGGCCGCGACGCCCTGATCACGCCGCGACGATCACGGGATCCACCATGACGCAGAACGCCAACCCGGTCTGGTTCATCACCGGCTGCTCCACCGGCTTCGGCCGGGACCTCGCCAAGCTCGTGATCGGCCGGGGATGGTGCGCGGTGGTCACGGCCCGCGATCGCGCCAAGGTTTCCGACCTCGCGCAAGGGGTCGAGGATCGGGTCCTCGCCCTGTCCCTCGACGTCACCGACGCGGACCAGATCGCGGATTCGGTCCGTGCCGCGACGGCGACATTCGGTCGGGTCGACGTGCTCGTGAACAACGCGGGCTACGGCTATCAGGCGTCGGTCGAGGAGGGGGAGGAGGACAAGATCCGCGCCCAGTTCGATGCGAACGTGTTCGGGCTGTTCGCATTGACCCGCGCGGTTCTGCCGATGATGCGGACCCAGCGCTCCGGGCACATCCTCAACATCACGTCGGTGGCGGGCTTCGTGGGTTTCCCGGCTTCGGGATACTACGCCGCCACCAAGCACGCCGTGGAGGGGTTTTCCGATGCGCTCGCCGCCGAGGCCGGGCCGCTCGGGATCCGCGTGACCTGCATCGAGCCCGGCCCGTTCCGTACCGACTGGGCCGGTCGCTCCCTGATCCAGACGCCCAACGCCATCGCGGACTACGCCGAGACCGCCGGCGCACGTCTCAAGGCCACGGCGGAGAAGAGCGGTACCCAGGCCGGTGATCCGGTACGGGCCGGCGAGGCGATGATCCGGGTGACCGAGATCGAGAACCCGCCGCGCCACCTCGTCCTCGGCGCCTGGGGCTACGACGCGGTCACGACCCGGCTGAGGCAGCGCCTCGCCGACATCGAGGCGTGGCGCGAGACCAGCCTGGGGGCCGATTATCCGGACGCGTGACGCGACTCGGGCGCCGGGTGTTCGGCGCTCGACCGTTCCCCCGATGCGCTGTCGGCGTCACCGCGGCGGCGCCGTCCGGGAAGCGCGGCAGGTCCGCCGTCGGGGCCTGCGGCGCCCTCGGGCCCGAGACGGGATGACCGTCAGATCACTGCCTCGATCAGGCCCCGGGTCTTGGCCTCCTCGGCTTCGAGGTACCAATTCGCCGGGGCCTTCTCGAGAACCTCGTCCAGGGTGACGCTCGAGCCCGCGACGAGATTGGCGAAACCCTCATTCTGGATCTCGATCGAGCACAGGATCTCGTTGAGGGTCGCCTTGACGGAGGCGATGCAGGTGGTGAGCGGCCCCTGGACCTGGAGCTGCTTGTTCATCTTGCGCTCGTGGATCATCAACCGCGTGCCGCAAGTCAGGTACCGGTTCGGCCGGGCGAAGAAGCTCATGAAGGTCGTGCCGGCGGAATAGATCGCCGCCTTGCCGAGGAAGACGAACCGCCGGTGCGGATCCATCGCGCTGTTGAAGCGGATGTCCTCGCCCATCATCCGGGCGACCTCCGGATCCCCGCCCAGCGTCGTCAGCTCGACGACCACGATCTCGCGGTCGGCCGCCTGATCGAGCTGGCGTCGGAAGTCGCGGTACATGTCGTAGTCGACCGGGCCGGACAGCAGCACGGCCGGAGCCCGGAACGCGGTCGGGCGGAGAGGGGTCGTGTCCATGATGCTCCTGAAGGTCTGGTCGATCCCGGCGATCCTGGCCGTCGCCGAGGAAACTCTGCCCCAGAGGCGCGGGGGCCTGTGTGGACATTCAGGCGGGTAATGGCCGGAACGGCATCGCGGTTTCCGCCGCGTCCGACAACCGGCGGGGACGCGAGCGCGCCGCGGGAGCCAGGAGGCGGCGTCGTGCCGCCCCCGCGCCGGAGCCCGCGCGCCGGAGCGGCGATCCGAGGGACCGGACGCCGCGGCGGCGGATGCGCCTATCCCCACCTTGTCCACAGTCCTCGCGGCGCTGGGAAACGCCTTGGTAAGCGCCCGCGCGCCAGGGTCGGTGCCGAGATCGAAACCTGTGCCCGGACACGATGATGACCAGCCAGCAGCTCGCCGACGAACTGAAGCGGATCGCCACCACCCAGGTCAGCGACATCACCCGCGCGGTGAAGGAAGGCCAGAAGTCGATCGCGCTGAACGAGGTGCGGGACATGGCGCGCCGCCTCAGCCTCCTGGCCGATGCGTTCGATCCTAAATCGGCGCCCGAGAAGGTCGAGCCCCTCGACGGTGCGCAGGCGGCCTGACCCGTAGAAGACGGCCCTCCCAGGAGCCCCCCATGGTCCGCGCACAGTTCACCATCCGCCTCGACGGCGCGTCCCTGCCGGCATCGGCGGCGCAGTGGGTCGCCGACACCGATGCGGCCCGCGACGCCGCGCGCACCATCGTGCAGGGCCTGATGCGCCAGCACGGCGGGGACCCGCGGCTGCTCGGCGCCACGATGGTGATCACCGACGCGGACGGCGCGACGCTCCTCGAACTCCCGTTCCTCGACGTGCTGTACATGCCCGTCGAGCCGGTATGCGACGCGGATCGCCGTCCGCGGGTCCCGCGCAAGCGCGCGCCGACGCGCCTCGGCGCCGCGCTCGGCCCGATGCGCCGGCTCGCCGGTGCCCTCGGCGCCCGCATCCAGCCGCGCCCGGGCCACTGACGGCGCTTGGGTCACCCGGGCGCCTATGGTCACCCGAAGAGGTCGGTGACCGCGAAGCCTCGCTCCGCGAGGCGCTCGGCCAGGACGCGCCGGTGGCAGAGTGCCGGATCCCGCTCGAAGCAGAGCAGGCAGACCGGCGCGGCCTCGGCCATGGAAGCCAGCTCGTCCAGGGCCGCGTATCCGGCGGCGGTGTCGAGCACCTCCTCGCAGTAGATGCGCCGCATCAGCGCCGCGTCACCGGCCCGGGCAGCCTGCCGGCCGGATTTCGGCGTTCCGAGGCTGCGCAGATGCGCGTAGCGCAGGCCGGCCTCCTCCAGGGAATGGCCGAGCGCGTTCTTCGAAAAGCCGCGCTTGCGCGAGTTGGCCACCGCCCGGACGTCGGCCAGTACCGCCACTCCCGCGGAGTTCAGGACGCTGCCGAGACGCTCCGAGTCGAGGCCTTCGTAGCCTATGGTAAAGATTTGCTTGCTCACGACGGTGTGACCGGACTCGCGTTTCAGGACCGACACTTAGCCGGTTGTCAGCCTGTGAAACAGCCGGGGATGCCCGGCGTATGTCGCGGTGGGGCAACGCATCTCGGAATTCCGCCGCAATGATCGCAAAGCTCCGTTAACCGCGCCGGGGCCATCGAATACGTCTGTCTGTGGCGCTCTTTCGGTGGCGGGCTGAGCACTGATGACGCGGATCATGAAGCTTTCGCGGTCTCTGTCCCGGGACCTGACCTGGGGACTGAACGGCCGACTTGCCGCCGCCCGGCGGTGCGCCGGGCGATTCGCCGCCGCCGCGATCCTCGCGGGGCTCGCGGCCTGCGCGTCGAACAACGACTTCTACCCCACCAAGGGCGACACCAAGCCCCATCCCGGTGTGGCGAAGGCCAAGCAGCACCCGATCCAGGGCATCGACATCTCGAAGTGGCAGGGCAACGTCGATTGGGCTTCGGTCCGGGCGGCCGGAACCCAGTTCGCCTTCATCAAGGCGACGGAGGGCGGCGACCACGTCGACGAGCGCTTCCGGACCAACTGGGACGGCGCGGCCCGGGCCGGCGTGCCGCGGGGCGCCTACCACTTCGTGTTCTGGTGCCGCTCCGCCCGGGAGCAGATGGAGTGGTTCAAGCGGAACGTGCCGAACGACCCGGCCGCGCTCCCGCCGGTGCTCGATGTCGAGTGGAATGGCCACTCGCAGACGTGCCCCAAGAAGCTGCCCAAGGCGCAGGCCCTGGCGATGGTCACCGAGATGCTGGAGGAGATGGAACGCTACACGGGCAAGCGCCCGATCATCTACACCGACATCACGTTCCATAAGGACGTGCTCGAAGGCGAGCTGCCCGATTACCCGCACTGGTTGCGGTCTACGGCGGCGGAGCCCGAGCAGCGGTTCGTCAACCGCAAGTGGATGCTCTGGCAGTTCACCTCAACTGGCCGGGTCCCCGGGGTGCAGGGCGACGTCGATCGCAACGCCTTCTACGGCACCCCGTCCGACTGGGCCTCGTTCCTGTCCACGGATTGCGATCCGCGGGAGCACCGCCGTCTCTCCGCGCAGGGGCTCTGCACGGACAAATAGATACGGTCTATGGAAAGAAACCCAGGTTAGTTCAGAGGCGCGGCGCGCGGAGTATTTCTCCGGAAGTCTGGCTGCCGATCCGGCACGCCGGCGAGGATCCCTTCGGGAGCCTCTCCTCCCGGACCTCGCCGCGCCTGATGCCGATCGATCGTGCCGTCCCAACGGGTAACCTGCTCCTCGCCGCGCTGTCCGCCACCGACCGTGCGCTGATCGTTCCCCACCTCGAACACCTGTCCTACGCCAAGGGCTCGACCGTCTTCGAGGCGGGTGATGAGGTGACGCACATCACCTTTCCCTGCGAACAGACCGTCGTCGCCCTGGTCGTCGCCACCCGCGACGGGCGAACCGCCGAGACCGTCACGATCGGCCACGACGGCGCCGTCGGCGGAATCGTCGGCCCGGGCCGGATGCCGGCTTCGGCCAACGCGCTGGTGCAGGTCGGCGGGCCGACGCTCCGCCTCCACGCGGATCGCCTCCTCGAGGCGACCGTCCGGTCCGCCTCGCTGCGCGACCTGTTCGCGCGCTACGCCGATTGCTTCCTCGCGCAACTCGTCCAGACCGCCGCCTGCAACGCCCTGCACCCCATCGAGCAGCGGTGCCTCCGCTGGCTGCTGACGCTCCAGGACCGGCTCGGCGGCGATATTCTGCCGATCACCCACGAGGTGCTGGCCGCGATGCTCGGCGTCCAGCGCACCTATCTGACGCGCATCCTGCGGACGCTGCAGGACCAGGGTCTCATCCAAGTGGGACGCGGGCGCATCACGGTGGTCGATCGTGCGGCCGTATCGGCTGCGGCCTGCGAGTGCCACGGTCGCGTGCGGCTGCACTGCGAGACGGTGCTGGGCGCGGTCTACGGACCCGCCGCCCATGTTGCCCGCGCCGAGGCGTTGCCCGCTACCGGTTAGCGGGAACCCGCCCGCATCGCGACGGAACCGCCCTCAGGCGGCCGAGCGCTCCAGGATCTCGATCAGCGCCCCGTCGGGTCCCTCCACGAAGGCGATCCGCAGCCCGGGGCCCCGCGCGGTGATGCCGGTCTTGACCGGCACGCCCCGCGCCGTCAGGTCGGCCATCGCCGCCTCGATGTCGGCGACCCGCAATCCGAAATGCTCGATGCCGAGGCACGGGGTCGGCGTGGCGGGGGCGATCTCGTCCGGCGCCTGCTCGATGAACATCGTGAGGCCGCCGAGGTCCAGAACCACGCGCTGCACCGGGTCGTCGCCGACGCGCTTCACCTCCCGCGCCCCGAACGTCTCAACGTAGAAGCCCGCGGCTTTCACGGCGTCGCGGCTGCGCAGATGGAGGTGGTCGCTGGTGTACTGCATCGGGTCTCCGGCTCCTGGCGATTCGACCGGCGCGCGCCCGCTCGGGGCGTCCGCCCCGGTCGCGGACGCAAGGTAAGGCCACGGCCCCCTGCGGGCGAGATGCGGCGCTTGACGTCACGCACGAACCCGCAGAGTTTCGCGTCCGTGACCGTTGCAGGGATGCAACATTCTCCCCACATCGGGGTTCAGACCCCACACCGCACAGCCAAGAGTTCCATGCGCAATCCCTACGACGTGCTGGGCGTGGCCAAGGGGGCGAGCGAGGCCGAGATCAAGAAGGCCTATCGCAAGCTCGCCAAGGACTTCCACCCCGACCGCAACAAGAACGACGTGAAGGCCAAGGACCGCTTCGCCGAGGCGAACTCGGCCTACGAGATCCTGGGCGACGCCGAGAAGCGCAAGCAGTTCGACCGCGGCGAGATCGACGCCGAGGGCCGGCCGCGCGCCAGTGGCTTCGAAGGCTTCGGCGGCGGGTTCGGTGGCGGCCGCGGCGGCGGAGGCGGCGGCGGTTTCGACTTCGAGAACATGGCCCGCAGCCGGCAGGGCGGCATGGGCGAGGACATCTTCTCCCACATCTTCGGCGAGGCGTTCCGCGCCGGCGGGGCCGGCCCCGGCGGCCAGCGCCAGGCCGCCAAGGGCGAGGATGTCGCCGCCGAGCTGTCGGTCACCCTCGAGCAGGTCGCCAGCGAGGAGAAGCTGCGCCTGTACCTGCCCACCGGGCGGGAGGTCGACGTGGTGATCCCCCGCGGCGTCGTCGACGGTCAGACCATCCGCCTTCGCGGTCTCGGGCAGGCCGGCGGGCCTCGGAGCGAGCCCGGCGATGCGCTGCTGACCATCCGGATCCGGCCGCATCCGCGCTTCACGGTCGACGGGGCCGACCTGCGCACCACTGTGGACGTGCCCCTGGAGGACGCCGTGCTCGGCGGCACGATCCGCGTGCCCACCCTGACCGGCGCCGTCGAGATGAAGATGCCGCCGATGACGAGTTCGGGCCGGACCTTCCGCCTGCGCGGCAAGGGGCTGCCGAGGAAGGATGGCAGCCTGGGCGACCTGTTCGCCACCACGGCGATCGTCCTGCCGGAGGACGAGGACGCGGCCGTGATGGAATTCGCCCGCGCGCGGCGCGCCGCCAAGGCGGCCTGAGCCGACGACCCCGGGCGGATCCGCGGGAACCGCCCGAGGCGGAAAGCCCCGGGGCACGTCCCGGACTTCCGTCGCCGGGCCGCCTCCGCTAAGGAGGCCCCCCGGCGCCGCGAGGTGTCGCGAGACTTCGGGATCGATCATGGCGGAACACGGGCAGGGCCTTCTGGCGGGCAAGCGGGGCATCGTCCTCGGGGTCGCCAACAACCGCTCGATCGCCTGGGGCATCGCCCGCAGCGCCCGCGCCCACGGGGCGGAGCTGGCCTTCACCTATCAGGGCGACGCCCTGCGCAAACGGGTCGAGCCGCTCGCCAAGGAACTCGACGCCCACGTCATCGGCCATTGCGACGTGACCGAGGCCGCCACGATCGACGCCGTGTTCGCCGAGGCCGCCCGGGTCTTCCCCGAGGGCATCGACTTCGTGGTCCACTGCGTCGCCTTCTCCGACAAGGACGAGCTGACCGGGCGCTACATCGAGACGTCGGAGGACAATTTCACCAAGTCGCTCCTGGTCTCCTGCTACTCGTTCACCGCGGTGGCCCAGCGCGCCGAGAAGATCATGCGGCCCGGCGGCTCGCTCGTGACGCTGACCTATTACGGCGCCGAGAAATGGATGCCGCATTACAACGTCATGGGCGTGGCCAAGGCGGCGCTCGAGGCCTCCGTGCGCTACCTCGCGGCCGATCTCGGCCCGAAGAACATCCGCGTCAACGCGATCTCGGCCGGCCCGATCAAGACGCTGGCGGCGTCGGGCATCGGCGACTTCCGCTACATACTCAAATGGAACGAGTACAATTCGCCCCTGCGCCGGACGGTGACGATCGGCGAGGTCGGCGAGACGGCGGCCTATCTCGTCTCCGACATGGCGGCCGGCATGACCGGCGAGATCCTGCACGTGGATGCCGGCTACCACGTCGTCGGCATGAAGAACCCCGAGGCGCCGGACCTGAGCCTCGACAAGGATTAGGTCCGCCGGCGGGCCGGACCCGGTCGGCGTCCCCCGCCACGAACGGGCCCGCGCGAATTCCTCGATCGGGTCCTACCGTCGCGCGTGACCAGGATCCGCGCCGCCGTCGAAGCCGCTGCGGGAGGAGGGTTGGTCCTGCCGGTACCGTCGCCGCCCCTGAACACCGACGGCGCGTCGACCGGGGCGCCGATCCGCCGGAGCGCGCGGTAGCCCGAGACCTCGCGCACCACCCGCGTGCCGCGCCGCCCGACTCAATCGGGGACCTTGAGCTCGGCGATTCCCTTGACCGCCTCGGGGAATTGGGGGTCCATCGCGGCGAGCGTATCCGCCACCGTCTTGGCGATCACGTAGTTCCGGAACCATTTGTGATCGGCCGGCACCACCAGCCAGGGTGCATCCGGTGTCGAGCATCGGGACAGCGCGTCCGCGAAGGCCTGCTGGTAGGCGTCCCAGGATTTCCGCTCCACGAGGTCGGCGGGGTCGAACTTCCAGTGTTTCTCCGGATCGGCGATCCGGGCCTCGAGCCGCTTCTTCTGCTCCGCCTTCGAGATGTGCAGGAAGAACTTCAGGACGGTCGTGCCGGACTCGGTGAGCAGCCGCTCGAAGTCGTTGATCCGCCCGTAGCGGCTCTGCCAGACCGCCTCCGGCACGAGGCCCTTCACCCGCACCACGAGCACGTCCTCGTAGTGGCTGCGGTTGAACACCCCGATCATGCCGCGGCCCGGCGTGCGCGCGTGATAGCGCCACAGGAAGTCGTGATCCATCTCCTCGCTCGACGGGACCTTGAACGACGCCACCGCGCAGCCCTGGGGGTTCACGCCCTTGAGCACGGCCCGGATCGTCCCGTCCTTGCCGCCGGTATCGATCGCCTGGAACACCAGGAGCAGGCTGCGGCTGCGCTCGGCATAGAGCCGCTCCTGCAGCGCGACGATGCGCGCGCGCTCCGTGTCGAGCGCCTCCTTCGCCCAGGCCTTGTCGAGCCCGCCATCGGCGTCGGCCTCGACCGAAGCGAGGTCGAAACGCGCGCCCGGCTCGACCGCGACGACGCCCGGCGCCGCCACGATCGGGGTCGCCCGGTGCCCCCGCAAGGCGGCCGGTTCCGACTCCGCCAGCGTGTCGACGGCGCTCGCCCACCGGGCGGTGGACGGCCGGTCCGATCCCGCCGTCGCGTTCAGGTCATCCCCATCTGTCACGCCGCGTCCGTGCTTCTGGCCGCGATGATGCTTGCCGTGCTTCTTCGACATAGGGCAGGACCTGTTCCCGGACGTTGCCGACCGTCGGCGGAAACGGCCGTGCATCCGGGCCGTTCCAGACGCCTTCGCAGGACGGGGTTCGATACGGTTGGCTACGATCTACTTCATCCGCCACGGTCAGACCGACTGGAACGCGGAAGGCCGCCTCCAGGGCGGCCGTGATACCGATCTGAACGCCCTGGGCGAGACGCAGGCGGCCGCCGCGGCCGAGCGGCTCGCCGTGCTGGCGGGCCCCGGGCTCGCCGGGGCGGATTTCGTGGCGAGCCCCCTCAAGCGGACGCGGCGCACGATGGAGATCCTGCGGGCGGCCCTCGGCCTGTCCCCCGAGGACTACCGCACCGATCCGCGCCTGCGCGAGATCGGCTTCGGCGCCTGGGAGGGCTCGACCTGGTCGGAGATCCGGCGCCGGGACCCGGCCGGGGCGGCGGGGCGCGAGCGCGACCGGTGGCGCCACCGGCCGCCCGGCCTCGGCGGCGAGAGCTACGCCACGCTGGTGGAGCGCGTCGGCCCGGCGCTGGCCGGCCTGGAACGCGACACGGTCGTGGTCGCCCATGGCGGGGTGGCGCGGGCGGCCCTGGTGGCGCTGGGCCATCTCGATCCCTACGCGGCGCCGCGCCTCGGCATTCGCCAGGGCGAAGTCCTGGTCCTGGAGCCCGAAGGCTGGCGCTGGGCGTGATCCGCCGGGCGGGGGCGCAAATCGGCCTCGATAACGGCATGATCGGCGGGCTATAGGGCGACGGCCACGGTCAGTGCCGGCCCGAGCGGGCGGCCAGCGGAGCAGCGGATGAGCGACGTCGCCGAGAAGACCCGGTCCGGTCCGGCCGGGGAGCGCGAGCGGTCCGGCGACGGGGCGGCCGTCCTGCGCGGCGCGCACCGCCCGGACCTGATCCGCGACGAGGTGCTGGCCGAGGTCTTCCTGCATTCCGCGCGAACCCGGGCCGACCATCCCTGCCTGATCGACGGCGCGCGCGTGGAGGCCGGGGGTGTCCACCCGCGCCTGACCTACGCCGCGGTCGCCGACCGCGCCGGCCGGATCGCCGCTGGCCTCGCCCATCGCGGCATCGGCCCCGGGGACGTGGTCGGTCTCTGGATGGCCCGCGGACCGGACCTCCTCGTGGCGCAGATCGGCATCACCCTGTCGGGCGCCGCGTGGCTCCCCTTCGACGCCGAGGCCCCGGCCGACCGGGTGGGCGTCTGCCTGACGGATGCCGCTGCCAAGGCGCTGCTGGTCTCGCCGGCGCTCAAGCAATCCGCGCCGGCGGCGGCGCCGGCCCTGACCCCTGCCGACCTGGACGCCGCGACCCCGGCCGATGCGACCGTCCCCGACGCCCGCGCCGCCGGGCTGACCGGCGCGCACCCCGCCTACCTGATCTACACCTCGGGCTCGACCGGCGTGCCCAAGGGCATCGTCATCAGCCACGCCAACATCTGCCATTTCCTGCGCTCGGGAAACGCCCTCTACGGGATGCGTCCGGACGACGTCGTCTTCCAGGGCGCCTCGGTGGCCTTCGACCTCTCGATGGAGGAGATCTGGGTCCCTTACCTCGTGGGCGCGACCCTGTTCGTGGCGAGCCCGGCCATGATGGGCGACGTGGAATCGCTGCCCGGCATCCTGGAGGCGGAGCGGATCACGGTGCTCGACACCGTGCCGACCCTGCTGGCGATGATCTCCGGCGACCTGCCGACGGTGCGCTTGGTCCTGCTCGGCGGCGAGGCCCTGCCGGAGCCCCTGGTCGCCCGCTGGGCCACGGGCACGCGCCAGCTGTTCAATACCTACGGGCCGACCGAGGCCACGGTGGTGGCGACCGCCGCCGAGATGCGCCCGGGCGAGCCGGTCACCATCGGCGGCCCGATCCCGAATTACTCCGTCTACGTCGCCGGCGAGGATCTGACCCTGCTGGGTCGCGACCAGCAGGGTGAACTACTGATTGGCGGCCCCGGCGTGGCCCGCGGCTATCTCGCCCGGCCGGAGCTGACGGCGGAGAAATTCATCGCCAACCCCTTCGGGTCGGACGGGACCGACCCGGTGCTCTACCGCTCGGGCGATGCGGTCTCCCTCGACGCTGCGGGCCGGATCGTGTTCCACGGCCGCATCGACGATCAGGTGAAGATCCGCGGCTTCCGGGTGGAGCTCGGCGAGATCGAGGCCCGGATCCGGGCGATCCCCGAGATCAACCAAGCCGCCGTGGTGCTGCGGCAGGATGACGGCGTCGACCGCCTCGTCGCCTTTCTGATCCCGGAGCGCGGCCGCGCGATCGAAACCGCGGCGCTGCGGAAGACCCTCGCCGGGCAGATGCCGCCCTACATGGTGCCGGGCCATTTCGAAGTGACCGAGACGCTTCCGCGGCTCACCTCCGGCAAGGTCGACCGGAAGTCTCTGAAGGTCGCTCCGCTCACCGTAGTCTCGGCCGACGGCGAGCAGGAGCCCCCCGCCAACGAGACGGAGGCTGCCCTCGTCGCCGCCGCCAAGCAGATCTTCGGCAATCAGCCGATCGCCCTCGAAGGCGACTTCTTCTCCGATCTCGGCGGTCATTCCCTGCTCGCCGCCCGCTTCGTCTCGGCGGTGCGCGAGAGCCCGGCGCTGGTCGGCATCACCCTGCCGGACGTCTACGCCCTGCGCACGATGCGGGCGATGGCCGACGCGCTGATCGCCCGCACGGGTGGCATGGGCGCGGCGGCCGCGACCCGCGACCTGAGCTTCGAGCCGCCACCGCTGCTGCGCCGGGCGCTGTGCGGGCTCGCGCAGCTCGCCGCGCTGCCCCTCGTGATCGCGCTCGCGACCGCGCAGTGGCTCGGCATGTTCGTGACGTACCTGCTGCTCACCGGCGGCGGGCTGAGCTTCTTCGCCGAGCTCGGGGTGCTGCTCCTCGTCTACATCGCGATCAACGGCGTGACGGCGGTCGCGGCGGTGGCCGGCAAGTGGCTGATCCTCGGCCGGACCAAGCCTGGTCGCTACCCGCTCTGGGGGACGTACTATTACCGCTGGTGGCTCGCGCAGCGGCTCGCGCCCCTCGTCCATGTGAAGTGGCTCCAGGGCTCGCCGGCCATCGCCATCTACCTGCGCCTGATGGGCGCCAAGGTCGGCCGCGACACCCTGATCTCCGACATCGAAGTCGGTGCCGCCGACCTCCTGACCATCGGCGACGGCGCTTCGCTGGGCGGCCGCCTCGTCGTCGCCAACGCCGAGATCGTCGGCAACGAGCTGGTCATCGGCACGGCGGAGATCGGCGCCGACGCGGCGATCGGTACCTCCTGCGTGATCAGCCACGACACCGTGATCGGGCCGCAGGCCGAGATCGGGGACCTCACCACGATCCCGGCCGGCTCGCGGGTCGGTGCGGCGGAGCGGTGGGACGGCTCCCCCGGCCGCAAGGTCGGGATGGCCGATCCGGCGGATCTGCCCGCCCCCGCCGAGGCGTCGTTCGGACGCCGGGCCGCCTTCATGGCCGCCTACATCGTCCTCCTCGGCGCGATCCCGGCGGTGGGCCTTCTGCCGATCTTCCCGGCCTTCTTCATCTTCGACCAGATCTCGGACTCGCTCTCCGACATCACCGACGTCGACTACCACTGGTACCTGCCGATCCTCACGTGGCCGACCGCCATGCTGATGACCGCCGGCACGGTGCTGCTCATCGCCGGCATCCGCTGGATCGTGCTGCCGCGAACGCGCTCGGGCACCTACTCGGTCCACTCGCTGTTCTACCTGCGCAAGTGGTCGCTGGCGCTCGCCGTCGAGGTGACGCTGGAGACGCTCTCGTCGCTCTTCGCCACGGTCTACATGCGGGCGTGGTACCGGCTGATGGGCGCCAATATGGGCCACGGTGCCGAGATCTCCACCAACCTCGCCGGCCGCTACGACCTCGCCGAGGTCGGCGCGAAGAACTTCGTGGCCGACGAGGTGGTGTACGGCGAGGAGGAGATCCGACGCGGCTGGATGCACCTGGAGCCGACCCGCACCGGCGCCCGGGTCTTCGTCGGCAACGACGCCGTCGTGCCGCCCGGCGCGGTGATTCCCGACGACGTGCTGATCGGCATCAAGTCGAAGCCCCCGGCGAACGCGGCCATGAGCCCCGGCGAGACTTGGTTCGGCTCGCCGCCGATCCGGCTCCCGGCCCGGCAGAAGGTCGATCTCGGCTCGACGGCGCAGACCTACGAGCCCGGGATGTGGCCGAAAATCCGGCGCGGCGTGTTCGAGGCCTTCGCGACTTCGTTCTCGCCGATGCTCTACATCACCCTCGCGATCACCGTGATCGATTGGTACTTCTATCCCGCCATCCTGGAGAAGGACTGGACCGGGCTGGCGGTCAGCTTCGTCGTGGCGAGCGTCGCCATCGCGCTGATCCAGTCCAGCGCGGTCATCGCGATGAAGTGGCTGCTGATGGGCGTCTACAAGCCCGGGATGCAGCCGATGTGGTCGTGGTGGGCCATGCGCACCGAGGCGATCGCGGTGGCCTACTGGGGCCTCGCCGGCAAGGTGCTGCTGGAGCACCTTCAGGGCACGCCGTTCCTACCCTGGGTACTGCGCCTGTTCGGCGTGAAGGTCGGTCGGGGGGTGTGCATGCTCACCACCGACATCACCGAATTCGACTGCGTCACCATCGGCGACTACGCCACGATCAACCGGGTCTCGGCGCTGCAGACGCACCTGTACGAGGACCGGATCATGAAGATCGGCCGCGTGGTCGTGGGCAAGGGCGTGTCGGTGGGCGCCTTCTCGACGGTGCTCTACGACACCAAAGTCGGCGACTACGCGCGGCTGAGGCCTCTGACCATCGTGATGAAGGGCGAGTCGATCCCCGCCAATACGGAGTGGGAGGGTGCGCCCGCGGTCCCGGTGATCCACGCGGCCTAGGCCCGCTGCCATCCCGGGGGCGGTCCACGGGCTTGGCGGCCTCGCCCGCGGATCCCCGCGGCAACCGTGCCACGGAGCGGTCAAGGGCCTCGGTTCCGGTCCCTCATGCGCGCGCCCGCGGCGCCCGCGACTGTTGGTGTGTGTCGATCGCAGGGGCTTTGACGACGGGCCCTCCACCCGTGGCGATGTGCGGACCCGCCCGTCCGTTCGAGGGGCGGACGCGCGCGGAATCCCGCGAGGGCACCGGCGCGGCCCGGAGCGTCCCTGGTCGGACCCTTGGTATTAAATCCTTATGGTGTAGGGATCACTCTTCGCCGGAACGCCCCTGGCCCTGCGCGGCAGGTCGGCACCCGGTGGGATCACCCCGGACTGGAGATCGATGGACGGTCGTGCAGCTTGATCCCGCCACCCTGCTGATCGTCAGTTCCGCGACGACCCTGCTGGTCGGCACGCTGTTCCTGGCCACTTGGCGGCAGGCCCCCGGATCCCGCGCGCTCGCCGTGTGGGGAGCGGCACACCTCGTCGGGTCGGTCGGCTCGACCGGGCTGGCCCTGCGCGGCCAGATCCCGGATCTTTTCTCGATCGGCTTGGCCAACGCCGTGGTGCTGGCCGCCTACGGCCTGATCTGGAGCGGCGTGCGCTCGTTCGAGGGCCGGAGCACCCGCCTGGCCGTGGCGATGGCGGGCGCGGGCCTCTGGTGCATCCTCTGCTGCGTGCCGGCCTTCTACGAGTCCATCAGCCTGCGCGTCCTGTACGCCTCGGCCGTGGCGACGGCCTATTGCGGCGCGGCCGCCGCGGAGATCTGGCGCGGCCGGGCCGAACGCCTCGCCTCCCGGATCAGCGCCGGCGCGGTCTTGGCGCTGCACGGCGCCTTCTACTTCGTCCGGATCCCCACGACCCTGCTGGCGCCGCCCATGCTCGGCCCGAACCCGCTGACTTCGCCCTGGGTGGCGATCCTGTGCTTCGTCACCATGCTGTTCTCCATCGCCTCCGCGTTCACCTTCATGGCTCTGGTCAAGGAGCGGGCAGAGCGCGAGCAGCGCATCGCCGCCTCGACCGACGCGCTCACGGGCGTGCGCAACCGCCGGGCCTTCGCGGAGGCGGCCTTCGGCGCATTGGCCGAACAGCGGGACGGCGCGCTGCTGCTGATCGACCTCGACCGATTCAAGGCGGTCAACGACCATCACGGTCACGCCGTGGGCGACGCCGTGCTGGTCGGGTTCTGCGCCATGGCGGCCTCCCTTCTGCCGCGGGAGGCGCTGCTGGGGCGCTTGGGCGGTGAGGAATTCGCCTGCCTGCTGCCCGACGTCTCGCCGGCCGAGGCCCTCGCCCGCGCCGAGGAGCTGCGCCGGACCTTCGCGGAGCTGTTCGTGCCGGAACTCCCCGACCTGCGCGTCAGCGTCAGCATCGGGATCGCGCAGATCCGCCGCGGGACCGGGTACGAGGCGCTGATGCGGCAGGCCGACGCCGCGCTCTACGCGGCCAAGAATGGCGGGCGCGACCGGGTCGCGGTCGCCAATCCGGCCGCCGCGCGGGCGGCCTGATCGGACGTCCCGGGACGATCGGCCCGCCGCCGTCAGGCGAGGGCGCGGGCCGCCTCGGAGACCTTGCGCACCGAGGCGTCCACCAGCCCCGCCGAGGCCGCGATCTCGGCGATCGCCGCGCGGGCCGATTCCACGCTGTGGGCGGCGGACTGCATGTTCTCGGTCATGTCGCGGGTCACCGCCGCCTGCTCGGTCACCGCGGACGACACGCTGAGCGAGATCTCGCTGAGCTGCTCGATGGTGGCGCCGATGCCGTCGATGGCCGCCACGGCCCGGGCGGTCTCCGTCTGCACGGCGGCGATCTGGGTTCCGATCTCGCCGGTCGCCCGGGCGGTCTGCTCGGCGAGGGCCTTCACCTCGGCGGCCACCACCGCGAACCCCTTGCCGGCCGCGCCCGCGCGGGCGGCCTCGATGGTCGCGTTGAGCGCCAGCAGGTTGGTCTGGTCGGCGATGGAGCGGATCAGGTTCACGGCGGCGCCGATCCGGTCCGCCGCACCGGTCAGGCCTACGATGATCGCCCCCGCCTCCTCGGCGCGGGTGACCACCTTGTCGACGGACGACTTCGCCAGGAGGGCGTGCCGGCTCAACTCCTCGATGGAGGCGGCGAACTCCTCCGATCCGGCGGCGACCGCCTGGACGTTCCGGGTGGTCTGGTTGGCGGCTTTCGCGGTCCCGTTGGCCTGCTGGACGACGCGGCTCATCGAGTCGCGGATCGCGGCGATATCCGCGTCGATGGCGCGCTGGCCCTCGGCGCGCCGCTGACGCTCCTCGACCTGCTGCGTCACGTCGGTGGCGAACTTGACGACCGCGCAGGGCTTGCCGGCTTTGTCGAAGATCGGGTTGTAGGCGCCGAAGATCCAGACGGTGCGCCCGCCCTTGCCGATCCGGCGGAACTCGCCGCCCTGGTGCCGCCCCGCGCCGAGGGCGGCCCAGAACGCCGTGTACCCGGCGCTCGCCGCTTCATCCGCCGGCAGGAACATCCGGTGGTGCTGCCCGCGCACCTCGTCGAGGGTGTAGCCCATGGTCGACAGGAAGTTGGCGTTGGCGTCCGTGATGAGGCCCTCCAGCGTGAAGCTGATCACCGCCTGCGAGCGGTCGAGGGCCGCGATCTGGCCGGCAGCCTGCGTCTCGCGAGCCGACAGCTCGGTGACATCGGTGCCGAGCATCACGATCTTGGTCACCGCTCCGCGACGATCACGGACGGGATTGTACGAGCCGCTGATCCGGATGGTCCGGCCGGACTTCGTCAGGCGCGCGAACTCGCCGGTCTCCGGTCGACCGGTGCGCAGTCGCTCCCAGAACGCGACGTGGTCCGGGCTCGCGCGCTCCGCCTCCGGCACGAGAAGGCCGTGCTGACGCCCGCGCGCTTCGGCGCCCGCGTAGCCGAACAGGTCCAGGAAGATGGCGTTCGCATCCAGGATCGTGCCGTCGAGCGTGAACTCGGCCCGCGCCGTCGTCTGGTCGATCGCCGTGATCAGAGCGTCCGCACGTGAACCAAACATCGCCATCGGATCCGGTACTTCACAAGAATACGGCGAAGTACTTGCCCGAGGATCGTTCAAGAACTTCCGCGCCGGGATTGACTAGAAGCCCGTTCACGGAATCGTGCCCGCCGGTGAACACGCGTTTAAGTTGTATCAAAACCTTCGCCGGGAGATGCTTTCCGACGGGCCGGGATGGGGCGGGGGATGTGGCCGGTGATCCGGCGACGGGCATCGAGGGCCGGACGCGTCGGGGCTCTCCGGGACCGCAGCGGCGCACCTGTATATCGCGGGATGTCCCGGTTGCGCTAAGAGCCGGCGCGGGGACACCGAACCGCGTGTGGCGGGTCTGACGGGAGAGCGGTGATGGACGAACCGAGCCGGATCGACCGCCTGGAGATGCGTCTCACCGAGCAGGAGGCCACGATCGAGGATCTGAACCGGACCGTGACCGCGCAGTGGCAGCTGATCGACCGCCTCACGCGGCAGGTCGACGGGCTCCGGGAGCAGGTGGAGGAGGCGGCGGTCCGCGCCGCGCCGCGCGGAGCGGAGCCGCCGCCTCCCCACTACTGACGCGCCGCGCGGCTCGTCAGAAGTTCGCCTGCGTGACGAACTTGGTCACCAGGTAGGCGTCGAGCGCCTCCGGGCCGCCCTCGCTGCCGTAGCCCGAATCCTTCACGCCGCCGAACGGCGTCTCCGGCAGGGCCAAGCCGTGGTGGTTGATGGAGATCATGCCGCTCTCGACCCCGTTGGACACCCGGGCCGCGCGCTCGGCCGAGCGGGTGTAGGCGTAGGCCGCCAGGCCGTAGGGCAGCCGGTTGGCCTCGGCCAGCGCCTCGTCGTCGTCCGAGAAGCGGTTGATCAAGGCCACGGGCCCGAAGGGCTCCTCGTTCATGATTCGGGCGGTGAGCGGCACCTCGGTGAAGACGGTCGGCTCGAAGAAATTGCCCTGGTTGCCGATGCGCTGGCCGCCGGTGCGCAGGCCGGCCCCGCTCGTTTCCGCGTCGGCGCTCAGCGCCGTGATGTCGTCGAGGCGGCGGCCGTGGATCAGGGGACCCATCTTGGTGTCGGGATCCAATCCGTCGCCGACCTTCAGGGCCTTGGCGAAGCTCGTGAAGCCCTCGACGAAGCGGTCGAACACCGTATCGTGCACCAGGAAGCGGGTCGGCGAGACGCAGACCTGTCCGGCATTGCGGAACTTCGACGGGGCGAGGACCGCGATGGCCTTCTCGACGTCCGCGTCGCCGAACACGATCGCCGGCGCGTGGCCGCCGAGTTCCATGGTCGCGCGCTTCATGTGCTCGCCCGCCAGCGCGGCGAGCTTCTTGCCGACCACGGTCGAGCCGGTGAACGAGATCTTCCGGATGACCGGGTGCGGGATCAGGTAGGCCGAGATGGTCGCCGGATCGCCGTAGACGAGCGAGAGCGCATCGCCCGGGATGCCGGCATCCAGGAAGGCGCGGACCAGGGCCGCGCAACTGGCCGGCGTGTCCTCGGGGCCTTTCAGGATCACCGTGCAGCCGGTGCAGAGGGCCGCCGAGATCTTGCGGACCGCTTGGTTGATCGGGAAGTTCCAGGGCGTGAAGCAGGCCACCGGACCCACCGGCTCGCGGATCACCGCCTGCAGGACGCCGTCGGCGCGCCCCGGGATGACGCGGCCGTAGGCGCGCTTACCTTCCTCCGCGAACCAGTCGATGATGTCGGCCGCCGCCAGGGTCTCCATCCGCGCTTCGGCAAGCGGCTTGCCCTGCTCCTGGGTCATGGTGCGGGCGATGTCGTCGGCCCGGGCGCGCAGCAGGTCGGCGGCCTTGCGCATCACCTTGGCGCGTTCGAACGGCGCCACCTTCCGCCACGCCGGGAACGCACGGGCGGCGGCCTCCAGGGCCTCGTCGAGATCGGCCTGTGTGGCGACGGCGCATTGTCCGATCGTCTCGCCCGTAGCCGGGTTCAGGACCCCCAGGGTCTCCCGGTCGGCGCCCGCGCGCCAGCGCCCGGCGATGTGAAGCTCGGTATCCGGATACATCGGTCGATTCCCGCCCGGCCGCACGATCGGCCGTGGGCGGAATGTGGACATACGGCGCGACCCGGCAATGCCTCCCGCGGCATGGCTGGTCCCGTTTGTATTCAGGCTGCTGCGCGGCTCGTGGTTCCAGGCACCTGCACGACCGTCGCCGCGCCGTGGCGGGCGCGGAGCGTGCCGCCCTTCGGGACGACCTGCCATCCCTCGCGGCATCCGTCGATCGGCTCCGAGACCACCACGATGCCGCCGGGACCCTCGCGGTAGTACAGGCTCGGGGGCCGGCCGTCGCAGGCCCAGCGATAGGCGGTGAGCGTCTCGCCGTCGGTCAGGAGCGCGGTGAAGCGCAGCGGCTCGCAGACATTGGCGGCCGCCATCAGCTCGCGGATGGAGCCCAGCGTCCGCGCCATCGCGCCAACCGGATCGGTCTCGAGCCCGTTGGCCAGCGCTAGCAGGAAGATCGCCTCGGAATCGGTGCTGCCGCGGCGGTGATCGTAATAGGCGTCCGGGATCATGGCCTCGAGCCGGCGCTTGATCCGATGGTAGCCGCCGATCTGGCCATTATGCATGAACAGATGGCGGCCGTGGACGAACGGATGGCAGTTCGCCCGGGCGGTCGCGGTGCCGGTCGAGGCGCGCACATGGGCGAAGAACGTCCGCGCCCGGACCTGCCCGCACAGGTTCACCAAGTTCTCGTCCGACCACGCCGGCGAGATATCCCGATAGACCCCCGGTTCCGGCCGCTCGGCGTACCAGCCGATGCCGAACCCGTCGCCGTTGGTTTCGGTCTTCCCTTCGTCGGCGTGCAGCGACTGATGCACCAGCGAGTGGGTCGGCGCGCAGACGAGGTCGGAGAGGAAGACCGGCTCACCGCTGTAGGCGAGGAAACGGCACATGGGGGAGGTCGATCCTTCAGCTCTGGTCCGCGTTGAATCCGCCGAGAACGCCCCACCGGGATGGGTCCGCGCCGCCCAGCAGGTTAACAGTCGGTCCACTTCGGTGAACAGTTTCTTAACCGCCCGTGCGTTGCGCCAATTTCGGGCGTTGTGCACGAAAGTGATGACCCTTGGCCGCAGGGCAGGCATACGCCCGCCGAATCGCCACGACTCTTGTGAGCCGGCTCCTGACAGGCCAGCATGGCCGAATCGGGGAATCAGAAGCCTGCTCATGAGGCCGTGACCCGTCGAGGGGTAAATCACCGAGATCAGGAGACCTTTCATGGATCGCGCACAGCCCGATAGTTCCAGCCCCGTGGCTCTCGTCGTCGAGGACGACGCGGCGGTGCGCGATCTCGCCACCGCGGTGCTGGAAGAGACGGATCTCGGCGTGATCGCTTGCGAGAGCGCGGAGGCGGCCCTGTCGGTGCTGGAGCGCGCCGACGTCACCGTGGCCCTGCTCTTCGCCGACGTGCGCCTGCCGGGCGCGATGGACGGTATCTCCCTCGCTCAGGCGGTGGGCCGCCGCTGGCCGGACGTGCGCGTGGTCATCACCTCCGGGGCGAGCCGCGACGCGCGCCTGCCCGATCAGGCGGTGTACATGCAGAAGCCGTGGCGCGCCCTCGACGTGCTGGTTCAGGCCGAACGCGCGACGATCGCCGCCAAAGCTGCCTGAACCGGGGCGGCCTGAAGCAAGGCTGCCTGAGCCTGGGCGGCCTTTCCGAACGGTCTGCGTGAGCGCAGCGGCGCGACCTGGAGCCTCACGACCTCCCCGGGCGTGGGGCGACGGGCTTGTTTCGCTTCGCTCGCGAGACCGGCGGCCTGGCCGAGCGGGCGGATGGCCGGCAGGACCCGCCCGGCACCCGGCCATAGAAAAAGCCCGGCCGCTGACGCGGGCCGGGCTCTTTCGAAGCCGCTCCGTGGTCGCTCAGGCGACGGGAGCCGGCGTGACCGGGACCTGACCCGAGGCGTTGCCGCCCTGCGGCTGCGCCGCCGTCGGGGACGGGAAGCCGGGGCGACGGCCGCCGGCGGGGAAACGGGGCTTCGGCTTCGGCGCGGCGATCAGGCCCTCGCGGATCGCGGTCTTGCGGGCCTGCTTGCGGGCGCGGCGGACGGCCTCGGCCTTTTCGCGAGCTTTGCGCACGGACGGCTTCTCATAAGCCTTGCGCTGCTTCATCTCGCGGAAGATGCCCTCGCGCTGCATCTTCTTCTTGAGGACGCGGAGCGCTTGATCGACGTTGTTGTCGCGAACGAGTACCTGCAACGGACTTGATCCTCTGGACCTGGATTTGGGGCTCGCGCAGCCCGCCGCCGATCTGGAAACCGGCAACGTCCCTCGCCCGGGATGAACCCGGGAGGGACGGGAACGTCGGTTTCCGAATCGGCGTGGAGCCCACGCATTGGCGGGCCTATTACACCAAGCGCGCACCAGTTCCAACCTGCTTGCGCGATCCATCTTCGCCGGTGTCGTGCTAGGTTGCGCGGATGAGACACGACGACTCGCAGCAATTCGCCAGCGACAACTACTCCGGCATCTGCCCGGAGGCCTGGTCGGCCATGGAGGCGGCCAATCGCGGCCATGCCCCGGCCTACGGCGAGGACGGGTGGACGCAGCGCGCCGCCGACGCGTTCCGGGCCCTCTTCGAGACCGAGTGCGAAGTGTTCTTCGCGTTCAACGGCACCGCCGCCAACGCCCTGGCGTTGGCCGCCCTCTGCCAGTCCTATCACAGCGTGATCTGCGCCGATTCGGCCCATGTCGAGACCGACGAGTGCGGCGCACCGGAATTCTTCTCCAACGGCTCGAAGCTGCTGACCGTCCGGACCGAGGGCGGCAAGCTCACGCCGGACGCGATCCGCGGCCTCGCTCAGAACCGGAGCGACATCCACTTCCCGCGGCCGCGGGTTGTAACGATCACGCAGCCCACCGAGACGGGTCAGGTCTACAGCCTCGCCGAGCTGCGGGCGCTGTCGGCGACCTGCCGGGACCTCGGTCTTGCGCTCCACATGGACGGCTCGCGCTTCGCCAATGCCTGCGCGAGCCTCGGCTGCAGCCCGGGCGACATGACGTGGCGGGCGGGCATCGACGTCCTGTGCTTCGGCGGTACCAAGAACGGGATGCATGCCGGCGAGGCGGTGGTGTTCTTCGATCCGAAGCTCGCCGAGGATTTCGGCTACCGCTGCAAGCAGGCGGGCCAACTGGCCTCGAAGATGCGCTTCCTCGCGGCCCCCTGGGTCGGCATGCTGGAGAGCGGCGCATGGCTGAGGAACGCCACGCACGGGAACGCCTGCGCCCGGCGCTTCGCCGAGGCCGTCGCCGGGCTGCCAGGGGTGCGGGCACTGTTTCCCGTGGAGGCCAACGCGGTCTTCCTGACGCTGCCGCCCGCCACCATGGACGGCCTGCGCGCCCGGGGATGGCGGTTCTACACCTTCATCGGCGGTGGCGCGCGCTTCATGTTCGCCTGGGACGCGAAGCCCGGGCGCGTGGACGAGCTGGTCCGCGACCTCGGTGCGCTCTCCGCCGCGGCGGCGTGAGCACGGGGCCGGACCGGTCGATCCGAGCCGCGCTCCGATCCCCGCGCGGCCGATGCGATCCGGCCTTGCCCGAGGGGATGCGAACTGACTTACAAGGTCGAGTATGGGGACGAGGCCCGGGCGGTAAGTCGGCCACGCCGCCCGGGCCACGGGGCACACGATGAACGACACTGTCCTGGTCCTGAACGGGCCGAACCTGAACCTGCTCGGCAAGCGACAGCCCGAGATCTACGGCCGCGAGACGCTGGCCGACGTCGAGGCTCTTTGCCGCGACACGGCCGCCGGCTTCGGGCTGCAGGTCGATTTTCGGCAAAGCAATGCGGAGCACGTGCTGATCGACGCGATCCACGATTTCCGTGTCGGATCCGCCGGGATCGTCATCAACGCGGGGGCCTACACCCACACCTCGGTGGCGATCCTCGACGCGCTGAACACCTGCGCGGTGCCGGTGATCGAGTGCCACATCTCGAACGTCCACCGGCGCGAGGCCTTCCGCCATCACTCCTATATCTCGCTCGCCGCGACGGCCGTGCTCGCCGGGTTCGGGACGCACGGCTACGCGCTCGCAATCCGGCACCTCGCGCATCTCCGGGCCGGCGCTTGAGGCGCGGATAGCGTCCCGCGCAGACTTGACGCGTGCGGAGCCAGGGCGGAGGAGGGCGGCCAGACCTCAGTCTCACGCGCTCTCAGCCCCCGGCCGGGTCCGTCGCCGATGGAGAGCGCCCTCAGCGGGAGCGCGCACGCCGCATGACCAGCCCCTTCCTGCCCCTCGACCGGACGGTGATCGCCCGCGAGGCGGCCAAGATGTTCCTCGAGATCGGCGCGGTCCTCTTCTACAAGGACGAGCCGTTCAAGTTCACGTCGGGCTGGGCGAGCCCGGTCTACACGGACAGCCGGAAGATCATCTCGTTCCCGCGCCTGCGCTCGACCCTCATGGACTTCGCCACCGCCACGATCGTGCGCGAGATCGGCTACGAGAAGCTCACCCACATCGCGGGCGGCGAGACCGCCGGCATCCCCTTCGCGGCCTGGATCGCCGACCGGATGATGCTGCCGATGCAGTACATCCGGAAGAAGCCCAAGGGCTTCGGCCGCAACGCCCAGATCGAGGGCGAGATCGTCGAGGGCGCCCGGACGCTGCTGGTCGAGGACCTCGCCACCGACGGGCGCAGCAAGGTGAATTTCTGCAACGCCCTGCGCGAGTCCGGCGCCCAGGTCGATCACTGCTTCGTGCTGTTCTACTACGACATCTTCCCGGGCAGCGCCGCGCTGATGGAGGAGATCGGCATCAAGCTCCACTATCTCACCACGTGGTGGGACGTGCTGGCGGTGGCCAAGGAGATGGGCACCTTCGACCCGAAGACGCTCGACGAGGTCGAGCGCTTCCTCAACGCCCCGGCCGAATGGTCGGCGGCCCATGGCGGCATCTCCGCCTTCGGTCAGGCCTGAGGAGTTTTCGCGATGGGCGTCGCCGACCTGTTCCCCGCCGAGCGCCAGGAGGCGAAGCCGGTCGAGCGGATCACCATCCGCCGGCCGGACGACTGGCACATCCACCTGCGCGACGGCGCGATGCTCAAAGCGGTGCTGCCCTACACGGCGGCGCAGTTCGCCCGGGGCATCATCATGCCGAACCTCGTGCCGCCGGTGACCACGGTCGCGGCCGCGCGGGCCTACCGAGAGCGCATTCTGGCGGCTCTGCCCGCCGGGATGGACTTCAAGCCGCTGATGACCTGCTACCTGCGGGACGACACGGATCCGGCCGAGATCGAGCGCGGCTTCAAGGACAAGGTCTGGGTCGCCGCCAAGCTCTACCCGGCGGGCGCGACCACGAACTCGCATGCCGGCGTCACCGACCTCCTCGGGATCGCCCCCGTGCTGGAGCGCATGGAGCGGATCGGCATGCCGCTTCTGATCCACGGCGAGGCGACCGACCCGGAGATCGACATCTTCGACCGCGAGGCCGCCTTCATGGAGGGCAGCCTGATCCCGCTGCTCGGCCGCCACCAGGGGCTGAAGGTCACCGTGGAGCACGCCACCACGGCGGAGATCCTCGACGTGGTCCGGGAGCACCGGAGCCGGTGCGCGGCCACGATCACGCCGCACCACCTCGTGATCAACCGGACCCACATCTTCCAGGGGGGCCTGCGCCCGCACCTCTACTGCCTGCCGGTGGCCAAGCGCGAGCGGCACCGGCTCGCGCTGCGCAAGGCTGCGACCTCGGGCGAGGCCTGCTTCTACCTCGGCACGGACACCGCTCCGCATGTCCGCGGCGCCAAGGAGGCGTCCTGCGGCTGCGCCGGCGTGTTCTGCGGGCCCTCCGCGCTCCAGACCTACGTGCAGGTCTTCGACGAGGAGGGGGCACTGGACCGGTTCGAGGCCTTCGCGTCGCTCAACGGCGCCCGTTTCCACGGGCTGGAGCCCAATGCCGGGACCGTGACCCTGGAGCGGCGGCCGGGCCGGGTCGCAGAGGCGGTCGCGGTGGACGACACGGCGGTGGTGGTGTTCCGCGGTGAGGAGACGCTGCCCTGGTCGGTGGCGTGACGGCCTCAGTGGCGGCCGGACGTCATCGCGAGCGCAGCGAAGCGACCCAGGGCAGCGCGACAACGGTGATCGTCGCGCGACACTGGATCGCTTCGCTGCGCTCGCAAACACCGACAGCGGCATTCCATCCTTTCAGCTAAAGGCGTCTTTGCCTGGATCCAACCTCCGGCTACCGATCTCCGTCGATCCGGAGGTAGTTTTCGATGCAGGACGCGCGACAGGACGGCATCACGGGGCTCGGCGCCGTGGACCTCGCCGCCGCCATCCGCGGCCGGGTGGTCTCCTGCGGGGAGGTGATGCGCGCCTATCTGGAGCGGATCCACCGGATCAACCCGCAGGTGAATGCCCTCGTGGGCCTCGCGGATGATGCCGCGCTCCTGCGGGAGGCCGAGGCCGCCGACGCCGCCCTGGCGCGCGGCGATGCCGTCGGCCCGCTGCACGGTTTCCCGCTGGCCGTGAAGGATCTCGACCCCGTCCGCGGCCTGCGGTTTACCCAAGGATCCCCGATCTTCGCCGACCGGATCGCCGAGACCGACTCGATCATGGTGGCCCGGCTGCGCGCCGCTGGGGCGATCTTCATCGGCAAGACCAACATCCCCGAGTTCGGCCTGGGCTCGCACAGCTTCAACCCGGTCTACGGCGCCACCGGCAACGCCTACGATCCGGAAAAGACCGGGGGCGGATCGAGCGGCGGCGCCGCCGTGGCGGTGGCTCTGCGGATGCAGCCGGTCGCCGACGGCAGCGACCATGCCGGGTCGCTGCGCAACCCGCCGGCCTTCAACAATTGCTACGGCCTGCGCCCGAGCTGGGGCCGGATCCCGGCCGAGGCCAAGGACGTGTTCAGCCCCGGCCTCGGGGTGCTCGGCGCCATCGGCCGGACGCCCGCCGATATCGGCCTGATGCTCTCGGTGCTGGCAGGCTACGATCCGCGCTGCCCGAACGCCATCCGGCAGGATCCATCCGCCTTCGCGAACTCGCTCGCCCGCGATTTCCGCGGCACGCGGATCGCGTGGCTCGGCGATTGCGGCGGGCAGATCCCGTTCGATCCCGGCGTGCTCGACCTCGGGCGTTCCGCGCTCTCAACCTTCGTCGACATCGGCTGCATCGTCGAGGAGGCGATACCCCGCTACGACATGGAGCAGCTCTGGCAGGACTGGCTGGTGCTGCGGGCCTTCACGGTCGCGGCGTCGCTCCGCCCGTTCCACGACGAGCCCCGTCAGCGGGCACTGCTGAAGCCGGAGGCCGTCTGGGAGGTGGAGCGGGGGCTGGCGCTCGGCGCCGACCGGATCATCGCGGCCCTGGAGGGGCGCACGCGCTGGTACGAGACCCTGCGCCGCTTCATGGACGCCTACGATTTCGTCGTCATGCCGAGCGCCCAGGTCTTCCCGTTCGACAAGACCCTGCGCTGGCCCGGGACGGTGGGCGGGCAGGCGATGGACACCTATCACCGCTGGATGCAGATCACGATTCCGGCGACGATGTCGGGCCTGCCGGCCCTCGACGTCCCGGCCGGCTTCGGAGCGGGCGGCCTGCCCACCGGCATCCAGATCGTCGGCCCCAATCATGGCGAGCTCGCCTGCCTGCAACTTGGCGCGGCCTACGACGCGGCGAGCAACTGGGTCCGGCGCTTCCCGCCGTCGCTGCAGTGAGGGGCATTGACCGGCTCGACACAGGGAAACAGCACGAACAGCCGCGCGGACGCGTTGACCGGCACCACGCGCTCCGCTATGAGGCCCGACACTTCACGCGCGACCGGTGTCGATCCACGTCGGATCGACTGGCCGCCGCGAGGCGAGTACGGATATCCGATGACCACGATCCTTATTGTAGCGGTAGCGTCACCGACGGGGCGGCCCTGAGCTAGGGTCGCGATCCGAGCGGTGGCGCATGCAGGGTCCCTCGGGGCCCTTTTTTGTTGCCCGCTCCAGGGCGGCATGGGATCGGCCGGACGGGATATCGAGGCGGACGGCACGTTCGGGCGAGGCGGGAACCGCCCCGCATGACGAGGGTGCGGTGAGAGAGGACGGGGCAGGGCGGCGGTCGGTGACCGCCGTGGCTCCGGAGAGCGCGAGGAGACGAGCATGAGCGGCGAGGTCATGACCGGGGCCGAGATGGTCATCCGGGCCTTCCAGGATCAGGGTGTCGATACGCTGTTCGGGTACCCGGGCGGCGCCGTACTGCCGATCTACGACGCGCTCTTCCACCAGAACGCCGTCAAGCACATTCTCGTCCGCCACGAGCAGGGCGCCGTCCACGCGGCCGAGGGCTATGCCCGCTCCTCCGGCAAGGTCGGCTGCGTCCTCGTTACCTCGGGTCCCGGGGCCACCAACATCGTCACCGGGCTCACCGACGCGATGCTGGATTCGATCCCGCTGGTCTGCATCACCGGCCAGGTCCCGACGCACCTGATCGGCACCGACGCGTTCCAGGAATGCGACACGGTCGGCATCACGCGCCACTGCACGAAGCACAATTACCTGGTCAAATCGATCGACGACCTGCCGCGCATCCTGCACGAGGCGTTCTACGTCGCGGCCAATGGCCGGCCCGGCCCGGTCGTCGTCGACCTGCCCAAGGACATCCAGTTCGCCTCCGGGCTCTACGAGCGCCCCGAGATCGCGAGCCACAAGACCTACCGCCCGGCGGTGAAGGGCGATGCCGACCGGATCCGCGCGGCCGTCGAACTGATGGCGACCGCGCGCCGGCCGGTCTTCTACACGGGCGGCGGCGTGATCAATTCGGGCCCGGAGGCCTCGCGCCTCCTGCGCGAACTCGTCCGCGAGACCGGATTCCCGGTCACCTCGACCCTGATGGGGCTCGGCGCCTATCCGGGTACGGACGAGAAGTTCCTGGGCATGCTTGGCATGCACGGGACCTACGAGGCCAATCTCGCGATGCACGAGTGCGACGTGATGATCTGCGTCGGCGCCCGGTTCGACGACCGAATCACCGGCCGGCTCGACGCGTTCTCGCCCTTCTCCAAGAAGATCCACATCGACGTCGACGCGTCCTCGATCAACAAGGTCGTCAAGGTCGATGTCGGGATCGTTGGCGATTGCGCCTCGGTGCTGGCCGACATGCTGGCGGCGTGGCGCGCCCTGCCGTCGCGGCCCGACAGGTCCAACCTCGATCCGTGGTTCCAGAAGATCGGGACCTGGAAGGCGCGCGACTGCCTCGCCTACTGGCCGTCGGGCACGATCATCAAGCCGCAATACGCCGTCCAGCGCCTCTACGAGGCCTGCAAGAATCGCGAGACCTACATCACGACCGAGGTTGGCCAGCACCAGATGTGGGCGGCCCAGTACTTCAAGTACGACGAGCCGAACCGCTGGATGACCTCCGGCGGCCTCGGCACGATGGGCTACGGCCTGCCGGCGGCCATCGGCACCCAGCTCGCGCATCCGGACGGGCTCGTCATCGACATCGCGGGCGAGGCCTCGATCCTGATGAACATGCAGGAGATGTCGACGGCGGTTCAGTACCGGCTGCCCGTCAAGGTGTTCATCCTGAACAACGAGTACATGGGCATGGTCCGGCAGTGGCAGGAACTGCTGCACGGCTCGCGCTACTCGCAGAGCTACTCGGAGAGCCTGCCGGACTTCGTGAAGCTCGCGGAGGCCTACGGCGCCAAGGGCATGCGCTGCGAGAAGCCGGGCGACCTCGACGGCGCCATCGCGGAGATGCTCGCCCATGACGGCCCGGTGATCTTCGACTGCATCGTCGACAAGACCGAGAATTGCTTCCCGATGATCCCGTCGGGCAAGGCGCACAACGAGATGCTCCTGTCCGATTACCTCGGCGAGACCGGCGTCGAACTCGGCGACGTGATCTCCGAGGAAGGCAAGATGCTGGTGTGAGGGAGGGCGGCCCGGCGTACCGCCGGGCCGCGATCCGCCGCTGCGGCGGCAATGGGTCGAACGACGAGGACGAGGCCGGCGATGAATGCGATGAACACCCACTACCCCGATGCCGTCCGCGTCGAGCCGGTGAACCGGCACACGCTGGCGGTGATCGTCGACAACGAGCCCGGCGTGCTCGCCCGCATCTCGGGGCTGTTCTCCGGCCGCGGCTACAACATCGAGAGCCTGACCGTCTCCGAGACCGAGGAGGCGCGCCACATCTCGCGCATCACCATCGTCACCACGGGCACCAACGCCGTGATCGAGCAGATCAAGGCGCAGCTCGACCGGCTGGTGCCGGTCCACCGGGTGGTGGATTTGACGCTTCAGGGCAACGCCCTCGAGCGTGAGATCTGCCTCGTGAAGGTGAAGGGCGAGGGCGAGCACCGCAGCGAGGCCCTGCGGCTCGCCGCCGCCTTCGGCGCCAAGACGCTGGACGCCACGCTCAACTCCTTCGTGTTCGAGCTGACCGGGGCCACCGAGGAGATCGACCGGTTCGTGCGCCTGATGAGCGTGATCGGGCTGGTGGAGATCTGCCGGACCGGCATCTCCGCGATGGGGCGCGGGGCGGAGCCGCTTTAGGATCTGGCCACTCGGCCGAACGGTGTTGCGGAGCGCCGATTGAATCGATGAGGCGAGCCGATCGAGGCCGCCTTGCTGCGGCGAACGCGCCGCGCCCGACTTCGTCGATCAAGGATCACTCATGACCGCCCGCACCCTCTACTACGCCCCCGGCGCCTGCTCGCTGGCCGCCCACATCGTCCTGGAGGAATCCGGGCTGTCATACGAGGGCATCAAGCTCGACCTCGCCGCCGGCGACCAGCGCCGGCCGGAATACCTCGCGATCAACGATCGCGGCCGCGTGCCGGCGCTGACCGAGGACGGCTGGGTGCTCACCGAATGCGCGGCGATCATGCGCCACGTGGCCCGTCAGGTGCCGGAGACGGCATTGTGGCCCACCGACCTGCGCGAGCAGGCCGCCGCGGACGAGTGGCTCGGCTGGCTCGCCTGCAACCACCACGTGACCTACGCCCATGTCCGCCGGCCCGAGCGCTACTCCGACGACGAGAGCGCCTTTCCGGGCATCAAGGCGAAGGCGGCCAACACCTACGCCGACCTCGCCACCATGACCGAGGTGCGCCTCTCGCACGGCGGCTGGGCGGTGGGCGACCGCTTCAGCGTCGTCGACGCCTACCTGACGGTGTTCTGGTTCTGGGCCAACGGTCCGGTGCTCCGGTTCGACATGGCCGGCCGCTTCCCGGCCTGGACCGCCCATGCCCGTCGCGTCGCCGAGCGGCCGGCCGTGCAGGCCGTCTTCGCCCGCGAGGGCCTGCCCCTGCCGCGCTGACACGGTCGGGGCGCGGCACCCCCCTTGCCGCCATCTGCGAATCGTCCTAGAGCGCGTACCGTACGGTACGGTACGCCATTCGAGATGATGCAGACCAGCGCCACAGCAGAGCGGGACGCGCCTTCGGTACGCCAGCAGGCGGTGCTGGATGCCGTGCTCGGCCTCATGGTCGAGGACGGCGAGCAGCTCACCATGGATGCCGTCGCGCGGCGGGCGAGCTGCTCGAAGGAGACGCTCTACAAGTGGTTCGGCGACCGGGACGGGCTGCTGACCGCGACGGTGCGCTGGCAGGCCTCGCGGGTCCATGCGGGCTCCGATGCCGCGCATGTGCTCGACGGCGCGACCCTGCGGGAGCGCCTGCAGGACTTCGCCGTGACGTGGCTGGAGGTCATCACCGGTCCGACCTCGGTGGCGCTGAACCGGATCGCCATCGCGCATGCGGGCTCGCGCAAGAGCAACCTCGGCGGCATCGTCCTGGCGAACGGGCGCTTCGCCATCGGTGAGCGCGTGAAGCCCGTGCTGGAGGCTGGGCGCGCCGCCGGCCTTCTCGCCTTCGCGGACAGCGAGGCCGCCTTCCGGACCTTCTTCGGCCTCGTCGGCCGGGATATCCAGATCCGACTTCTGCTCGGCGAGACCCTCGATTTCGATGGGGCCGAGATCCGGCGCGATGCGGGCCGCGCCGTCGAGCAGTTCCTGGCCCTCTACGGCCGGGCCACAACCGACCCGAACCACCACGTTTAAGAGGAGACAGACATGCGGGTATATTACGATCGCGACGCCGACCTGAACCTGATCAAGGGCAAGAAGGTCGTCATCGTCGGCTACGGCAGTCAGGGTCACGCCCACGCGCTCAACCTGCGCGATTCGGGCGTGAAGGACATCGTCATCGCCCTGCGCGAGGGCTCCGCCACCGCCAAGAAGGCGGAAGCCGAGGGCTTCAAGGTCCTGTCGGTCGCCGAGGCCGCCCGTCAGGCTGACGTGGTGATGATGCTCACCCCCGACGAGCTGCAGGGCGACATCTACCGTGAGTCCCTCGAAGGCAACATGAAGCAGGGCGCCGCGCTCCTGTTCGCCCACGGCCTCAACGTCCACTTCAACCTGATCGAGCCGCGCAAGGACCTCGACGTCCTGATGGTCGCTCCGAAGGGCCCCGGCCACACCGTGCGCTCCGAGTACCTCCGCGGCGGCGGCGTGCCGACCCTGATCGCCATCGCGCAGGACGCCTCCGGAAACGCCCACGACCTCGGCCTGTCCTACGCCTCGGCCAACGGTGGCGGCCGCGCCGGCATCATCGAGACGACCTTCAAGGAGGAGTGCGAGACCGACCTGTTCGGCGAGCAGGCCGTGCTGTGCGGCGGCCTCGTCGAGCTGATCAAGGCCGGCTTCGAGACCCTGGTCGAGGCGGGCTACGCCCCCGAGATGGCCTATTTCGAGTGCCTCCACGAGGTGAAGCTGATCGTCGACCTCATCTACGAGGGCGGCATCGCCAACATGAACTACTCGATCTCCAACACGGCCGAGTACGGCGAGTACGTCACCGGCCCGCGGATCGTGACGCCCGAGACCAAGGCCGAGATGAAGCGCGTGCTGAACGACATCCAGTCGGGCACCTTCACCCGCAACTGGATGCTGGAGAACAAGGTCAACCAGACCTCGTTCAAGGCGACCCGCGCCAAGCTCGCCGCCCACCCGATCGAGGAGGTCGGCGCCAAGCTCCGCGGCATGATGCCGTGGATCTCCGAGAAGGCGCTGGTCGACAAGACCCGCAACTGATCCGCACCCGCGCGGTCGGGCTCTGCCCGGCCGCGCATGCCGGGGCCGGTCACGCGAAGGCGTGGCCGGCCCTTCGCGTTCCGGGTTGCCCGGCACCGGACATCCCGGCCATAAGCCCCGCAGCGGTCCCGCCTGCACGAGGACCGGCACGCGGAGAGGACACGCATGGCATCGCTCTATTCCGACGCGCACCGGGCGCTGCAGGAGGAGTTCGGCACCACCAAGCTCGCCGTGCGCCTCGACGAGGACTGGGTCCACGAGAGCGTCCAGCCGGACGAGGCCGCCTTCGTCGGCGCCCGCGACATGTTCTTCCTCTCGACCGTCGACCCGGACGGCATGCCGACCGTCTCCTACAAGGGCGGCCCCACGGGCTTCGTGAAGGTGCTCGACGCCAGCACGCTGGTGTTCCCGGGCTTCGACGGCAACGGCATGTTCTACTCGATGGGCAACATCGAGGGTCAGGCCAAGGTCGGCCTGCTGTTCATCGACTTCGAGACGCCGCACCGCATCCGCGTGCAAGGCCACGCGACGCTGCTGCGCGACGACGCCCTCATGGCCGAGTACACCGAGGCGAAGTACCTCGTGAAGGTCGCGGTCACCAAGATCTGGGTCAACTGCCCGCGCTACATCCACAAGTACCAGAAGCTCGAGCAGAACAAGTACGTGCCGCGGCCCGGCCGCGAGACCCCGCTCGCCGCCTGGAAGCGCCTCGACCTCGCGGGCGACGTGATCAGCGATGCCGACAAGGCCCGTGTCGCCCAGGAGGGCAAGCTGGACGTCTCCGAGTACGAGGCGCTGATGGCCCGCGGCGAGGCCTGAGCCGCTACCGCGCCCGCGCCACGATGAACACCCGCGGGAAGGCCAACAGGCGCCGCCCGTCGCTGCGCGGCGGGTAGGCGGCCTCGATCTCGGCGGTGTAGGCCGACAGGAATCCGGCCCGCTCCCCGGCATCGAGCGGGTCGAGGAAGGGCCGGAGCCCCGTGGCGCTCACCCAGTCCACGATGGCGGCGGCATCCGCCATCCGGTGGTGATAGGCGGTGCGCCAGACATCGACCTCGGCGGCGTGCGGCGCCAACAGGTCGTAATAGGCCGCGGGCTCCAGCATCCGCCCGAGGCGGCCGGCCACGGCCGGATCGCCGATCGCCGCCGCCCAGGGTCCGTCCGCCGCGACGTCGCGCATCAGGCGATGGGTGGGCTCGGCGAGGTTGTCGGGCATCTGCACCGCGAGCACGCCGCCCGGGGCGAGGAGGCCGAACAGCCGCGGCAGCAGGCGCGCGTGGTCCGGCAGCCATTGCAGCACGGCGTTGGCGTAGATCAGGTCCGGCGCCCGCTCCGGAATCCAGGTCGCGGCATCGGCCAGCGCGAAGGCTAGGCCCGGAAGCCGGGCGCGGGCGCTCGCCAGCATCGCCGGCGAGGCATCGAGGCCGATCACCTCCGCGCCCGGGTAGCGCGCCGCGATCAGCGCGGTGGAATTGCCCGGGCCGCAGCCGAGATCGCAGGCCAGGAGCGGCGCGGCGAGGGGCACGCGGGCGAGGAGTTCGGCGGCGGGGCGGGTCCGCTCGTCCTCGAAGCGGGTGTAGAGGGCGGGGTTCCAATCGGCCATCGCAACCCTCCGTCGTCGCGGTCAGCAGCCGAGCCGGTCGGCGAGATCCGCGAGGTCCCGCGCCGCGTGGGTGACCGGCACCGTCGGCGCGGTCTCGCCGCCGGCCGGCCCGTGCTCGTGGGGCCGGGCGATGTGGGCGGTGGCGAGCCCGTGACCCGCCGCCGCCGCGAGGTCGTTCGAGTGGGCCGCGACCATCATGGTCTCCGCGGGCGCGAAGCCGAGGGCCGCGACCGCGTCGCGGTAGAGAGCGGGCTTCGGCTTGTAGTCGCGGGAATAGCCGGCTCCGAGGATCGCGTCGAAGATCAGCCCGTTGCGGCGGGCGAGGTCGGCCATCAGCCGGACATGCCCGTTCGAGTTCGGCGCCAGGAGGTGCTTCGCCCGCAGCCGCCGCAGCGCGTCCGGCACCTCGGGCCAGGCGTCGAGCCGGTGCCAGGCCTGGACCAGCTCCCGCCGGAGGTCCTCGGACACGCCCGCGATGCCGAACTGTGCCAGCACGTCCGGCAGGGACTCGGCCTGGAGCGTGTCGAGGTCGACGAAGGGCCGGGCGCCGGAGCGCACCGTCTCCATCGACGGGTTGTAGCGGGCCCGCCACGCATCCGCGAAGGCACCGGCATCGAGGTCTGGCGCGAGGGGCGCGAGCAGCCGCGCCGCCTCGCGGGCGACGCCGGAGCGCCAGTCCACCAGCGTCCCGAAGACGTCGAAGACCAGCGCCCGGACGGTCACCGCACCGCCTGAAGGCTCGGACCGCGCCGCACGAAGCCGACGATGTCCTTGACCGCGTCCAGCGTCTGCGCCGCGATGGTCTCGGCCCGGGCGGAGCCATCGGCCAGCACGGCGTCGATGTGGCCGGGATCGGCCGTGAGCTGGCGCATCTCCCCGGCGATCGGCGCGAGGCTCGTCACCGCGAGGTCGGCGAGCGCCGGCTTGAAGGCGGAGAACTGCGCCCCGCCGAAGTCGCGCAGCACCTCTTCGCGGGTGATGCCGGCGAGCGCCGCGTAGATCCCCACGAGGTTGTCCGCCTCCGGCCGCTCCTTCAGCCCCGCCACCTCGGAGGGCAGGGGCTCCGGATCGGTCTTGGCCCGCCGGATCTTCTGGGCGATGGCGTCCGCATCGTCCGTGAGGTTGATGCGGGAATTGTCGGACGGGTCCGACTTGGACATCTTCTTGGTGCCGTCGCGCAGCGACATGACCCGGGCGGCCGGGCCGCCGATCAGCGGCTCCGTGATCGGGAAGAACGCGTCGCCGTGACCGTGCGCCGCGATCGAGCCGGCGAAGTCCGTGTTGAACTTCTGGGCGATGTCCCGGGTCAACTCCAGGTGCTGCTTCTGGTCCTCGCCCACGGGGACGTGGGTCGCCCGGTAGGCCAGGATGTCGGCGGCCATCAGCACGGGATAGTCGTACAGGCCGATGGAGGCGTTCTCCCGGTCCTTGCCGGCCTTCTCCTTGAACTGGGTCATGCGGTTCAGCCAGCCGAGGCGGGCGACGCAGTTGAACACCCAGGCGAGCTCGGCATGCTGCGGGACCTGGCTCTGGTTGAACACGATCGAGCGCTTCGGATCGATTCCGGCGGCGAGGAAGGCGGCCGTGACCTCGCGGATCTGGCCGCGCAGGGCCTCCGGGTCCTGCCAGACGGTGATCGCGTGCAGATCGACCACGCAGTACAGGCACTGCGCGTCGCGGTCCTGCATCTCCACGAAGCGCTTCACCGCCCCGAGATAGTTGCCGAGGTGCAGGTTGCCGGTGGGCTGGACGCCCGAGAAGACCAATTCGGTGAACGCGGCCATCGGCGCCGATCCTGAGCAAGCATAGACCGGGGCTCCGCGCCGTCCGGGCGCGGGGTTACTCGCACCCGTAGGCCGGACCGGTCAAGGCGCGCCGCTTGACCGGCCGGTGCGCCGGACGGGCGCCGGCCGTCGGCAGCACGGGCCTCCCGATCCCATCTCGCCGTCGCTGCGCGCCATCCAAACGGATGATGCCGCGAACCAGCCGATGTTACATTCCGTTTTACTGATTTGATTCGCGGAATTCGGCTGTCTGACCACTGTATTCGCGGGGGATCGATGTCGTCGGCACGCAGACTCCTCACGGCCGTCTGGGCCTGCCTCCCCCTCCTGTCGGTGCCTGCTGCCCGGGCGCAATCCACGCCGCCGATCTCTGTCGATCAGGGCTCCGACTGGGACGACCGTGTGCGGCGGGCCTTCTACCTCCAGAGTCAGGGCTCCGAGCTGATGCCACTCGCGTGGCTGAAAGCCCTGAAGCGGACCGACGGGACGCCGTTCCTCGCGGGAAGCCTGTCGCGCTACGGCTATCTGCCCAATCCCGACAGCCGTGACGATCTGCCCGTCGGATTCACCTTCGCCGGCCCCGCCGGGGGCGAGATCGCCGGGATGACCTGTGCGGCCTGCCATACCCGTCAGATCACGGTCGACGGCAAGGCCTACCGGATCGACGGTGGGCCCGCCATCGCCGACTTCCAGAGCCTCCTGAGCGACCTGGATGTCTCCATGGCCGCGGTCGTCGCGTCGGAGGCGGCATTCCAGCCCTTCGCCCGGACGGTTCTCGGCAAGGCGGCCGAGGACGCGGACGCGGTCCAGAACCTCTCCTTCTTCGTGAAGGCTTGGTACGACCGCTATCACACGCTGATGACGCGGGCCTTGCCCAAGACCCCCTGGGGCCCTGCGCGGCTCGACGCCGTGGGGATGATCTTCAACCGCGTCACGGGCCTGGATATCGGCGTCCCGCCCAACACCATGATCCCGGACAACATCCGCGTCGCTGATGCGCCGACGCGCTATCCCTTCCTCTGGAACGCGCCGCGTCAGGACCGGACCCAGTGGCCGGGTTTCGCGGAGAACGGCAACGACAGTCTCGCCTTGTCGCGGAATCTCGGCGAGGTGCTCGGCGTGTTCGGCCGGTTCCATCCCCGGCCGGACCCGTTCAAGGTCCTGCTCAGATACGATTACCTCAGCGACAACTCGGCGAACTTCAACGGCCTGCGGCTCTTGGAGGACGCGGTTAAGAAGATCGGCCCGCCGCGTTGGCCCTGGACTCTGCAGGCGACGCTGGTTGAGCGGGGCAAGATGATCTTCGAGCGGGGGGAGTCGGAGGGCGGCTGCAAAGGCTGCCATTGGCCGAACCCGGGTGTCCGCTGGCCGGGTGAAGCGGCGACGTGGCACACCCCGGTCAAGGATGTCGGCACCGATTCCCGCGAGCACGGGATCATGCAGTGGCGGGCGAAGAGCGGGGTCCTCACCGGCGCGCAGATCCCCCTTGTGCAGTCGATGCCGCTCAAGGCCGAGAACGAGTGCGCCATCAGCATCCTCGCCAACGCTGTGGCCGGCTCGATCATCCAGAGCTTCAATCCCTTTCTGACCGCAGCGCCGCCGGGGATGGCTCCGCCGCACCTCAACGTGCTCGCGCTGCCGCAGCAACTGCGGTCTCTCGCCAATGCGTTCCCCCGGGCGGGTGATACGAGCTGCACCTCCGGCGTCCCGGCCGGGACCTATCCGTACGAGGCGCGCGTGCTCGAAGGGATCTGGGCGGCCGCGCCCTATCTCCACAACGGGTCCGTGGCGACCCTCGCGGACCTCCTGAAGAAGCCGAACGACCGCCGCCCGTCCTTCAGGATCGGGTCGAACTACGATATCGAGGCCGTCGGCCTCGGCGAGGACCAGACGCAGTTCGACTACACGTTGAACACGACGGATTGCACCGATCGCGATTCCGGCAACAGCCGGTGCGGGCACGATTACGGCACGAATCTCACGCCCGACGAGAAGAGGGCCCTTCTCGAGTATCTGAAGTCACTTTAGGCGCAGCACGTCGGCTCACGGCTCCCGCACGGGCAGCCGCGCGCTCGGGCAGAGGTCGACCAGGACGCAGCGCCCGCAGGCCGGACGCTGATGGTGGCAGACCTGCTGGCCGTGCAGCATCAGGATCTCGTGATTGTCGTAGAGATCCTGCGCGCTCCACGCGGCGGGGAGCTGCGCCCGCAGGATTGGGTGCGAGGGACCGACATCGACCCGCTTGCCGATCAGCCCAAGGCGCTGCGCCACCCGGTGATGATGGCTGTCCACCGGCAAGGCCGGCATCCGCAGGGTGGAGAACGACAGGACCGCCGCGCTGGTCTTCGGGCCGATGCCGGGGATGGCCTGCAGCCACGCCCGCGCGGCCTCGACCTCCATGTCGGCCAGGAAGGCGAGGTCGAGGCTCCCGCAGCGGTCGCGCACGGCCCGGAGCACGTCGCGGATCCGCGGCGCCTTCAACTCCGGCCAGGTCACGCCCGCGATGGCGGCCTCGATCTCCGGCACGTCCGCGTCGATCACCGTGTCCCAGTCGGGGAACCGGGCGCGGAGGGCCTTGAAGGCCCGGCCGGACTCGGCGTTGCGGGTCCGGTGCGACAGGAGCGAGGAGACGAGTTCGCTGACCGGATCGAGACTGTGGAAGTACGGGATCGGGCAGCCGTAGACCGGGCACAACCGCGCGTGGACGGCGAGGGCCTTCTCGGCGAGGGCCGGATCCGTGGCGGCGGGGACCGCCTTGCGGCGGGGACGCGGGACGGTTTCGGTTCTGAAATCGGCGGCGGGCATATCGGGCGAATCCGCCAGCCCGCATCGCTGTTCCTGGCGGCGCGGGGCAGCGGCGATCTGTCCGATCCGGCCGCGTCGGCCTCGCGGTCGGAGGCCGCACGTTCCGCCCTCCCGTCGAAGAGGGGGGAAGAACGAGCCGGCGGTCGCGGCCGGTTCGACGGCGCGGGTTCGGTCCGCGTCGCCGGCCGATCGCCCGGCTCCTACTTCACCAGCGCGTAGATGTTGACGTCGAGGTTGTCGTCGGTGTTGTCCTTGAGGTCGGTCGCGTATTCCTCGACGAACCGGTCCTGCACCACGATGTCCTTGGCATCGAGATAGGCAGTCAGCGTCTCGTAGGTGCTGTCGATCGACTCGTAGGAGCCCTTGTGGGCGAAGCGCAGGGCCTTGCCGGAGGGCGTCGTGCCGAAGCGCAGTCCGTCCGCCTCGGTCGGAGCCGGACTCGGGGCGGCCGCCACCGGCATCATCGCCTCGAACTCGAAGCCGTCATCGTCGGTGCGGGTGAAGACGGCGAGGGGCCGGCCGGCCGGCGCGACCCCGATCTTGGCGAGGTCGGCCTCGATCCGCGCGAAGGCCTGCCTCAGGTTCGGCACGGCCTCCTCCCACTTGGTCTTGCCCGACAGGATCGCGGCCGGCTTGGCCGGCAGCGTGACCTCGTCGACGTCGCCCGGTTCGCCGGGCTTCTCGATCAGAGTCGGCCGCGCGGGCGTCCCGACCGCGGCCTGACCCGCGGGCGGGGGGGCGATCGACTGCTCGGGGGCCGGGGCCGGGCTCTTGCCCGGATCGGCGATCGGGTTCGGCGCCGTCGTCGTGGGCAGCGGGTTGGTCTGCGCCGGCGACGGCGCCGTGGACGGCGGCGGGGCGGCCTGTTGTTGCGCGGCGACTGGATTGCCGGACGCGAGCACGAGTGCAGCCGAGAGGGCGACGAACGGGCGAAGGCGGATCACGTAGGGCGCTCCGGTCGAGGCCAGCGGATGATCGCGCGGGCTCTCGTGGCCTAACCTAGTGGCGAACCGCACGGCCCGCGAGACCACCGCGGACGAGAGCTGCGGGTGCGGCGCATCTGCCACGCCGCAGGCTCCCCTCGCGCGCAGCGGCGGGTTTTGCCATATAGCCGGCCGATCCTTCCAAGCCGCGGGACCGCATGAGCGCACTCGCCCACAGACGCTTCCTGAAGATGCACGGCGCCGGCAACGCGATCGTGGTGCTGGACCTGCGCGGCTCCGCCGAGCGGGTGCGGCCCGCGGAGGCGCGGGCCATCGCGCGGGATCCCGGCTCCGCCTTCGACCAGCTGATGGTCCTGCACGATCCCGTGAGCCCGGGCACGGACGCGTTCATGCGGATCTACAACACCGACGGCTCGGAATCGGGCGCCTGCGGCAACGGCACCCGCTGCGTCGCCTACGCGATGCTCGACGATCCGGCCATGGCCCGCCCGGCCGAGGGCGGGCGGCTTGCCCTGGAGACCGAAGCGGGCGTGCTCGGCGTGCGCCGCGTCTCGGAGCGGGCCTTCACGGTCGATATGGGCCGCCCGCGGCTCGCCTGGGACGAGATCCCCCTGGCGGAGCCGTTCCCCGATACCCGGCGGATCGAGCTGCAGATCGGCCCGATCGACGATCCGACCCTGCACTCGCCGGGCGTCGTGAATATGGGCAACCCGCACGCGGTGTTCTTCGTGGAGCGGGATCCGGACAGCTTCGATCTCGCCCGGATCGGCCCGATGCTGGAGAACCACCCGCTCTTTCCGGAGCGCGCCAACATCTCGGTGGCGCAGGTGACGGGGCGCGAGACCATCACCCTCCGCGTCTGGGAACGGGGCGCCGGGCTGACGCTCGCCTGCGGCACCGCCGCCTGCGCCACCGTGGTGGCCGCCGCGCGGCTGCGGATGATCGGCCGGCAGGCCGCCGTCGCGCTGCCCGGCGGCGAGTTGTTCGTCGAGTGGCGCGCCGACGACCACGTGCTGATGACCGGTCCGGTCGCCCTCGTCGCCGAGGGCACCCTGGCGCCGGAGCTGTTCACCGGCACCGCCTGATGGCGGTCGAGACCCTGACGTTCGGGTGCCGGCTGAACATCGTCGAGTCCGAGGCCCTGCGGGCCCATGCGGCGGCGGATGGGCGGGACCGGGTGGTGGTGAACACCTGCGCGGTGACGGCCGAGGCCGGGCGGCAGGCCCGCAAGGCGATCCGGCGGGTCGCGCGCGAGCGCCCCGGCGCCGAGATCGTCGTCACCGGCTGCGGCGCCGAGGTCGAGACGGCGGCCTACGCGGCCATGCCCGAGGTGGCGCGCCTCGTCGGCAACGCCGAGAAGCTGCGGCCGGAGGGCTGGTCGTCGGCCGCGACCGGGCCGGGCGCCGTGATGGCGGCACGTCGGGCCGATCCGACGCGGATCGGGGCCGTGGCCGGGCACACCCGGGCCTTCGTGCCCGTGCAGAACGGCTGCGACCACCGCTGCACCTTCTGCGTCATCCCGTTCGGCCGCGGCGTCTCCCGCTCGGTGCCGGCTTCCGACGTGATCGCGCAGATCGAGACCCTCGTGGCGCAGGGCGGGCGCGAGGTGGTCCTCACCGGCGTGGACCTCACGGCCTATGGCCGGGATCTCGCCGGGCCGCCCCTGTCTCTCGGCGGCCTCGTGCGGGCGATCCTCCGGGCGGTGCCTGGCCTTCCGCGCCTGCGCCTGTCCTCCATCGATTCCGTCGAGGCCGACGATGCGCTGCTGGCCGCCATCGCCGAGGAGCCGCGGCTGATGCCGCACCTGCACCTGTCCCTCCAGGCGGGCGACGACCTGATCCTGAAGCGCATGAAGCGCCGGCACCTGCGCGCCGACGCGATCCGCTTCTGCGAGATCGTGCGGCGGCTGCGGCCCGACATGGTCTTCGGCGCCGACCTGATCGCGGGTTTCCCGACCGAGACCGAGGCGCAGTTCGGCCGCTCCCTCGATCTCGTGGCGGAATGCGGCCTGACGCACCTGCACGTCTTCCCGTATTCCCCGCGCCCCGGGACGCCCGCCGCACGCATGCCGCCGGTGGCCCCCGAGGCGATCCGCGCGCGGGCGGCGCGCCTGCGCACAGCCGGCGCCGACGCCCTGCGGCGGCACCTCGACGCGCAGGTCGGCCGACGGCTGACGGTGCTGGCGGAGCGCGGCGGCATCGGGCGGAGCGCGGATTTCACCGCGGTCCGCCTGGCGGGCGCGGTCGCGGCGGGGACGTTCCACGACGTCGGCATCGCCGGCCACGACGGCGCGCGGCTCATCGGCGCCTAGCGCCCCCGGGGGCGACGCGGTTCTCCGGTCCGCGATCCCGGGAAGGGCGCCCCGGAGGCCCGCTTTGCGCTCCGGCAGCTCAAAACGTGGGGCTGGGCCGGCAACGGTCGGGAGCCCCGCCTCCGAGCCACGTCGCCCGCGATTGCGGACCCGGGGAATGCGGGGACGCCCGGCTCGAGCGCGGTTGTCGATCAGCCGCTCGGGATCCCGTGCGGGTCTCGGGCTTCGCCCCTCGCGTCGCCGCGCGCCGGACGACGCCGAGGCTCACGCCGGCATCGTCGCGACGGCCTGCGCGATGTGCGGCGGCGGCGGCGCCGTCACCGTGATCGCGTCGCGCTTCGGGTAGAGCGGGATCGACAAGGTCCGCGCGTGCAGGTGCAGGGCGCTGCCGCGGGGCGCCCCGCCGTAGATCGCGTCGCCGAGGATCGGCCAGCCGGAGGCGGCGCAGTGGACCCGGAGCTGGTGGGTGCGGCCGGTGACCGGCTTCAGCTCCAGCCAGGTCCGACCGTCGGCGCGGCCGAGCACCCGCCAATGCGTCAGGGACGGGTCGCCCGCCGGATCGGCCTTCATCCACCACGAGCGCGGATCGTCCGAGCGCCGGGCCAGCGGCAGGTCGATCCGGCCGGACTCCTCGGCCGGGCCGCCCGCCACGAGGGCCCAGTAGGTCTTGTCGACGGCGCTGCCGGAGAACAGCTTGCCGAGACGCGCCAGGGCCTTGGCGTGGCGGCCGAGCGCGAGGCAGCCGGAGGTGTCGCGGTCGAGCCGGTGCGCCGCCTCCGGCCGGCGCGGCAGGCCGAAGCGGAGCGCGTCGAGGTGGTCGGTGAGCGTCTCGCCACCGCGCGGGCCGGGATGGACCGGCAAACCCGGCGGCTTGTCGATGACGAGCAGCAGGGCATCGCGGTAGAGGAGGCGCGCGCCTATGTCGAAGGCGTTGGACATCCGGATCGGCTAGAGGGTCGGTGTCGGCGGGGCAAGGTGGGGCGAGGACGCGAAGTCATGGCGAGCGAGGAGAAGCCCGGCTGGTTCGGACGCCTGTTCGGGCGCAAAGGCCAGCCTGCGCCCGAGGACCAGACCGAGGATCAGTCCGAAGACAAGCCCGAGGCCGAACTGCCGCCGGAGGCGGCCTCGCCTTCGGAGGGCGAGCCTGATTTCGCCACCGCCGCGGAGGACGTGGCGCACGTCCCGCTGCCGCCGGAGGATGCCGGGGGGCCCGTCCCGGACGCGATCGAGGGCGCGGATCTGCTGCCCATCCCGGGCGAGCCCGAGCGTCCGCCGACCGGCACCGCCGGCGACGATCCCGCGCACGGCGCCGACCCGGTCGATACCGGGGACGCCAACCGGGAGCCGGTGGTCGAGGCCACGCCCGCCATCGATCCGGACTTCCAGCCCGACACCCAGCCCGATATCCAGCCCATCGACAGCGCCGCGGCCCTCGCCCACGACGCGGGCGCCGGGCCGGACCGCGAGCCGGAGGCCAAGGGCTGGTGGGGCCGTCTCACCTCGGGGATGAAGCGGACCTCGTCGGCTCTGTCCGACCGCGTCACCGGCCTGTTCACCAAGCGCAAGCTCGACGCCACAACCCTCGAGGATCTGGAGGATGCGCTGATCCAGGCCGATTTCGGCCTGGAAACCGCCATGCGGGTCTCGGAAGCCGTCGGCAAGGGCCGCTACGAGAAGGGCATCTCCCCGGACGAGGTGCGGGCGATCCTGGCCGCGGAGGTCGAGCGGGCGCTGGAGCCCGTGGCGGTGCCGCTGTCGATCGACGCCGCCAAGAAGCCGTTCGTGATCCTGACGGTCGGCGTCAACGGCGCCGGCAAGACCACGACGCTCGGCAAGCTCGCCTCGAAGTTGCGGGCGGAGGGGCGCACCGTGATGCTGGCGGCGGGCGATACGTTCCGGGCGGCGGCGATCGACCAGCTCAAGGTCTGGGGCGCGCGCACCGGCACGCCGGTGATCAGCGGCGCGCAGGGTGCCGACGCGGCGGGCCTCGCCTTCGACGCCCTCAAGCAGGCCTCCGCCGCCGGGACCGACGTGCTGCTGATCGACACGGCGGGCCGCCTCCAGAACAAGGCCGGCCTGATGGACGAGCTGGAGAAGATCGTCCGCGTGCTGCGCAAGCAGGATCCCGAGGCGCCGCACGCGACCCTCCTCGTCCTCGACGCCACGGTCGGCCAGAACGCCCTCTCGCAGGTGGAGCTGTTCTCGCAGGCCGCACCCGTCTCCGGGCTGGTGATGACCAAGCTCGACGGCACCGCCCGGGGCGGCATCTTGGTGGCGCTGGCCGCGAAGTTCGGCCTGCCGGTGCATTTCATCGGCGTCGGCGAGGGGGTGGAGGATCTGGAACCCTTCGCGGCAAGGGACTTCGCCCGGGCGATCGCCGGGCTGGAGAAGGATTAGGCGGCGCGCATCCCGCCGGCCCGGCGGCGGGCCTCTGCGGCGATCTGCGCGCGGGCGTGGTCGACGGGGATACCCCGTGCCACGACCCGGCCGTCGCGCGCGACGCCGTCGTCCGGAACGCGCGGGGCACCGCTGGCGCGGGCCCGATCGGTCTCTGCCGTCGCTGATCCGGCGCCGGCTGCGGGGCGTTCGCCGCGAGGTCGGCCGGGGGCACCCCGATCTCGGCATTCTCCATCACGATGGACATCGCGCGCTCCGCGTTACACACACCCCCGCAAATCCCGTTCGACGCTCCCAGTTTACCGTGAGCGCCGCAGCCGAGCCGACCGAGCGTATGCAGATCGAATCCGTCCCCCCGCAGCGCCACCTGCCGCCCCTCGTGAAGCTGGCGCTGGAACTCGGCCCGCTGGTGCTGTTCTTCCTGGGCAACGCCTATTCCGAGCGCTTCGGTGTGGCACCCGACCAGAAGCTGTTCGTGGCGACCGGCGTGTTCATCGCGGCGACCGTGGTGGCCTTGACGATCCACTACGTGATGGTCCGGCGTTTGCCGATCATGCCCCTGGTGTCCGGCGTGGTGGTGGTGGTGTTCGGCGGCCTCACGCTGGCCCTGCAGGACAAGACCTTCATCATGGTCAAGCCGACCATCGTGAATTCGCTGTTCGGCACCGTACTGCTGGGCGGCCTCCTGTTCGGGCGCTCGCTGCTGTCGGTGGTGCTCGACTCGATGTTCAGCCTCACCGAAGAGGGCTGGCGCAAGCTCACCTTCCGCTGGGGCGTGTTCTTCTTCGTCCTGGCCGCCCTCAACGAGGTCGTGTGGCGGACGCAGACGGAGGATTTTTGGGTCAACTTCAAGGTGTTCGGCATCATGCCGATCACCGTGCTGTTCGCGCTGGCGCAGACGCCGCTCCTCACGCGCTACGAGCGCAAGACCCCGCAGCCGGAGGCGTAGCGCGCCCTGCCGGGGGCGTAGCGGCCCCTGCCGGAGGCTTGGCACCCGGGCCGGAGGCTTGGCCTTCCCTGCCGGGCGCGCCGCGGCTACTGCGCCGCCGCGACCTTCCCGGCGGCGCGGATGCGGGCGAGGACGCTCGCGAAATTCTCCGGCGTGAGGATGCCGACGAGCTTGTCGCGGATCACGCCGTCCGGCCCAATGATGAAGGTTTCGGGCACGCCGTAGACGCCGAAATCGATCGCCGCGCGCCCGCTCGCGTCGGCCCCCACGGCGCTGAACGGCACGCCGTGCCGGGCGAGGAAGCGCTGACCCGCCTCGGGACTCGGTTCCTTGTAGTCGATGCCGACCAGCCGGATGCCGGGCTCCTTCGCCAGCCGCATCAGCATCGGATGCTCCACCTGACAGGGGGCGCACCAGGAGGCGAACACGTTGACCACCGTGATGTGGCCCTTCAGGTCGCCGCTCGACAGGCCTGGAACGGGGGCGCCCGCGGCTGTCAGTCCCGGGACGGCGGGGAGCGCGAAGCTCGGGGCCGGCTTGCCGATCATCGCCGAGGGCAGGGCCGCCGGATCGGCCCCCGAGCGCAGGCGCAGGAACATCACGGCCGCGAGCGCCGCGAAGGCGAGGACGGGCACGATCAGCAGGAGCGATCGGCGGACCGGAGGCGGCGAGTCCGTGGCGTCGTCGAAAGGTGCGTTCATCGCCGCTCCTCCCCGAAGCCCCGCAGGGCGCGGAGCTGCGCCCGCCGGTCGCGCAGGGCGTTGCCGACGAGCGCGATCATCACCAGCGCGCTGAACGCGTAGGCGGCCAGGATGAAGCCGCCGTGGGAGCCCAGATCCATCGCGGCGCTCCTAGACCGGTTGGCCGACCGGCATCGCGGCCGGCGTCGGGGTGATGCGGGGCTGGGTGCGGTCGAGGCGCTCGGCCTCGCGGATCGTCAGCGTCCGCACCCGGCGCCGCATGATCTCGGTGCGCATCGCGTAGAGATGCAGGGTCGACCCCCCGAGGGTCGCGGCGCCGATCATGATCAGCAGCGGGTAGAGCATCGACGGATCGATCGTCGAGCCGCCCATCCGCAGGATCGAGGCCGGCTGGTGGAGGGTGGACCACCAGTTCACCGAGAACTTGATGATCGGCAGGTTCACGGCGCCGACGAGGGTCAGGATTGCCACCGCGCGGGCGGCTCGGTTGGGATCCTCGATGGTCCGCCACAGCGCGATGATGCCGCAGTAGATCAGCAGCAGGATCAGCATCGAGGTCAGCCGCGCATCCCAGACCCAGTAGGTCCCCCACATGGGCTTGCCCCAGAGGGAACCGGTGACGAGGCAGATCAGCGTGAACGCCGCCCCGATCGGCGCCGCGGCCCGTTGGGCGACATCGGCCAGGGGATGGCGCCAGACCAGGGTGCCGATCGCCGAGAGGCTCATGGCTCCGTAGAAGAAGACCCCGAGCCACGCTGCAGGGACATGGATGTACATGATCCGGACGGTCTCGCCCTGCTGGTAGTCGGGCGGGACCGCGAAGAAGGTCAGGTAGAGGCCGATCCCCAGGCCCGCCAGCGACAGGGCGGCGAGCCAGGGCACGAGCGCGCCCGACCACCGCATGAAGTGGCTCGGGTTCGACAGGCGGGTCCAGAGGGAAGGGGTCATCGCGACTGCGGTCTCGGACATCGTGACCGTGGGTCTACCTTAGGGTGCGGTGCAGCAACAATGCGGGCCATGCGCGCGCCCGATCAGGAGCCCGCGAGGACGCGACGCCGCATCCGCAAGGCGGTCCGCCCCTTGCGAAGGGTACGCCGATCGCGCATATAGATACGAACAAAAAGAGAACAAAAGAGCGTCGCCCGAGAAAGTTGTGGACGACGCGGCCCTCTCCCGCCGGAACGAGCCCCGCATGCGAACCGCCGACAAGCAGATCGCCGACATCCTCGTCCGCTACGGCGAACCCTTCGGGGGCAACGTCTGGCGCGTCCAGGGCACGGCCGTGATCTACCACAAGACCCTGGAGCGCATCGCCGCACAGGCGGGGATCGTGTTCGAGCCGCCGACCGTCATCCGCGCCGAGCGCGACGAGGCGGTGATCCTGGTGACCGGTCGCCTGCCCGGCGCGAAGCCCGGGACCGAGCGGGTCGAGTGGTCGATGGGCGAGGCGCTGGTCAACGTGAACTACCGCGTCTCGGGCAAGCAGGCGGCCTACGTCTACGCCATGGCCGAGAAGCGGGGGAAGGACCGGGTCATCCTCAAGCTGATCGAATTGCACGGTCTCGTCTATTCGGAGGAGGAGGCCGACGAGTTCCGGGCGCACCAGCCCGCCGTCCGGGCCGTCGACGAGGATTTCGAGGAGCCCGCCGCCTTCGACGAGGTCACCGAGGCCGAAGGCGATCTCAAGCGCCGCATCGACGAAGCCGAGACGATCAACGCGGTCACCGACCTGATGCTGGACGGCGCCACCCAGGCCATCCTGGCGACGATGCCGTCCGGCACCCGCGACGAGGTCCGTGACTACGCCAAGGCGCGCCTCGTCGCGCTCGGCTGGCCGAAGCGCGGCCGCCGCAGCGCGGCCTGATCCCCACAGCACCGCATTCCGCAACCGCAGGAGACCGCCATGCATCGCGCGACGAGCAGCCGCCGCACCCTGAAGGCCCGCCGGGAGGTCCGGCGGAACTGGAGCATCGAGACGCTGTCGTACAGCCCGACCCGGATCGTCCGCCTGGGCTCGGAGAAGGTCGCGATCCTGTTCCCGCCGGTCGAGCCCGGTTCGGCGTGGCAGCTCTACCCCCACCCCGACACGTTCCCGGGGCTCAACTTCGACGGCCTGCCGGAGCCGCTGCGCCCCGAATTCCTCGCCTTCCCGGACCTGCCGGAGGTCGAGCGGTTCCTGGGCATCCGCGAGGAGGAGCCCGCCGCCCTCGCGGCGTGAGGCCTCCCCTCAGGGCGGAGGCCAGGGCGCGCCGGTATGGAGCGCCCGGGCCTCCGGGGTGAATCCGCCGTGGGGGTCGTGCAACACGAGTGGCGGGCACAGGCTCGCCGCCGCGCGGCTGCCCCGGATCGCGGTGATCAGCACGCGGATCGCCGGGGCGTCGGCGCGGGCATGGACCGGCCGGATCGCCAGCCCGCCGTAACGCCCCCTGAGGGCCTCCAGGCAGGCCGGCAGCGCATCGGCCCTGTGGACGAGCCCGAGGCGGCCGCCGGGCCGCAGGATCGCCGTGCAGGCGCGGATCCACGTCTCCAGGCAGCCCTCCGCGAAGGTGTGGGCGGACGCCCGTCCCGGATGGGGCGAGGCGCGGTGCGATTCGGCCGTGAAGTATGGAGGGTTCGTCAGCACCGCATCGAAACTGTCCGGCTGGAGCCCGGCGGCGCGGCGATCCGCCGCCGCTGCGAGAACGTCGGCCACGATGACCGGCGCGTCGATGCCGTTCAGCGCGGCGTTGATCCGGGCCAGCTCGGCCAGGGCGGGATCGCGCTCGATCAGGGTCGGTCGAAGCCCCGGCGTCAGTCCCGCGCAGGCGAGCCCCACGGCACCCGTACCGGCGCCGACGTCGCAGAGCCGATCCTGCGCGCGCAGCGTCATCAGCCGCGCGAGCAGAACTGCATCCGTCCCGGCACGATGCGCCCCCCGGGACGGCTGGTGCAGGCGCAGCAACCCGCCCAGGAAGGCGTCCGGCTCCGTCGTCACGGCTGACGCAGTTCGTGGGCGATCCCGGCATCGCCGAGGAGGCGCCGCGCCTGGGCCTCGTGATCGCGCGGCACCAGAAGCCGCTGTCCGAACGCGCCGATCGAGCCCTCCAGCAGGCTCATGTGACTGTCCGCCACCAGCACCGGGATCTCGGCCGCCTCCAGAATAGAGCGCGCGAACCCGATCAACACGAGATCGTTGGCCCGGATCAACTCGATCATCGCGCGTCCTCGATCATCATCGTGTAGATCGGCGGTTTCGTCGCGGAAGACCCGCGCTGCCGGTATCCCATATCGGCTGGGCGACGATGTTGCGGCGCCGCGGGGCGCGTGCGAAGGGATCGGCGGCCCCGCGACGGGCGACCGCTCTGGAGGTCACGGATTTTGGGTATGGCCCTCTCCATCGAGAACCCGAAGCCTGAGGCCGAGGCGGGGCTGAACGACCTCGTCGCGCTGGTGGCCGACGGCATGGCGCGGGTCAACACCACGATCCTGTCGCGGACCGGATCCGACGTGGCGATGATCCCCGAAGTCGCCAATCACCTGATCGCGTCCGGTGGCAAGCGCCTTCGCCCGATCCTGACCCTCGCCTGTGCCCAGCTCTGTGGCTACGCGGGCGGGGCCGACGGCGACGTCAAGCTCGCCGCCAGCGTCGAGTTCATGCACACCGCCACGCTCCTGCACGACGACGTGGTCGATGAGAGCGACATGCGCCGCGGCCGCGTCGCCGCCCGGATCAAGTGGGGCAACGAGGCTTCGGTTCTGGTAGGCGATTTCCTGCTCGGCCAAGCCTTCCGCATGATGGTGGAGGTCGGCTCGCTGAAAGCCCTCGACATCCTCTCGGCCGCCGCAACGGTGATCGCAGAGGGCGAGGTGATGCAGCTCACCAACGCCAAGAACCTGGAGACCGACGAGGCCGCCTATCTCGCGGTGATCCGCGGCAAGACCGCCGAGCTGTTCGCCGCGGCCTGCGAGGTCGGGCCGGTGCTCGCCGGTCGGCCGGCGGTCGAGCAGGCCGCTGCCCGCGCCTACGGGATGAACCTTGGGATCGCGTTTCAGCTCATCGACGACGTGCTGGATTACGGTGGCACTTCGGCGGAGCTCGGCAAGAACGTCGGCGACGATTTCCGTGAGGGCAAGATCACCCTGCCGATCGTGCTGGCCCATCGACGGGCCAGCGAGGGCGAGCGCGGATTCTGGCGGCGCACCCTTCAGCACGGCGAGATCGGAGAGGACGATTTGGGGACGGCCCTCGACCTGCTACAGCGCCACGGCGCCCTGGAAGAGACGGTCGGTCGCGCCCACTATTACGGCGCCGAGGCGCGTGCCGCCCTCGACATCTTTCCCGATGGTCCGGTGAAGGCAGCGCTCCTCGGGGCGGTGGAGTTCTGCGTAGCGCGGGCGCGCTGAGGCGTATCGCGGCTTCCGCGGCTGCGGTGTCCAACGCGGAAGCTGTCTCGGTCCGAGTACCGCACGCCCGTCATCGCGTGGCCGAAGCCAGCACGTCGGCCAAGACCGGTGCCAATCCGCGCAGTTCCTCCAGATGCGCGGCCGTCAGCGTCCGCAGCAATGCCTCGGCGTGGGGTGTCAGCGACAGCGCGCTCCGACGCCGGTCTTCGGCAACGCGCACCTTGGTCAGCAATCCGCCTTCCACCATCCGGGTGACCAACTCGGCGGCGCTGTGAGGTGCGATGAGCAGTTGCTCGGCGAGCAGCCCTACGGTTGCCGGCGCGCGTCCGGCGTGGCCCGCCAGGGTCAACAGGGCCTGATGCTGCTGCGGCGGCAGGCCGGCGCGCGCCGCCGCGGCCTCGCTGAAGGCCATGAAGCGCCGGAGCCGAAACCGGAAATCCGCCAAGGCCGCGTACTGCTCCCGCGTCAACGCACCCGTCTCCGGTTCGTTGGGCTCGGGCTTATCGATCTCGGGATCGTCTACCGCCATGATCGTCTCCACGAGAGCTATCCGGATGCCTCTATGTGAGCGCCGATCCAGGATCATGCACGTCGCCCTATCGGGCCCTGGTAGAATATATCGGATCACGACATAAATGACAGGTTCTGCTCAGAGAGGAGACCTGGATGGATGGCCGGATCGAGATCGCGCGCGGCGGTGACAGGCCGAGGCGGCGGGCCCTAGGGGATTTCAGCACCGATCGGCGCGTCCTGACCCTGGCCGGCTTGGCGATCATCACCGGAAGCGCCGCCAGCGCCACGGCTTGGGTGCTGCTTACCCTGATCGGGCTCGTAACCAACCTCGTCTGGTATGGGCGTTTCGATGCGAGCCTGACATCGCTGGCCGGTGCTACGCCGGGACCGTGGACGGTCGCGATCCCAGTGGTCGGCGCGCTGATCGTCGGTGCCATGGCGCGCTACGGCTCGGAGAAGATCCGCGGCCACGGGATCCCGGAGGCGATGGAAGCCATCCTGATCGGCGGCAGCCGGATGTCGCCCAAGGTGGCCGTGCTCAAGCCGCTCTCGTCGGCCGTGGCGATCGGCACCGGCGGTCCGTTCGGCGCCGAGGGGCCGATCATCGTCACCGGGGGCGCGGTCGGCTCGCTGTTCGCCCAGTTCTTCCACCTGAGCGCCGCCGAGCGGAAGACCCTGCTGGTGGCGGGTGCCGCCGCCGGCATGACGGCGATTTTCGGGACGCCGGTGGCGGCCGTGCTGCTCGCCGTAGAGGTCCTGCTGTTCGAGTGGCGGCCGCGCAGCCTCGTCCCCGTGACGGTCGGAGCTGTGACGGCAACCTGTTGGCGGCCGCTGCTTTTCGGCGCCGGCCCGCTCTTTCCCTTCGCCGACAATCCGTCACTTCCGTGGTGGGGGCTGCCTGCCTGCGCGGCACTCGGCATCGCCTGCGGGCTGATTTCCGGCCTCCTCACCCGCACGCTCTATGCCCTGGAGGACGGCTTCGGCCGGCTGCCTCTGCACTGGATGTGGTGGCCGGCGCTGGGGGCCGTCGTGGTCGGCCTCGGCGGTCTCGTGGAGCCCCGGGCACTCGGCGTCGGCTACGACGTCATTCACGACCTGCTCTCCGGGCACATGCTGACCGGTGCCGTCGTGATGATCCTCGTCGTGAAGGCGGTGATCTGGCTCGCTGCTCTGTCCTCGGGAACGTCCGGCGGCGTGCTCGCGCCGCTGCTCATCCTCGGCGGCGCGGTGGGGTGGTTGATTGGGCTCCTCCTGCCGGGTGCCCATGGCTTCTGGGCGCTGATCGGTATGGCGGCGATGCTCGGGGGCACGCTGCCAGCTCCGCTGACCGCCGTGGTGTTCGCCGTTGAGATCACCGGCGACGTCGCTGCACTGGCGCCTCTGCTAGCCGCCACCATGGCGGCCTACGCCGTGACCGTGCTGCTCCTCAAGCGCTCGATCCTGACCGAGAAGATCGCCCGGCGTGGCCAGCATGTCACCCGCGAGTACGGGATCGACCCGTACGATCTCGCTCGGGTGGAAGCGGTGATGACCCGGTCGGTCGAGACCCTGAATGCGGGTTCGCCCCTGACCGAGGCGCTCGCAGCCATTGAGACGGGTATCCACCACGCCTATCCAGTCATTGACGACGGCGGTCGTCCCGTAGGGCTGGTCTCGCGCGGCGATGCGCTGGGCTGGGCCCTGGAGGAGCGCGATGGCGACACCGCGGAAGGCAGTCTCGGCGAGCGCGTCTCGGACGCCGATCTCGCTGTGGTCCATCCGGGCGACGTCGTCTCGCACGCGATCGACGTGATGCTCGCCGCCGGGCAGGGCCGCCTGCCGGTCACCGACCCACAGAGCGGCCGGCTGGTCGGGCTACTGACCCGCAAGGATCTGCTTCAGGTTCGCGCCACCGTCGTGCGCGGCGAGGCCGAACGTCATGCGTTCTTCCGCAAGGGCCGGCTCGTTCGCCGGGCGTGATCAGGAGGAAGACGATGGCGCATCGCGGTCCGGATCTGACGTCCCTCCTCGGTGGGCTCGGGCCAGGCGCCTTCTGTCTCTTGGACGGCCCTAATGGGACGGATCTGGCGCTGGTCGTCTCGCGTGAGGGGCGGCGCGAGGTGCTCGTCTTGAATCGGCGTCGCAAGGCTGACGGGGACCTGCCGCTCCTGTCGAACCTTGCCGTCGACGCCGTGGTGGTCCTGTTGGCCGCCTTCGTGGCGCCTAGCGGCGCGGTTGACCCTGCGGCATCCGTTTCCCCCAGGCGCGTCCCAGGCGCGCTCTACCTCACGGCGGCGGGCAACTATCTCTGCGGTCGCGACGAGTTCGGGCGGCTCGCGACCTTCGATGCGGCGAGCGGACTTCACGGCGCGATCAACGCGGAAGGGCTTCCGCAGGCGGTGCGATGGCGCGTGATGGTTCCCCAGGCGGGCGGCGTCGTCACGGTCTACGAGGCCGAGCCCGCCTGAGGGCCGCGGCCCGACATTCAGCGCAGGAAAGTCGGCGCAACCCACCAGTCCGGGTGAGCGGCACGCAGGGCAGCGGCAGCCCTGACGGCACCGCGCCGGTCCGCGAACAGCGCGAAGACCGTCGCGCCGGAACCCGACATTCGCGCGAGCCGGCAGCCCTGTGCACGCAGCGCCGAGAGCGTATCGCCGATCACCGGCGCGACCGTGAGGGCCGGCGCTTCCAGATCGTTGCGGGCCGGGGTGATCGCGGCCACCAGAGCTTCGCCGTCGAGATCCGGGGTGATCGCCGGATGGGCTGCACCGTCGAGATCCTGGCCGGGCACGAGGCCGAGCGCCTTGAACACCGGCGCGGTCGGGACCGGAACGCCGGGATTGACCAGCACCGCCGGCAGGGGTGCGAGGCCGAGAACCGGGCCTATCGCGTCACCGACGCCGCGCATCATCCGGGCTCGCGGGTCCAGGCAGACCGGCACGTCGGCTCCGGTTTCCCGCGCCACCGCGACGATGGCCGCGTGATCGAAGGGAAGTCCGTTGAGGCGGGCGAGCAGGCGTAGGGCCGCGGCGGCGTCGGAGGATCCGCCGCCGATGCCGGCAGCCACGGGCAGGCGCTTCACGAGGTGGAACGCGCCGGTGCGCAGATCCGGCACCTGCGCGGCGAGCCCCCGCGCCGCGCGCAGGACGAGGTTGTCACCCGTTGGGCCGGCCGGGCCGGCCGTCGGGCCGCTGACGGAGAGGCCGAGGGGCGCGCCGGGATCCAGGGTCAGCCGGTCGGCGACGCCCGCGAAGACCACGAGGCTCTCCAACGCGTGATAGCCGTCGCGCGCCCGGCGCCCGAGGATGTGGAGCGTCAGGTTGACCTTGGCGGGGGCGCGGTCTGCGAGGAGGGTCACGGGGGCTCGGACGTAGAAGGGCGGTGTCGAGGCTCTACAGACTCGCGCCTGATAAAAACAGCTCAGCCGAACTCCGCATGCGGTCTGTACGGCAGCGCGTCGCCGACGCGGATCGCCGTCAGGTCCTCGGCGAATTCGACCAACCCTTCGCTCGTCGCGAGGCTCGACAGGGCGCCGCCAGACGCCAGGACGGCGACGGGCCGTCCGGCGTCATCTGGGCTCAGGCACACGCGAAGGTACTCGCGCCGACCCGGACGCTTCTCACAAGCGAAGCCGCTCGGCACGGTGAGTGCGGGTGCGGTGTCCTGCACGCCCGACAGGTGCAGGACGAGCGGCTTCAGCACCGTCAGGGCGGTAACCTAGGCGGTGACCGGATTACCCGGCAGGCCGAAGAAGGCCGTGCCGTCCACCTGTCCCAGCGCCACCGGCCGGCCCGGCTTGATCGCCAGCCGCCAGAAGGTCAGCCCGCTCGAAGCCTCCACGGCGGCGCGGACATGGTCTTCCTCTCCCACCGAGACGCCGCCGGAGGTGACGATCAGGTCGTGCGCCGCGGCAGCTGCCACCACGCGCGCGCAAGGGGGCGGGCGCGTCGCGCCGGATCCCGAGATCAGCAGCCTCGACGCCGAGCCGTTTCGGGAGCGAAGAGCATCGGCCGGTTGACGTCGTGGATGTCGGCGGGGGGGTAGGGGTTGACCCGGGGGGCGTCAGTTCGTCGCCGGTGGTAAACAGTGCTGCCCTCAGTGGGACGCGCAGGCGCAGGTCGGGAAGTCCAAGGGCGGCCGCGAGCGCCAGGTGGCGGACACCGAGCCGGGTGCCGGCCCGGATCGCGATGATGCCGTGCGCGATGTCCTCACCGGCCCGGCGACGGTTGGTGCCGGAGCGAGTTTGGGCGGCAAGGTGACGCTGCCGCCTTCGACCCGCACGGCCTCCTACATGGCCACGGCATCGGCGCCGGGTGCATCGGAGCCCCGGTGAAAATCCGCACCGCGACGCCGGAACACGCCGCCGTTGGCGTTCGGCCCGCCTGGATCCGTCCGGAGAGAGGCAGGTGGGTTGCCCCGCCGTCCGCGCAATCGGCCGCGCGCACGGCGTAGCCGTCCATCACCCCGTTATCGAAGGGTGGCAGATCGAGCGGGGCGACAACGACCTCGGCGAGGACGCGGCCATCCGCCTGCCCGAACGGCACCGTTTCGATGCCGGCGAGCACCGGCAATCGCTTCCGGATGAGCGCCACAGTGTCGGCCCCGCAGAGGTGTGGGCGCCGCGTCGACGCAGTCGGCGCTCAGACGGTCCATGGCGGCGCCGGATTGGGCTGGTGCAGGCGGGTCGGCACGGGCGGCCTCGCAGGCTGTGGAGCGCCGGAGTGCGGCATCGGAGCCGGGCGATGAAGCCCGGCACGTGGCCTCGGCCGGTCGCATCCTCTACACTCTCGCCACCATGTCGCCCGATGCCGCGTTGCCTAGCCTGCGCCATCTGTTCGAGGTGCCGGCGGATGTCAGCTACCTTGACGCGGCGGCGTGGTCGCCGTTGCCGCGGGTTGTCCGCGCCGCCGGAGAAGCGGGCATCCTCGTCAAGAGCCGGCCCTGGGACCATTCCCGCTCGGCGATCCCGGCCCTCGCTGAACGCGCCCGCGCCGCTGCGGCCGGTCTCATCGGAGCCGGCGCGGACGACGTCGCGATCGTCGGCTCGGTCAGTCACGCAATGGCCGTCGCCGCGCACAACATTTATCCGCGTCCCGGCGGTCGTCTCTTGCGGGTGGCCGACGAGTTCCCGTCCCTGCGTTTTGCCTTCGACCGTCTCGCTGTTCGCCATGACCTCGCCGTTGAGGAAGTGGCACGTCCCGGTGACGGCGATTGGACGGCGGCATTGCTGACCGCCATCGACCGTCCGGGTGCCGGTCCGCTTTCACTCGCCACGCTGACGCCCCTTCACTGGACCGACGGAAGCCTGATCGATCTCGACCGCCTTGCACCAGCCGTCCGTGCCGCAGGCGCTGCCCTGGTGATCGACGCGACGCAGGCTGTGGGGGCTCTCCCGGTGGACGTGGCCCGATGGCAACCCGATTTCCTGGCCTTTCCCACCTACAAATGGGCATTGGGACCCTACGGATTCGCCTGTCTGTACGCGGCGCCCCACCGGCAGGACGGCTGCGCCATCGAAGAGAATGTCGGCAACCGTCCGCCGGTCGACGGCGCTCGCCGCTACGACCGGGGCGAACTGAACGATCCCGTCGCCCTCGCCATGGCGGCGACCAGCCTGGAACTGATCGCCGGCTGGAATATGCGATCCGTGGCGGCACGGCTGCGTGAAATGACGGACCGGCTTGCCACGGATGCCGAGCCGCTCGGGCTCCTGGCTGCGGCTCGGGGCCTGCGGGCGCCCCACATCCTGGGACTGCGCTCGTCCGGAGCGTTACCCAACGGTCTCGTGGACAGGCTCGCCCGGAAGCGGGTGTTCGCCAGCGAGCGCTCGTACGCCTTGCGTCTCAGTCCGCATGTCTGGGTCGACGATGACGACATCGCACGCTGCATCGCCGCCCTCCGGGATGTGCTCGGCGGACGTCCCTGAGACACGACGGAAATGCACGGCTGCTAAGCCGGCACGCGTCGGCAAAGTGCGGATGTCGACGCCGGCATCGCGCCTAGATCAGCCGTCGATACCGCCTGCGCGGTGCCCTGAAGAAGGCTTCCTTCGTCAAAATGTCGAGTTTCATAGCGCCTCCGGGCGATTTTCTTCGCGCGCCGGATCACGGCCGTTCCTTTCGCGCGCGGCTGTCCGGCGTCGTTCAGGCCCGTTTTTCCGGGCGTTTCGCCGTGATTCTTTCCGGTGAGCTGATCCAGAGCCTGTTCCACTTCGCGCTCAACATCCACTTGGTACGCGAACTTAATTCTCGCAACTACGGGTTGTTTGCGATCGTCTTCGCGGTGGGCGCTGTCGGGATCACCTACATCCGTGCGCTGGTTGCAGTCCCAGCGACGCTTCACCTCGCACGGAGCCGTGGTCGGCCGGCGGCGACGGGGTACGATGTCATGTTCGGCTCGGGTGCCGTGCTCGTCTCCGGCATCTCGGCGCTCGGCGTCAGCGTGACGCTGGTTCCCGTGATTGGCCTGGGCGCGCTGGCGGCCGGCGCGTTCGTCGGCCTCTATGCGTTCCGCAGCTACCTGCGGATCGTCCTTCTCGCCCGAGGCCGCCCGCGGATCGCCGGACTGAGTGACCTCGTTTACGCCCTCTGCGGCGCCCTGTTCATGGCGCGCGGGTTCAGCGGTGACGGTACCGTGCTGCTCGATCAGGCCTTCTTGGCGATCGCCCTCGCGCATGCAATCGCCATCGCGGCAGCTTTCGGCGCGCTGCGCGAGCGGCTCCGGTTCTCACTCCATGCTCGAGCAAGGGCGCGATACCGGTCGATCTGGCGCACCCTGGCTTGGTCGCTGGCCGGTGTCACCAGCCTGACCGTTCAGGGTCAGGGCCTGACCCTGCTGTTCGGCCTTCTTGCCGGCCCGGCCGCCTACGCGCCGATCGCCGCGACGCTCGTTCTCTATGCGCCGCTGCGCATCCCCACGAGCGCGCTGATGAACATGGTCCTGCCGGAACTCAGCAGTCTACTCGCGAACGGCGAGGTTCCGGCAGCGCGGCGGCTCGTGTTGCGGCACACGGCCCTGATCGGCGGTGCCTGCATCGCCTACGGCGCGATGATGGCGGAAGCCCTGCCCCTGATCGAAGAGATCCTGTTCAAGGGCCGTTTCGCCGGCGAGCCGATGGGCTGGATCGGCCTCGGCGTCTGGGCCGTCGTGACCGCGTCGCTGCTCTACGCGATCCCGCGTACCTATCTTGAAGCCTCGGCCGCCTTTCGGACGATCACCGCCGGTGCTGTGGCGAGCGCCGCACTCGGCTTCGCGATCATGGTCCCGGCGCTGCTGCTGCTGCCCTCGGCCACCGCGCTCCTGGGGCTCCTCGCCTCGGAACTCGCCACCCTCGCATGGTCGCTGGAGGCGTTCCGGAGGACCACGCGCAGTTCGCGCCTGTCCCGGAACGCCGGTGCGGCGTGAGATACGCCGCCCGGCCCTAAGCCGGGGCTTCCGCCGTGGGCGCCACATCTCCGCGCGGCGCCATCCGACCGAAGCGGCGGCGCAGGGCGTGCTGAGCGCGGTCTGCGATGAGCGCCGCGAAGCCCAGGGGCGTCCGCGCACCGATCATCGAGGCCAGCGTCAGGTTCTGCGTGCCGAAGCGCCCCTTGAAGCCCTCATCGCCGCAGAGGAAATCCACGGTGTGAAGCCCCCGGTCGATCGACCACATGATGTAGTCCATCATCAGCACCATCCCGGGTGAGCCGCGCTCCACCGCGGGATCGTAGGTGGTGACGAAGGCCATCATGGCTCCGGCCTGGACGAAGTTGACCGACACCGCCACGACCTCGCCGCCGCACTCGAGTACGAAGACGTGGAGCAGCCCCGCCTCGGCGAGCACCCGCACCATGGCGGGCAGGGCTGGGGAGCCCTCGTCGTAGAATGCGGTGGAGGCAAGCCCGTGGGTGGCGAGCCAAGCCCGCTTGAAGGTGGTCAGTCGCTCGAGCACCGGCGCGACCGGCTCATCCGGGCTGAGAAGGCGGAAGGTGAGCGGACCCCGCTCGCCCATGAATTTTTGGCCGCGGCGATAATTCTGCCGGGTCTTCTTCGATTGCGCGTCGAACCAGGCCTGTCCGCTCTTCCAGGGGCCGCGTACGCGCCAGTTCGCCTCGTCGCGGTGGTTCAGGTGCAAGCGGATCCCGTCGCCCGCGGGATCGAGCAAGGTTTGCGACACGGCTTCCGGCAGCAGCCGGTTGAGGTAGGCGAGATCGAAGCCGCCGTCCCGCCCGGCCTGACGCCACATCCGGCGCAGCAAGCCCCGGTCGGCATCCGGCGCCATAAGCGCGTCCCCGAAATCCGAACAATCCTTGGCGGCCCATTCGAGCACCCGGAAGATCTTCCGGCGCACCGTGGCCAGCGGCATCACCCCGATCAGGGCCTCGCCCCGCCACGCAAGCACGATGGCCAGGGTGCGCCGGTCCCGGTCGGCGGCGCTCGACCACCATGCGGTGATCCAGGCGTGGCTCTGGAAGATGAGGGCGCCGCTGCGCGTCCACAGGTCCGTCCAGGGCTGTTCCACCTCCGCCAGCCGCTCGGGCGTGCGGATCGTCTCGAAGCGCTCGATCATTGCGGTCACGCGCCGGGCCGGGATTCAGCCGAAATGCCGCGCAGGCGCCGCACCTGCCGGCTGATCCGTCGGCCCATCTTCTTCAATGGCAGCACATAGAGGCCCGACAGGGACTGATAATCGGCGACATCCCGATCGACGAGGCCAAATTTAAAGTCCTCGTTCGGATGGGGGACGCACAGCGTCCCGAATATCCTGTCCCAGAACGAGAACAGAAGTCCGAAATTCTTGTCGTAATGCTGCGGCGCCGTGGAATGGTGGAGCTGGTGCCAGTGCGGGCACAGCACGACGTTGTTGAGTGGACCGAACGAAATTTTGAAGTGCGTGTGACGGACGAAATCCATCATCAGAATGTTGCGCATGATGTAGACGTTGATGCCGAACACCGTCAGCTCGACCGGATTGAGAGCGAGCAGGCTCCAAATACCGAAGCAGATCCCCGGGATCACTCCGTCCCAGGCGCGGTTCATGACCTCGTCGAGGGGGTGCACCCGGTCCTTCGTGATGCCGACCATGACCTCCGCGGAGTGGTGCACCTTATGGAGCTCCCACAGGAACGGGAACCGGTGCTGGGCCGTGTGATACAGGTAGTAGGACAGGTCGTAGGCCAGCAGCATCGTGGCGGTGAACACCACGATGGTCCCCGGCCCAGGCGACCCGAAGACCGGGTGGTCGATGCCGAAAAGCGTGCCGAGCAGCCGGTTCGTGGCGTAGCCGACCGCCACCACGAAGGTCACGCCTGCTGGGATGAGCAGGAACGGCATGATCGCCTTGCGGGTGACGTAGAACAACAGGTCGGCGCGCGCCGACGGGTGCGTGATCACCTCAGGCGGGAGCGCGAACTCGAAAAATTCGGCGAACGAGTATCGCTCCGCCGTACGCAGGTACGCGATCAGCGCGCAACCGAGCGCGGTCGCGAACAGCAGGCCAGCGGCGAGCAGGTTCTCGGCTGAAACCTTTTCGGCAATCCGCGAAATGAAGTGAGCGACATCCATGGATACGCGTTCCCCTTGCCGGGACGGGCCTGATCCTCATCGTCGAGGCGCACGCGCCGCCGAGGCGCAATGCGTCTCGGCAGGCGGAAAGATCTCCCAATCGTCCTTCCCGGATCTTAGCGCCGACGGAATTGTCCACCGAAAACTGGCTTCGATCCGCGAGCCGTCGACGTCACTATCGCTTTCGAACGAACCATTCACCCCGTGCCGAATACGTTCACGGATCGCCGGTCGGTTTCAAGTGATGGCGCGCGTCGAACGCTCGACCTTCGGGGTCCCCGGCGGACGTGAGGCCCTTAGGGTCGCGCGCACCATGGCGGCGATGCCGTCCGCCGCCGACGCCTCCGAGAACACGCTCTCGTAGCGCGCCCGCGCGGCCCGGCCGAAATCCCGCCATCGAGACGGATCGGCGACCATGCGTTCGAGGGCCGCCGCGATGGGCTCCGGACCGCCCGGCGGCACGACCCAGCCGGTCTTGCCGTCCTCCACGACCTCCGGCAGACCGCCGATCGCTGTGACCAGGGGTGGCACGCCGTACGACATGGCCTCGATCGCCACCCGGCCCAGGGATTCCGGCTTCTGCGACGGCATGGTCACCACGTCGGCCCACCGATAGAGCGGCGCCGGGTCGGATACGAACGGCTGGAGGCTCACGTGGTCCGACAGGCCCGTCTCGTCGATCCGCGCCGCCAGGCTGCGCTCACGCCCCACGTCCTCGAAGGCGCTGCCGACGATGCGCAGTTCGATCTGGCGGCGCACCGCCTCGGGCAGCGAGGCCAGGGCCTCGACCAGAACGTCCTGGCCCTTGATCCCGCTGATCCGCCCGAGCATCAGCACCCGTAGCGGGCGGCTGCCGTCGTAGGCCGCAGCGTTCGCCTCCAGCGGCCCGGCGATGCCGTTATAGACGACCCGGGCGGTTGCCCGCGCCGGCAGCGCGTAGACCCGTTCCGTGGCGTGCGAGTTGAACACCACGTTGGCGCCGCTCCAGCGAATCAGCGCGCGCAGGACCTTCAGGACCGTGCCCTCCGGAAGCTCGTGGACGTGCACGATGCTGCGTCCTGGGCTGAGGCGTGACGCCAGCAGATAATCCGCCACGACGGTGGTGTTGATGTAGACCAGATCGCTGGCGCGCAGGCGCCGGTACGCGCGCAGCACCGCGAACGGCAGGGCCAGGAGGTCGAGGGTGACGAGGCGTGCCAAGTTCTTCCGCCGCAAGATCCAGAGCGGCTCAACCAGAACGCGGTTCGCGAAGGGCGTCAGCGCTGCCACGATCGGGCCGTTCCGGGGCAGGATGACATCGATCTGCGCGTTCGGCTGGGCGGAACGAAGCGTGCGGACGGTCTCGACGAAGCAACGGTCGGACCCGTAGAGCTCGAAGCCTTGATGCACGCAGGTGATGCGCAGGCACGTATTCAACTCGTCCATTGGGTGCGCAGCCGTCGATACTACGCTGCCAGCGTCAGGTGCGACGCAAGTCGTGCTTAATATCGATTTATCTACCATGGTGATATGTTCTAAAATTGACTCGCAACTTTAAGTTGCAAAATTGATTTCATAGACCGGTTACTTGCGACGACTTACAATAGGATCAGCAAAATGGGAAGGAAGGACGATGCCTGACCGCGCACTCGAAGTGCTTATCCTCGGAACGCGCGGAATTCCGGCAGCACATGGCGGCTTTGAGACTTTCGCGGAGCGCTTGGCCGTTTATCTGGCCGCCCGGGGCTGGCATGTCGGCGTCTATTGCCAGAGCGAGGTTGGGCGCGTGGAGAAACGTATCCGGTCGAGCGACTGGAACGGCATCGAGTTGATCACCGTGGAAATCGGCCTGCGCGGTCCGGCGGCGACGCTCGCCTTCGACGCGTTCTGCGTCCACGACGCGGCGGCAAGGGGCGGCGTGTGCCTCGTGCTCGGCTATAACGGTGCCGCGTTCCTTCCCTACCTGCGGGCTCGCGGCGGACGCATCCTGACCAACATGGACGGGATCGAATGGCGCAGGCCGAAATGGTCGCTGCCCGTCCGGGCGTACTTCTACGTCAGCGAATGGATCGCGGCCTGGTCCTCGCAGCGGCTCGTGGCCGACCATCCGATCATGGCCGACCACCTCGCCCGGCGGCGCCCGCGACGGGCCATCGCGACGATCGCCTACGGCGGAGACCCGCCGCCGGCGGGGCTCGGATCGCCGCCCCTCGGCCTGCAGCCCGACCGTTACCTCGTCTCGATCGCCCGCATCGAGCCGGACAACAACATCCTGACGATCGTCGAGGCGTTCTCGCGGCGTCCCCGGGGCATGCGGCTCGTCGTCCTCGGCACGATGAACGTGGGCAATCCCTATCACCGCGCCGTCGAGGACGCCGCCTCGGACGAGGTCCTGTTCCCGGGTGCCATCTACGAGGCCACTCAGGTGCAGGCTCTGCGGGTGCACGCGCGAGCCTACCTCCATGGCCATACGGTGGGCGGCACGAACCCGTCGCTGGTCGAGGCCCTGTGGGCCGGCAGCGCCGTGATCGCGCACGACAACCCGTTCAACCGCGGCACGGCCGGCGACGGGCAGTTCTACTTCTCGGATGCGAATAGCTGCGCCGCCGTCATCGAACGGGTGCTCGTCGACGCGCCCGCGGTCGCCGCCGCCCGGGAGGCGTCCCGGCGACGCGCCGAGCGCTTCCGCTGGGACGACGTGCTGGCGGCCTACGAGGATGCACTGCGGCAGGTCGGCGGCTATCCGCCGACACGGATACCCGCACGGGACGCCGCCATCCCCGAGGTGGCGCCGGACCGTGCCACGGCCGGAACGGGCTGGTGACGGCCAGCCGCCGGGTGCTGCTGGCGGGTGGACTGGCCGCCGCGGGCGCGCTTGCACGGCCGGCGCGCGCCGCCGCCGAGCCCCTGTCGCTGCGCCGGGGCATCGCCCTCTGGCCGTGGTTCTCGCTCACCACCGAGTTCCCGGCACCGCGCATCGATTACGCGTGGCCGCCATTCCAGGCGGACCGCCCGATTCCCAGCGACGGAGACCTGCGCCGGCTCGCGGGCCTCGGCTTCGACTTCGTCCGGCTGCCCATCGATCCCGGTCCCTTCGTGGCCTTCACGAACAACCGGCGGGCCGAACTCCTCGGCAGCCTGTCGGCCGCAATCGACGCGGTCCTGGCGACCGGGATGCGCGTCCTGCTCAACGTTCAGGCCAATGCGGCAACCCACCACTTCACGCCGGACGCCTTCTACGGCTCAGATCGGGCGCCGCTGTTCTCGCTCTACCGGGATTTCGTGGCCGAACTGGCCCGCCTGTGCGCCCGCAAGGGGAGCGACCGTACGGCGCTGGAGCCCGTTAACGAGCCGCCGCAGGCCTGCGGTGCCGAGGCGTGGAACCGCGTACAGGCCGAACTCCTGGCCGTGGCCCGCGCGGCCGCCCCGTCGCTCACCCTCGTGGCAACCGGCTCCTGCGGCAGCCTCGTCGCTGGGCTCACGGCGCTCGATCCCGCACCCCTCGCGCGTTATGCGCCGCTTCTCTACACCTTCCACTTCTACGAGCCGTACCTGTTCTCCCACCAGGGTGCGCCGTGGCTCACCGAGGAGCCGTTCTACCGGTGGCTCAACGCGGTGCCCTGGCCCGGCTCGGGCGGCAGCCTGCGGGAGACCCTGGCTGCGGTCCGGGCCCGGATGGATTCCGACCGTGCGGTTTCTGGGGCCGAGAAGGCGCGCGACCTCACGATGATCGAAGGGAAGCTGCGGGAATATTTTGAGGCGCAGCCCGGGCCCGCCTATCTGGTTGCCGCGATGGCTCCGGTCTCGACATGGGCCGATCTCTACGGGATCCGGCCCGGGCACGTGCTGGTGGGCGAGTTCGGTGCCCTGCGCACCGACGCCCGCTACACGGCGGCGCGCGCACCCGACCGGGCCGCCTACATCCGTGACGTGCGCGAGGCTGCGGAGCGCGCGGGCTTCGCGTGGTCGTTCTGGAACCTGTTCGACGGCCTCGGCCTGATGGACGAGGCCCATACGGCCGATCCCGCGCTCGTGGCCGCGCTCGGGCTCAGGAGCCGGCGCTGAGCCGTCCTCAGGCCTCCCCGTCGGCCCGGGACCGGGGGAACAGCAGGATGAGCATCAGCGCGAACTTGGCGAGCATCGTCGTCTTGCCGGCCAGCCCCTCGAAGGTGTTGACCAGGATCACGAAGGTCAGGATCGGCAGCCAGACCCCACGGCGGCAGGACCGGGCGATCTCGGTGAGGTAGAGCCCGACGGCCAGCACCAGGACTGCAGTCACGAGAATGCCGTGATAGAGCACGTCGGAGATGATCGAGTTCTCGATGCCCCATTCCAGGCCGTAGATCCGGCGCAGGGTGCTGACTTGGAGCATGTCGGGGCCGAGTAGAAGCTCACGGAATGGGATCGCGTCGAAGATCGCCAGCATGTCGACCCGCGCCTGGGCGCTGCCGCCGTCGGACACGAACCGGCTCAGCAGCGTGTCAAAGAAGCCCGCAGCGGCCAGAACGGCCACGGCGACCGGCAGAATCGTCAGGGCGAAGCACGCGCAGGCGGCCCCAACGAGCGGGACCCGGCCCCCGCGCAGGGTGCGGTTGAGCGCGGCGAGGCCGACGCCGGTACCGAGGACCAGGGTCGTCACGGTGGCGGAGCGACCGCCGAACGTCACCAGGGCCACGAGTTGCAGGGTGATCATGCCGGCGCGCGAGCCAGGCCCGAGCCGGCCGCCGCCCCGGGCGAGGGCCAGGACGTAACAGGCAGTCATCGTGGCGTTGGCGAGCGGATGGCCCTGGAGCGCCGCCGAACGAGTGTCGGTCTCGAACGCCATGCCGTCGAAGCGGAACGGAAAGAAGCGCTGGCCGCTGGCGAGCTCGAAGAGCCCCAGCAGGGCATTTGCCAGCATCACCCCGTGGAATACGGATTCCAGCCGACCCAGGGTCACCGGATCGCGGTCCAGGAGCAGAATCGGCACGAGGCCGGCGAGCACGAACGTGTCGATCGAGCCGGCCAGTCCGGTCCCGCCGCGGGCGGCGATCAGGACGAGGAGCAGCACGCCGCAGACCGCGAGCAACACGCAGGCCGGACGGCGATTAAGAGCCTGCGCCACTGGGATCACCGGGTTTCCGGCGCGCATCAGCGTCCAGCCGACCAGAACCACTGCCAGGTACGTGGCCGGATGGATCTTGGAGGGCGCCGAGCCGCTGATCCCGTCGTAATTGATTCCCAACGCCCAGAGGAGGCCGCCCGAGATCCCGACGAGCACCAGCACCCAGAGGACGTAGGCGAGCGACTCGACCCGCGCGACCGCGCGCGCCAGCCCGCCGGACCGCTGCCGCGTCCCGTAGCGGTAGCCGAGGGCCGGCTGCCGGACGGTTCTCACGCGCTGCGCTTCCGCAGCAGCAGGGAGCCCGAGATCGGCCGACCCAGGGCCTCCGACGTATCGACCAGCTCGATGAGGTCGCGCTGGCGCGTGGCCCCGTTGCAGGCGACCAGCAGCAACCGGTCCGCGGCGGTCGCCAGCGGGCCGAGCCGCAGGTTTTCCGTGAGCACGCCGCCGTCGAGGATCACCAGCTCGAACCGTCCTTTCACGCCGGCGAGGAACCGCGTGATGTTGTCGGGGGTGAGGGCATCGCGGAGGGGCTTCTCCGTGTCGCCGAGGCCGATCCGCCGCGCGCCCGACTTGGTATCGGTCTGGATCACCGCGTTCAGGCTCTGCTCGCCGCGAAGGACATCGAGAAGCCCTCCGGCGCTCGATCCGTCGGAGCGCAGGTCCGCATCGACCAGGAGCACCCGGTCACCGCGGCCGACCGCCACGGAGGCGAGCAGCCGGATCACGGCGCGCCGCTCGGCTTCGTCGGATTCACCCGAGGTCACCAGCAGCGCCAGCGAGGATCCAGCGCTGCTCGAGGTCGCCGCGAGGTGGTCGAGGGTGAAGCTCGCCGCGGCCGCGTTGGCCCCCCGCGGCCGCAGGCCCGGAATGATCGCCACGACCGGCGCGTTCGCGATCCACTCCAGTTGGCGCGGCGACAGCACCGTGGGCGCGAGGTATTCCCGGGTCAGCGCGAGGCCGGCGCCCAGGCCGAGCCCGCCCGCGAGCGCAGCCGCGATCAGGATCAACCGGGGCGGCCAGCTCGGATCCTGCGGGGGGCGGGCCGCGGTGATGATCCGGGCGTTCGAGCTGTCGATGCTGGTCTGCTCCTTGATCTCGCGGGCGCGCACCAGGAAGTTGTTGTAGACCGAACGCGACGCCTCCACCTCGCGCTCCAATTCCCGGAGCTGCACGGACGACTTGGCGGTGGACGCGGATTGCCGCTGAAGTCGCTCGAGCTCGGCCGTCAGGGTCCGCTCGTTCGACTGGGCCCGCTGGTACTCGGTCTCGGCTGCGCCGGCGATGCGGTTCAGCTCGGCGTCGATCAGCCGGCGCACGTCCTGCATCTGCGTGCGCACGGCGGCGATGAAGGGGTGGCGCTCGCCGAGGTTGGTGCGCAGGTCGGCTTCCTTGGCGGCAAGTTCGGCATATTGGCCGCGCAGGCGGTCGATCGCCGCCGACTGAACCGCCTCCGGCATCGCGCCGGACCCGATCGCGTTGCCCCGCGCATCACGAATGCCCTGCAGACGCGCCTTGGCCTCCGCCGTCCGGGCCCGGGCCGCGACGAGCCGGGCGTTCGAATCGGTGAGCTGCTGCTCGTTCACGAGCCGCCCGCTGGAGGTGATCAGTCCGTTCTGTGCCTTGTAATCCTCCAGCTTCTTGTCCGCGAGGCTGACGGCGCCGCGCAACTCGTCGAGGCGCCCGCGCAGATCGCCGGCGGCGCGCTTGGCGGCGTCGGAGCGGGCTTCCGTCTGGTCCACCAGATAGGCGTTGGCGATTGCATTGACGATGCGCGCCGACAGATCGGGATCCGTCGTGGTGACGATCACGTCGATCACGAACACCTTGTCGGCGCGCTTCACAGCGAGCTTGCGGCGCAGCTGGTCGAGCGCCCGGCCGCGCGGATCGGCACGTCGCTCCGGCTGCGGACCGGTGATCATTCCTCGCAGCGCGGCCAAGCCCCGGGCGAGGGCGGTGTCCTGCGGAATCCCGAAGCCCGGCTCCGAATCCAGGCCCACCTGGGCCACGGCACGCCCCAGCACCGCATCCGACTCGATCACCTTCACCTGGCTCTCGACCTGCGCGATGCCGCCGTCCGGGGAGAGCGCACCCGGATTGACGTCGTTGGAGACGACCTGCCGGTCCCGCGGGTCGATCAGGATCTGGCCGGCCGCCGTGTAGAGGGACGGCGTGATGAGCGCGTAGGCCAGAACTGCCAGGCCGAGCAGCAGGGCCGTGCCGAACACGAGTCCCTTGCGCCGCCACAGGATACGCCACAGGTCGCCGACCTCGGCGGTGGTATCCTGCCGGCGTGAGCCGGGCCGTTCGGTGTGCTGTGTCTGCACGGGAGCCAACCACGTCGCGACAGCGATGTTATGGTCCATCTGTGTCACGATCGGTCACCGTCGTCTCGATCTGGATCAGCCGTTGGCGGATCACGATCCACCCTGCAAGAGTCGCGCAGGCACTTGGCAAGCCCTCAAGACTGCGATCGCTCCCAGAAAGCGTGTGGTTTACTGAGAGGATGGTGAATATCCCAACCATGCGGAGCCGCTCTCTGTTGGGTTATGACTCCCGTTACGGTTCGAGGAGTAGATAGGAGCTGAGTTCGTTAACCGACGAAGCACCGCCCCGAGCGGGAGCGCGCATCGATGCATGTGAGAGTTCGACTCGACGGGGCGCGACCGCGTCGTTGGCATGCCGCTCTCCTGCGGCGGATCGCCGGCCTGCCCGGGATCCACGCCGTCAGCATCGACGATGCACCGGCACCGGCGGCTTGGCCCAGCGCGGCGGACCTGCTGTTCAAGCTCGAGGCGCTGGTCCACGGCGTGTCGCCGACGGGCTCGGACGACCTGCCCGTCGCCGAACTCGCCCCATGGCGCCGTGACGACTCCAAGCCGGATCTCGTGCTCGACCTCTGTGGCGACCGTCCCACCGGGGCCGCGACTTGGCAGCTCGCGTTCGATGGACGGCGTGGCGAAGAGGCTCTGCTCGCGAGCCTGCTCGCGGCTGCAGTGCCGCAGGTCGCTCTGGTCGAGGACGGGAGCGTTCTCGCCCAGGGCCGCCTCGGTTCGGACCGGCCGGGGATCGTGCTCGCCAGTTTCGACGACGCGCTGGCCCGCACGGTGACTCTGGTCACGGCGACCCTTCGGCAGCGGCTCACCGGACCCGGTGGCCGGCGCCAGACTGCCGCATGGTGCGACGGGACGGCAGCCCGCGGCCGCGCCCTGACGGTCCCGTCGCTCGGGGCGCGGGCGGCACGCATGCTGGCCGGTGCGCTCATCCACCGCCTGTATCGCATCTGCTACAACGCTCCCCACTGGCGGTGCGGCTGGCGCCCCCTGAACGGACCCGACCTGATCACCCTCGGGCGGCTTCCCGAAGCGACCTGGACCGTCCTGCCGGATGATGGCCGGCGCTTCTACGCCGATCCCTTTCCGATCGCCGTCGACGGCACAACGCACCTCTTCGTCGAGGATTTCCCGCACGCGACCGGCAAGGCGATCATCTCGACGGTTCGATTCGGCCCGGACGGCCCCGAGGGGACGCCCGTTCCGGTCCTGGAGGAGGCCCATCACCTCTCCTATCCGTTCGTGTTCGAGCGCGCGGGCAGCATCTGGATGGTGCCGGAAAGCTCCGCGGCCGGCACGGTCGACCTCTATCGCGCGACGCGCTTCCCCGGAGGCTGGGTCAAGGAGGCCACGCTCCTTGCCGGGGTGGTGGCGAGCGATGCGACGCTGGTCGAGCATGGGGGCCGCTGGTGGATCTTCGCCACCGTCCGCGACGCGGAGCGCGATGCCCCGGCCGGATGGGGGTCCTTCCACGACGCGCTCCACCTCTGGTCCGCGCCCGACTTTCTGGGGCCCTACACACCCCATCCTGCCAATCCCGTGCTCGTCGATCCATCCTTCGCGCGGCCCGCTGGCCGAATCGTCGCGCGCGGCGGACAGCTGATCCGCCCGGTCCAGGATTGCGCCAAGGGGTATGGCCGCGCCCTGGCGCTGGCCCGCATCGACCGCCTCGATCAAGAGAGCTTCGCTCAGTCCATCACCGCCCGCGTCACGACCGGCCCGACGTGGCCCGGCAGCCGCCTCCACACGGTGAATGCCGGCGGCGGGATCGAATGCATCGACGGGTCCGCCCGCGCGCCCCGACTCCGCGTGCCCTCCCGCTTCCGGCGCCCGCCCGCCCGGCCGCCCGAGCCGGTCCCGGGCACCGGGTTCCGGCAGCCGGACTGAGCAGCCCTCCGTCGGCCGGTCGCGCAGGAGCTGGAACCGACGGCGGCGCCATTTTCATTTCGCGCGGCCCTGGCGGGAACGCACTCGGCCCGCTACATGTTGGAGGCGGGGCTGCAGAGTTCGTCAGGAGCACTATCCCCGGGGCCTTATCGACTCCCTCGGGAGCTGTCCCTGGCCTCGTCCCTGGACCTGGCCAACACGGCGCCCACCTACGCTGTAGGTTTCCCGGGATCGATCCTCCAACGGCTCACGTGGCTCCGCACTCCCCTGATCTTCACACCAGCGCCGCTGGCGCCGCGCAAAAGGCGGATCTCCGTCGCGCGGCTCTCGCCGCCCGCGACGCCCTCGATCCGGCCACCCGGCAATCCGCCTCCGCGTCGATCGTGGGCGCGCTCCTGGCGCTGCCGGAACTCGCCGCGGCACAGCTGATCGGTGCCTTCTGGCCGATCCGCAGCGAGGCCGATCCACGTCCCGCCGCCAAGGGGCTGCTCGCCCGGGGCCAGCGGGTGGCTCTGCCGCATGTTACGCCGGATGGTCTCGTCTTCCGGGAATGGCGCGCCGGGGACGCGCTGGTCGCCGGCCGCTTCGGTCTCAGTGAGCCCGACCCGTCGCTTCCGCCCGTCGAGCCGGACGCGCTGATCGTGCCGCTCGCCGCCTTCGACCGATCCGGACAGCGCGTCGGCTACGGCCGCGGCTACTACGACGGCGCGATCAGCCGGTTGTCGCGCACCCACCCCGTCCTCACCGTCGGTATCGGCTTCGCCGCCCAGGAAGTGGCGCAGGTGCCGGCCGAGCCGCACGACCAACCACTCCGCTTCGTGATCACCGAGGCCGGTGTGATCCGCTGCGCCGGAGCGGCCTGACCGATGCGCCTGCTCTTCCTCGGCGACGTCGTGGGGCGTTCGGGCCGGATTGCGGTCTGCGAGCAACTGCCGCGCCTGCGCGAGCGCTGGCGCCTCGACTGCGTGGTCGTCAACGGCGAGAACGCGGCCGGCGGCTTCGGCATCTCCGAGTCGATCTGCGACGAGCTGATCCAGGCCGGCGCCGATGCCGTGACACTCGGCAACCACAGCTTCGACCAGCGCGAGGCTCTGGTGTTCATCGCGCGCCAGCCGCGGCTGGTGCGGCCGGCGAACTATCCGCCCGGAACCCCCGGCCGCGGCGCGACCGTCATCGAGACGCAGGACGGCGCCCGCGTGCTCGTGGTGAACGTGATGGGCCGGGTCTTCCTCGACGCCATGGACGATCCCTTCGCCGCCGTCGAGCGCGAGATCGACGCCTGCCCCCTCGGCGCGGCCGCCGATGCCGTGGTGGTCGACGTCCACGCCGAGGCGACCAGCGAGAAGCAGGCCTTCGGCCATTACCTCGACGGTCGCGCGAGCCTCGTGGTCGGGACCCACACGCACACCCCGACCGCCGACCACCGGATCCTGCCGGGTGGGACCGCTTACATGTCGGATGCGGGCATGTGTGGCGACTACGATTCGGTGATCGGCATGCAGAAGGACGAGCCGATCCGCCGCATGATCCAGAAGACGCCGGGCTCCCGCTGGGAGGTTGCCGGCGGGGAGGGGACCCTCAGCGGTATCGCCGTGGAGCTGGATGCGCGCGGCCTCGCCACGCAGGTCGCCGCGGTCCGTCTCGGGCCGCATCTCGAGGAGAGCCGGCCGCATTTCTGGGACTGACACGCACGCCACCGCAGGGGACGCGGGTTCGGTGGAGGTGCACGCGTCGTCGACGGGGCTGGCCCCGTTTCCGTTCGCAACGCGATGGGGAACGCTTCCACCGTGGCCTGTGCGTGACTTGATCGCGTGCGGGCCCCACCCCACAGTGACCGCGACGGGCGCCGCCGGCGACCCCACCTCGAGATCAGGCTAGAGCGACCGATGGCCGCCCGCGATACCGGCGAAGACAGGAGAGCGCCGCTGGCACGGCCCGGGATCTATCTCGGACGGATGCTGGTCTTTTTGACCCTGGTCGGTTTCCTGGCCTTCATCCTGTTCAAGCAGATCACCCCGGCCTTCCTGGCCAATCCCGGGCTCAACGGCCTCATCCTGGGCGTGCTGCTGATCGCGGTGCTGATCGCGTTCGGACAGGTGATCCGGCTTTACCGCGAAACCACCTACGTCAACGCCGTGGCGCGGGGTGCTCAGGCCAAGCGGCCGCCGGCCCTGCTCGCGCCCATGGCACCGATGATCACCGCCCGCGCCGCCGGGGCGACCCTGCCGGGTACCGCGGGCTATCTCGACACCATCGCGGCGCGCCTCGACGAGGGGCGCGAGATCCTGCGCTACATCGCCGGCATCCTCATCCTGCTCGGCCTCCTCGGCACCTTCTGGGGCCTGATTGACACCCTCTCGGCGGTGGGGGGCGTGATCAAGGGCATGCGCGGCGGCGGCGATGCCGGCGTGATGTTCGACGAGCTGAAATCCGGCTTGGCGGTTCCGTTGTCGGGGATCGGCCTCGCCTTCTCGGCTTCCCTGTTCGGTCTCGCCTCGTCTCTGATCACCGGCTTCCTGGAACTGCAGGCGGGCCAAGCCCATGCCCGGTTCCACAACGAGCTCCAGGATTGGCTGATGTCCGGCGAGACCGTCGCCGGGACGCCGGCCCTGGCGGCCGGGCCGAGCCTCGGGTCCATGGAGTTGAAGGAGGCCGTGGATCGCCTGACCGCCATGGTGGCGGAGGGCGGGAGCAGCCGCGCCGCCACACTGGCCATGACCAACCTCGCCGAGGGCATCCAGGGCCTCGTCCAGCACATGCGGGCCGAGCAGCAGATGATCCGCGACTGGGTCGAGGCGCAGGCGAGCCGCGAGCGCGAGTTGAAACAGGTGCTCGACCGGCTCGGGCGGGAGCGGGTCTAATGGCTTCCAGGGCGGCGCGCTCCCGGCACAGCCTCAACGTCTGGCCCGGCTACGTCGACGCGCTGGCGACGCTGCTGCTGTCCGTCGTGTTCCTCCTGACGGTGTTCGTCGTCGGGCAGTTCTTCCTGTCCCAGGAGCTGACCGGTCGGGACGAGACCTTGGCCAAGCTCAATCGCCAGATCGCGGACCTCACCGATCTGCTGGCTCTGGAGCGTTCGAACCGCCGCAGCCAGGAGGATGAAGCTCGCAACCTTCGCACGACGCTGGCCGGGGTCGAGAGCGAGCGCGATCAGGCCAAGTCCCAGGCCGAGGCCGCCACCGTCAGCCAGGGCGCGGCAGCCCCACTCGACAGGCAACTGGAGGTCGAGCGCGGTGCCACGAAGCGGGCTTTGTCCCAGATCGATCTCCTGAACGAGCAGATCAGCGCCATGCGCCGCCAACTGGCGGCGCTGGAGGATGCGCTGGCCGCCTCCGAGAGCCGTGATCGCGAGTCCCAGGCGCGCATCGCGGAACTCGGCAGCCGTCTGAACGTGGCGCTGGCCCAGAAGGTCCAGGAACTCGCCCGGTACCGCTCGGACTTCTTCGGACGGCTCCGGCAGATCCTCGGCAACCGCTCGGACATCCGCGTGGTCGGCGATCGGTTCGTGCTGCAATCCGAGGTCCTATTCCCGGGGGGCTCCGCCTCTCTGAAGCCCGAGGCCGGCCCTGAACTCGACCGGATTGCCGGCGCGATCTCCGATCTCGCCAGGGAGATCCCGGCGGATCTGCCCTGGGTGCTGCGGGTCGACGGCCACACCGACGCGCGCCCGATCAACACGCCGCAATTCCCCTCGAACTGGGCGCTCTCGGCCGCCCGCGCCATCGCGGTGGTGCAGTATCTCGCCGGGAAGGGCATCCCGCCGCAGCATCTCCTGGCCGGCGCCTTCGGCGAGTTCCAGCCCCTGGATACCGGTGCCACCGAGGAGGCCTATGGCCGCAACCGGCGGATCGAGATGAAGCTCACGGAACGATAGGCCGAGCCACGGCAGCCCCTCGGCGGATTGCGGCTCCCGAGCTCGAGGCCCCGGATGCCGGAATGGCTTCGAGGTATTCCGGAATGATCGGGATGCTTGGCCTCAAGGTGTGCAGGATCTCGCTCTGAGATCACGGTGTCCAGAGCAAATGACGGTCGGGAATAGGCGGGGTTGGTCTGGAAAATCATCCGCGGGCGCGTCGCAAGCTTGAGGGATTGCCCGAGAGGGCCTGGATTAACCAAGAATTATCTTTGTGAAAGCATGGTGCCGGCGTTCTGAGAGGGATGCGGCCGATGTCAAAATCCAACCAGTCCCAGAGCGCCAGGGGCCCGTGGACGCCTGACGCCGGCCTAGCCGCGCATCGTGAGCCGGAACGATACGTCGGGTCGCGTGCGGACGCCTCCGAAGACGCGCAGGCGATCGCGGCGGCCATGCGGGTTTTCGAGGAGGGGTTGAGACAGCTGACGGCGTTCGGGCCGGCGGCGGTCCCGGAGCGCAGCACGCGGGAGGACCTGACCGGCCTGCTGGCCTCGATCGCCGAGCAGACGAGCCTGATGGCGCTTCGGGCCTCGATGAAGGCGAGCCGCGCCGACGCGGCCGGACGAGGCTTCGCAGTCGCCGCCGCCGAGGTGCGGAGCTTGGCCGGACAGATGTCGCGTGCGACGGAGACGCTCGTGTCTCAGGTCGGTCTGATCCAGGCTGCCGCGGAGCGGTCGCGGGACGCCACCGCCGCCGGAGAATGCGCGAAAGCCTCCACGACCTGACGCCGTGACGCGGATGCGCGCGCCGCCTGCGGAAAGGCCGCGCGTCAGCCCGCCAGGGCGTCCTTGTAGGCGAACACCCCCGGGGTTCCCCCGGTCATCAGGAAGAGCACCGCCGCACCGCTCGGATAGAGGCCGGCGCGCACGTCGTGGAGCAGGCCCGCGAAGGCCTTGCCGCTGTAGACCGGATCGAGCAGCCGGCCCTCGTGGCGGGCCATCAAGCGGACCGCCTCCAGCATGCCCTCCGTGGGAATGCCGTAGCCGGAGCCGCGGTGGCGCCCGTCGAGGTTGATGTCGTCCGGGGTCACGCGCCGCTCCAACCCCATCAGCGCGAGGGTGGCGTTGGCCTTCTCCAGCACCTCCGCCCGGGCGCGGCTCTCCTCGGCGAGCACCGCGAAGGACTTCGCGAGCCGGGGGTCGAGGTCCATGGCGGCGAGCCCCGCCACCAAGCCGGCATGGGTGCCGGCGCTGCCGTTGGCGGTGATGATCTGCGCGAAATCCAGGCCGAGCGCTTCCGCCTGCGCCAGGATCTCGGCCGCGGCATTCACGTAGCCGAGGCAGCCGGTCGGGCTCGATCCGCCGGACGGAAAGACGTAGACGCCGCGGCCCGTCCCGCGGAGTTCGATCGCCCGCGCCTCGGCGGCAGCCACGGAATCCGCATCTCCAGGCAGTTCATGGACCTTGGCGCCGAACACGTCGTCGAGCAGGCGGTTGCCGTTTCCGGTGTAGTCCGGATCTTCGCGCGGAACGCTCCGGGTCAGGAACAGCTCGCAGGCGAGACCGGCCCGGGCCGCGGCCGCGGCGGTGAGCCGGGCGTGGTTCGACTGGATCGCTCCCACGGTTACCACCGTGTCGGCCCCCTCGGCGCGGGCTGCACCCAGCAGGTATTCCAGCTTGCGGAGCTTGTTGCCGCCGAGCCCGATCCCCGCCACGTCGTCGCGCTTCACGAAGATCCGCACGCCGTTGAGCGCCCCACCGAGGTGGCGCGTCAACCCGTCGAGCGGCTCGATCAGTGTCGGAAGCGTCAGGAGCGGCAGGCGCGGGAAGCGCGTGAGATCGAGGGTCGGCATGCCGACGCTTCTACACCGCGGCCGAGCCCCTGTCCCGGTCTACTCCCCGGCCGGCAGCCGCTCGGCCCGGATACGAGGCTCCTTCCCGCGCGCGGTCTCGTCCAGCGCGTCGGTGAACTGCAGGTTCGCGAGCTGCGCGTAGAGCGCGCCCTGGGCCAGCAGGCTCTCGTGGGTCCCGGTCTCGACGATGCGACCATCGTCAAGGACGAGGATCCGGTCCGCCGCGCGGATCGTGGCGAGGCGGTGGGCGATCACCAGAGTGGTGCGGCCCTGCATCAGCGTGTCGAGGGCGGCCTGCACCGCGCGCTCGGATTCCGCGTCGAGCGCCGAGGTCGCCTCATCGAGCAGCAGGATCGGTGCATCCTTCAGAATGGCGCGGGCGATGGCGATGCGCTGCCGCTGGCCGCCCGACAGCGTCACGCCGCGTTCACCCACCTGGGTCGCGTAACCCTGCGGCAGGGCGGCGATGAAGCCGTGCGCGTTGGCAAGCTCGGCCGCGCGCCGCACCTCCGCCTCGCCGGCGTCGGGGCGCCCGTACCGGATGTTCTCGGTGACGCTGCCGGAGAACACCACCGGGTCCTGCGGAACCAGGGCGATGCGGGCGCGCAGGGCCTCCGGATCGACCTGCGCGATGTCGGCGCCATCCACCCGGATCCGGCCGCCCTGCGGGTCGTAGAAACGCAGCAGCAGCTGGAAGACCGTGGTCTTGCCGGCCCCGGAGGGACCGACGAGGGCGATGCGCTCGCCGGGCGCCGCCGCGAAGGCCAGGCCGTCCAGGGCGGCATGGCCGGGTCGCGTCGGATAGGCGAAGCGCACGGCCTCGAACTCCACGGCGCCGCGTGCGGGCACCGGCAGCGGAAGCGCGGGGGAGGGCGCGCGGATCGCGGGCTCCGTGGCGAGGATCTCGGTGAGCCGCTCCGCGGCCCCGGCCGACATCGCGAGGTCGCCGTACACCTCCGAGAGCTGGCCCAGCGCCCCGGCGCCGAAGACGGCGTAGAGCACGAATTGCGAGAGTTCGCCGCCGCTCATGGAGTGGTTGAGGACGCCCTGCGCCCCGTACCACATCACCCCGACCACCGAGGCGGAGATCAGGAAGATCGCCACGCCGGTCAGCAGGGCCCGCGCCCGGATCGAATCGCGGGCCGCCGCGTAGGCGTCCTCGGACGCCGCGGCGAAGCGGGCCTCCGTCATGGCCGAGCGCCCGAAGGCCTGCATGATCCGCACGGCTCCCACCGCCTCGGCGGCGTAGGCGGACGCATCCGCCAGACGGTCCTGCGCGGCCCTGGAGCGCCGGCGCACGCCCCGGCCCGAGATGATCAGCGGGAACACGATCAGCGGAATCGCCGCCAGCACCATCACGGAGAGGCGGGGGCTCGTGATCACCATCATGGCGGTGGCGCCCACGAACAGGAACAGGTTCCGCAGCAGGATCGAGACCGAGACGCCGAAGGCCGACTTGATCTGCGTCGCGTCGGCCGTGAGACGCGAGACGATCTCCCCCGACTGCGCGCGGTCGAAGAAGGCGGGATCGAGGATCGTCAGACGGGCGAAGACGGCGCTGCGCAGGTCCGCCACCACGCGCTCGCCGAGCGTCACCACCGTGTAGACGCGCGCCGCGCTCGACAGCGCGAAGGCCGCCACCACGCCGAGCAGGGCCAGGAAGTAGGCGTCGATCACCTCCGAGCCGTCGACGGTGAAGCCGTGGTCGATCACGCGGCGCATGGCGATCGGCACGACCAGCGTCGAGGCCGAGGCACAGATGAGGGCGACGAGTCCGGCGGCGATCCGCCCCCGGTAGCGCAGGGCAAAGGGCATCAGCGGCCGAAGCGCGCTCAGCGGGGCTTTGGGCCGACCTTCGGCGGCCTTGGTCTTACGGGCCATCACGCCTCACGTGTCAGTCCCCCCATCCGGTCCGCGGCGCTTGTGACCGGAGAAAGCCTGCGGTATACGCCGCCGCTCATCCGATTGCGTGTGTTCAATGGCCGCGGGCCGCCACCACGGTCGGCTTGGACGTGCCGTTGCCACGAACCAGCGGTTCGGTGCAACCGGTGATATCTTCCGCATTCCGGGCCGGGCGGCGCCTCCTGCGCTTCCCGCCGGCGTGCCAGATCAGGGACCAAAGGTCATGGCGAAGGACGCGGCCGCAAAGGCCAAGGGGACCGAGCACCCCGACTACCACTTCATCAAGGTCGTGATGACCGACGGTACCGAGTACCAGACCCGTTCGACCTATGGGAAAGAGGGCGATACCCTCAACCTCGACATCGACCCGCTGACCCATCCGGCCTGGACCGGCGGTGAGCAGAAGATGCTGGACCGCGGCGGTCGCGTCTCGCGCTTCAACTCGCGGTTCGGCAACCTCGGCAAGCGCTGAGCGATCGAGACAGCGCGCCGCCCCTCGGGACGGCGCGGCCGGAACGGGCGGCCCTCCGGGGCCGCCCGTTTTTCGTTGCGGCACCGTGTGGCGGAGAGGCGCGCCTCCGGGCCGCTCGCTTCCGGGCCGGCGCCCTCAGCCGTCGGCCATCCGGAACGCCATCCGCAGCAGGCCCTGCTGCTGCGCCACCGGGCTCTCCACCGGCGCCGGCGTCGGGCGATCCTCGGTGATCAGCGAATCGAGGTGCAGGATCCGGGTGTGAAGGCGCCTCGCCCGCTGGATCAACTGCTGGAGGCGGACCGGCAGCTGGTTGAAATCCTGCGGCTTCGACGGCTCGGAGCTGCCGAGCTTGACGCGATGCTTCTCTAGGAGCGCCTCCGCCGGGGTCATCTCGCCTTCGGCAACGGCGCGCTGCACGAGCAGCCAGGAGGCGATCTGCATCAGCAGTGTCGTCAGGCGCATGCTCTCGGTCGCGTAGCTCAGCGTCGCGTCGCGGGAAACGAGGCGGGACTCGTCGCGACCTTCGCCGTCGAGGTAGGCGGCCGTCTCTTCGACGAGCGTCATCCCTTCGCGGAACAGCGTCTTGAAGGCGTCCGAGTGGACGTAGGACTTGCCGAAATCGACCCAGTCTCGGTCGTCCCGGAACGTGACATCGAAGCCGTTCATCTGCCTCTCCTGTGCCGTCCGACGGCCCTGTCCGTGCGAAACTGGGACGCTGCGTCCCTGGCTGTCCGACGACGCAGCAATCCTAGCGCCGATCGGCGGCGACATCAGGGTTCATCCTTTTTTAACCTTAATATCGCGCCTGCGGCCAACTTAAGACCGCTGTAGGCGGATGCCACTGCGCCGCGACGAGGCCCCGATAGGGCTGGATTGGCCGCATCGGCCCGTCCTGAGCGGGAGGCACGTCGCGGGGGGATCTCCGCCGCGCTATGGCATCCCTGCCACAGGTCGTGGCGCGCGGCCGTCGCCCAGCGGCCGGATCCCGCTGCCGCGTGCGCTTGCGCACCGCGGTGCCATATTCCGGCCCCTTCGATAGGGAGTCTTAACGGCAGACCGACACCGTGGCGCGGAGACAAGCCGTCCCCGCCACAATCTGACGAACTCCGGACCAGAGCCAGCGACCGATGCGCATGAAGGCACAAAACCGGTTCACCGCCCTGTTGAGCGTCGCCGCCCTCGGCACGCTCGGCTTCGGCGCCGCCGAGGCGCGCGACCAGGGCAATTACGCCCAGGCCGAATGGGCGCAGGACTACGCCTCTCCCGCCGGCATGCAGGTCCAGCGCGAGACCGTTCCGATCCTCTCGCCTCAGACGGTGACGGCGACCGAGCAGATGGTCGATCGCTACAAGGACATCGTCACCCGCGGCGGCTGGCGCGCGGTCTCCGGTGCCGAGCATCTGCGGATCGGCTCACGCGGCCCGGCCGTGGCCGCCGTCCGCCAGCGCCTCATCGTTACGGGCGACCTCGATCAGGCGGCCGGTGGTTCGGGCGTGTACGATTCCTACGTCGCAGCCGGCGTGAAGCGCTTCCAGGCCCGCCACGGCCTGAGCCAGACCGGTACGATGAGCCTCGCCACCCAGCAGGCCATGAACGTGACCGCCGACGTGCGGCTGCGTCAGCTGGAGACCAACGTGGTGCGCCTGCGCTCCTATTCGGGTGATCTCGGCCGCCGCTTCGTCATCACCAACATCCCCGCCGCGCTGGTGGAGACGGTGGAGAACGGTCAGGTCGTCACGCTCCACGCCGCGGGCGTAGGCAAAATCGACCGCCAGTCGCCAATCATGAACACCAAGGCGACGCAGATCAATTTCAACCCGACCTGGACGGTCCCGGCTTCCATCGTGAAGAAGGACCTGATCCCGAAGATGCAGAAGGATCCGAACTACCTCACGGACAACAAGATCCGCATTCTCGGGAACGGCCAGGAGATCTCGCCGAAGTCGGTGAACTGGTTCTCCGACGAGGGCACGCGCTATACCTACCGGCAGGATTCGGGCGCCGACTTCAATTCGATGGGCATCGTGCGCATCAACATCCCGAATCCCTACGGCGTGTTCATGCACGACACGAACACCAAGGGTGTGTTCGGCGACGATTTCCGCTTCATCTCCTCGGGCTGCGTCCGCGTCCAGAACGTGCGCGAGTACATCACTTGGCTCCTCAAGGACACGCCCGGCTGGGGTCGCCAGCAGGTCGAGGAGGCGATCGAGAGCGGCAAGCGCATCGACGCCAACATCGCACAGCCGGTGCCAGTCTACTGGACCTACATCACTGCGTGGTCGACCCCGGACGGCCTCGTGCAGTTCCGGGACGACATCTACAAGCGCGACGGCGTGAACGTGCCGTCGACCATCGGTGCCCCGACTCCCGTCGCGAGCGCCGAGCCTGTGCCGCAGAGCTTCGAGCCCGGCGACGAGGAGTAATTCTCACCGCCGCGTGACGGCGCCGCGCTCCGGTGCAGCGTTCCGAGGCCCGCATCTCCGCCGAGATGCGGGCCTCGCGCGTTGCGGATCGCTTCTGTCATCCGGCCGTCAGACAGATCTGCTTGGCCGCAGGCGACAGCGCGATCGGCTCGCCAGCCGGACGCCGCGTTGCGTTGCGTTGCAGGAGCAGCCCATGTCGCGTGATACCGCATCCGGAGTCGGACGCCTCACCCGGCGGGAGACCGTAGCCGGCCTGGCCGGCCTAGGGCTGGCCCGCGGGGCGCGCGACGGCGGAGGAGGCCGCGGAGGCCACCGGGATCGTCTGGGCGACCGGCCTCGCCGGGGTGGACCGCGTCCCGCTGCCCGGCGTGCTGGTCTCCAACGGGCGCGAGGTCGTGCGCACGGACGCGCAGGGCCGCTACCGCCTGCCGCTGGAGGGGGACGGCGCGATCTTCGTGATCAAGCCGCCGGACTACGCCCTGCCGCGCGACGTCGACAACGTGCCGCGCCACTCCTACGTCCATCAGCCCGGCGGAACGCCGGTCGACCTGGGTCTCCGCTACCGGGGCGTCGCCCCGACCGGACCGCTGCCGGCCTCGATCGACTTCACCCTGACACGGACCGAGGAGCCGACGGAGTTCGACGTCCTCCTGTTCACCGATCCCCAGCCCGAGAGCCGCACCGAGCTCGACCACGTGCGGGATACCGCCGTCGCCCGCGCGATGGCGATCCCGGCGGCGTTCGGCCTGACCACTGGCGACGTTTTGTTCGACGACCTGTCGCTCTACGGCCGGTCCAACCGCATCGTGGGCCAGATCGGCGTGCCCTGGTACAGCCTGCCGGGCCACCACGACCTCAACATGCAGGCCCCGGATGCCCGCTACAGCCGCGAGACCTGGAAGCGGGTGTTCGGGTCGCCGACCTACGCGTTCCAGCAGGGGCGCGCGTGGTTCGTCCTGCTCGACAATGTCGAGTGGCTCGGTCCGCCGGTTCCCCTCGGCGCAAACACCTATCGCGGACGGGTCGGCGAGCGCGGCCTCGCCTTCCTCCGCAACCTCCTGGCCGAGATCCCGCGGGACGCCCTGATCGTGCTCGCCATGCACATCCCGCTCTTCACCGACACGGCGCCGGACGACGCGCGCGGGACGACGACCGACCGGGCCGCGCTCCTCGATCTGCTGGGCGGGCGCAGGGTCCTGAGCCTTGCCGGGCATACCCACACCACCGAGCACCACTATCCGGCCAAGGGCCACCACCACCATGTCCTCACGGCCGTCTCGGGCTCATGGTGGAGCGGCCCGGACACGCGCACCGGCATCCCATCGGCCGACAGCCGCGACGGTACGCCCAACGGCTTCCACGTGCTGTCGATCCGCGGCAACGACTACACCACGCGCTACGTCCCGGCGCAGGGTCAGCCGGACGAGACGATGCGCATCCTGTTCGAGAGCGAGGCGCGCGCCGGCGCGGTGGAGGTGATCCGTCACACCCGGCCCCTGCAGGGCCTGCGGCCGTCGGTCGCCCAGGACGCGCTCGCCGATACGACTGTGGTGGTCAACGTTTTCGACGGCGGTCCACGAACGCACCTCACGCTTCGGATCGGAGGCCGCGCCCCGCAGGCGCTGGCGCGGACTCGTCGCCTGGATCCGTTCGTCGCCGAGCTGTTCCAGCGCTACCCGGAGACCAAGAAGGGCTGGGTCCAGGCAATACCGTCGTCCCACATCTGGACGGCGCGGCTGCCGGACGACCTCGCACCGGGCGTTCATCGCGTCACGGTTGAAGGCGTCGACGAGTACGGCCGCCCGATCCGCGCCAGCGCCGTGCTGGAGGTCGCCGGCGAGCGGGGGCGCGGCTGACGGAACCGGTCGGGCTGCCGGAAGGCGGACACCGTGGCCGCCTTCCGCGAACCCCTCGATGACGTTCACGCGGACGGCGTCCCGGTCGTCGGATATGCGGTGCGTGACGGTGCTCTGGTCGGCCGCGACCGTCCGGGCGTGCCGGCGGCCGCCGGCCTTGACCTCCTCGATGCGGATCGCACTGAACGAGGCCAGGGCACGATCCTCGGTTGCCTCGGCCTCCGGATCCGCACCGACGGCGGTTTCCCCGCCCCTGCCGGTCTGGTCCTGATCCCGGAGCGGGAACCTGTTCCGGCGTGGCAGCAGTGCCGCGCCGGTGTCCCCTGCGCCATCCGCGGACAGCGTGGCGCGGGGGAGGATCGATCCGGCCTCTCAGACGACATCCATCGCGAGGGGCAGGATCGTGGCTCCAGGGAGATCGGGCCAAGCGTACCGCCAAGCTCCGAGCCCAGCATGGCCGCGGGAGGCGACACGCGCCGTTTCGTCCGCGGCCGGGGCGGGGAAGACGCCAGGGAGCCGGCCCCGGAACCCCTGGAAGCGCGGTCCGTTGGTCACCATCCCCAACCCATCAGGAGCCGCGTCATGGCCAATCCCGGCCTTCCCGAGCCCACGCCCGGCGATCTGCCGCCCCCGCCGCCGACACCCGAAGAAGAGCCGGATATCGGCCCCACCGGCCCGCGCACGCCCTATCCGGTGAACGATCCGGGGATCGGCGAGCCGGGCGGCCCCGGTTCAGAGCCGGACATCTTCCCGGGTACGCCGACAGATCCCGGCACGCGGATGTAATCTGCGCCGATCAGTGACCGCCATGCGACGTGCGAACGTCGCGCGGCGCATTCAGGATTTCGGAGAGGCTCGTCACCACGTGGCGGGCCTCTTCGTCGGTGAGACGCAGCTGGAACGGCGGCAGCGCGCCGGCCTGAAGCGCGACCACGGCCTGCCCCTCGTCGTCGGTGCCGATCTCGATGGCCGACGACGTCACGTCGAGCATGGCCACCTCCTCGTCGCCCATCTCCTCGCCCATGTCGGGCTCGTCGGTGTCGTCGATCGCGGTGAGGAGCTGCCCGACGGCGCGGACCAGGGCGCGGGCGGCGCGGGCATCCATCACCACCGCCGTCGCCTGATCATCCTTCTGGAAGGAGAGCTGGATGTTCGCACCGTCCAGCGAGACCGAGATGCCTGCCATGTATCGTCCAGAGCCACACGCCTTAACCGCTTGAGCGCATTCCGTATATGCATCGCGACGGCCGGAAATCACAGGGGGCGCGACCCACCGCCGGTGTGGCTCCGGCCACCTGCGACGCAGAAGATACGCCGCCAGCGCCTTGTTGCAGCCGCAGCCGACGCTTAAATACGTCCTCGGGGGGCTTTCCCACCGAGGCTGACGCTCTTCAGGTTCAGCGACTCGCGCCCCGCCGCACTGGCTCAACCCAGAAAGACCGTGGTGCATCACGCGGCCCTCGTGCCGTGCGGATGGCCTATGGACGAATGAGGTACACTACGTGAATACCGGTACTGTGAAGTGGTTCAACGAGACCAAGGGCTACGGCTTCATCCAGCCGGATGACGGCGGCAAGGACGTGTTCGTTCACATCTCGGCCGTCGAGAGCGCCGGGATGCGCAACCTGATCGAAGGTCAGCGCGTCACTTACGAGATCCTCACCGACAAGCGCAGCGGCAAGGACGCCGCCGGCAACCTACAGGCGGCTTGATCGACCTGCGAGGCTGAGGGTCCTGGCTGAACGCCCGCCGTGCCACCGTGCACCGGGCGCCCCCGCAACGGGAAGGCCGACAAGGACTTTGAACCGGCCGCGTGACGCGGTTCCCCCTTCCGACGCTTCCCGGCGGGCGACATCGTCCACGGTGACAGCGTCGGAGGCAATTTCCAGAAACGACACCGGACGGCGCCAACGTCCGGCTCAGAAAAGAAAAGACCTTACGTATGTTGTTCGAATACACGCGGCGCCATGGCGTCCGCTCGCCCGTCACCGATGCGCCGACCTTCCGGGTCGGCAAGCTGGCACGGGCCAATACCGGGGATCAGACCCGGGCCGACATCAGTCACCTGATCGACCGGTCCTACAATTATCACTCCCCGCGGGAGCTTCACTGGCATCTCGCCGAGCGGCTCGGGCTCGCGCCCACCGCGATGAAGCTCCACGACGCGACGGCGGCCTGAGAGCCGCCGCTCATCAGCGGAACAGCGGTCCTCAGCGATCCCAGGCCTTGAGCACGGGATCGCGCAGGGCCAAGGGTGCGGCGAGCAGCTCGCCGTGTACGGGGTCGGCACGATTGTAGCGGGTTGCCTCGCCGTCGAAGCCGCATACGACGCCGCCGGCCTCGCGCAAGACGAGGTCCGCGGCGGCGAGATCCCAGTCACGGGCATGACCGGAGACCATCCCGACATCGACGCTGCCGTCCGCGACCCGGGCGAGCCGGAGGGCGAGGGATGGTATCCGCTTGATCACCTCGAAATCGGAGGCCGACCCGACGCCCTCGGCCAATCGGTCGAGCATCGGCTTCGGCCCCGTGATGCGGGCGCCGGCCAATTTCTCCCGCGCATCGACCCGGATCGCCTTGCCGTTCCGGGTCGCTCCGCGACCGCGGACGGCCTCATAATCTGCGTCGCCCACGGGTGCGTGGACGAAACCGATCAGCGGCTGACCGGCGGCCAGCAGCGCCACCGCGATCGACCAATCCGGGTGGCCCGACAGGAAAGCCCGAGTGCCGTCGATCGGGTCGACGATCCAGACCAGATCGTGGCCGATCCGCGCGGGATCATCGGCGGTTTCCTCCGACAACCACGCGGCCTTCGGCACGAGGGCGCTCAGCCGGACCTTGAGGAAGGCGTCGACCGCGACGTCCGCTTCGGTCACCGGCGAGCCGCCGGCCTTCGACCAAATGCGCGCCGAGGTCTGTCCGCCGAGCCTGAAGAACGGGCGCGCGATGTCGGCCGCCTCGCGCATCACGGCGCGCAGCTCCGGCATCAGGGCAGACACGGCTTCGTCGGTGAGAGGCTCTGGCATCGCGCTCCGCATGAGATCCGTCAGGCCCGTGAGGGCTTGGTTGCGCCGACCGTCCGGTCGCTCGGACGTCCGGACCGCCTCGGGCTGGGGAAACCGGGCGCTTGAGGAACGCGCGCGGGCATCCCGTTGTACGGTGCCGCCCGCAGCGCCACAAGGAGCCCTGGTTGATCGATCGATAATGATCGGTCTGCGCAAGGAAGTGTTGAGCATTCAAGGAAGCATTGAGCATTCCGCAAATGACAGCGCTGTCCAGATTCGCTTAACGACGGCTCTTAAGCGGTGCGGAGGAGTTCGGGTGCGATTTTGCTTGGCATAACGGACGGCCCGACAAGGGCTGCCACTTGCTCCAGGGACTCGGACAGATGAACACTTACCCGGTCACGGACGACGATCACGCAGGACGACCGATACATGGGGCCGACGCCGCGTTCTGCTTCACCGCCTCTCCGCTGCCGGTGATCGGCCGGATGTCCGGTGCAGGACGGGCCGCCGGCATCGCGCTCGCCTACGCGGCCGAGGATGCGGAGATCACCGGGGCCGACCGGTTCAGCCTGATCCTCGTCGATGCCGAGGGCGATGAAGTGCATCGCCTCGGCAGCTTCCCCGAGGATGACGTGGTGGCCGTGTGGCGCGACATCGCGGCCCGCGCCGGTCTGGTGCGGATGATCGTTCGGGAGGACGGCGTCCTCGTCCCGGTGTCGCAGCAGATCGGTCGTCTCGTCCTCGGGCAGGTGCGCATGCGGCGGCGTCACGCCGGGCTCGGACGTCGGCGTCCGCGCTTCCTCACCCGCCGCAAGACCGGCCGTCTCCCGGCACGTCCGCAGATCCACCGCGGCGAGAACGAGATCATCGCGCGCAGCTGAAACCCAATCGCATCTCAGGACAGGCCACGCAGCACCGCGTCCACGGCCAGGCCGACGAACAGGATCAATCCGGCATCACGATTCGAGCGGAACAGGGCCAGCGCCCCGCGCCCGTCGCGATCCCGCAGCGACAGGGTCTGCCAAGCGAGATGCGCCGCGAAGGCCGCAACGCCGAGATAGCCCACGAACCCCGCCCCAGCGCCTCGTGCCGCCAGCGCGATCAGGATCGTCGCCAGGGCGTAGCAGATGCCGACGGCAGGCCGCACGCTCCGGCCGAACAGGCGGGCTGAGGACCGGATGCCGGCGATCTCGTCGTCCTCGATGTCCTGTACCGCGTAGATCGTGTCGTACCCGATCACCCAGCAGAGCGCGCCCGCGTAGAGCAGCAGCGCCGGCGGGTCGAGGCGGGCGAACACCGCCGCCCAGCCCATCAGCGCACCCCAGGCGAAGGCCAGCCCGAGAACGGCCTGCGGCAGCGGCATGACGCGCTTCATGAACGGGTAGATCGCCACCGGCAGCAGAGAGCACAGCCCGATCAGGATCGCGTCCCCATTGAACTGCAGGAGCACCGTGAGCCCGATCAGGGCCTGAACCACCAGGAAGAGGGCCGCGTGGCGCGGTCGCACCTGACCGGAGGGCAGGGGCCGCAGCCGTGTGCGCTCGACCTGCGCGTCCAGGTCACGGTCGGCGATGTCGTTGTAGGTGGAGCCCGCCCCCCGCATCGCGACGGCCCCGATGAGGAACAGGAGGCAGTGCCAGGGGTCGGGGAAGGGCTGGTCAGCCTTGATCGCCGCGAGCGCCGCCGACCACCAGCAGGGCAGGAGCAGCAGCCACCATCCGATCGGCCGGTCGATGCGCGCGAGCCGCAGGTAGGGGCGCCAGCTCCGCGGGGCGAGGCGGTCGACCCAGTGCCCGGTGACCGCGTCCGCGGGTCGCCCGTTATCGATCACCGTGCCGCCCATCGGTCGGAGTTCCGGTCGTCCCACGCGTGGATTCCGCTCCCCTGGGGAGAGGGGAGCCACACCGCATCCGTGATCCTTCCGGACGCGCTTACAATGCGCCCTGCGGCAGCTTGAAGCTGCCCGTCAAGCCCGGGCCGCCGAGCAGGCCACCGCCGCCGCCGCCGTTCTGCGCCTGGGCGCGGGCCTGCGCCTCCATCTTGGTTGCCTGGGCCGCCACGCTGCAGATCTTGGTGCGGATGCCGCTGACCTTCAGATGATCGGCCTTGAAGCCCTCCGCGAACGAATCGGGGATCGAGCACCATTCCTTGTTGGCGGCGATCCACTTGATGCCCTCGGTCCCGTTGCTCTGGAGCTTCCCGAACAAGGCGCAGGCTTCCTGCGGCGTCATCTTCTTCTTCGACTGCGAGGCCGAATTGGCGCGGCCGACCAGCGCCTTGCGCTCGGCCAGCGTCTTCTGGATGGCGCCGCATTCCGGCGCTGCACCCTGCGCGAAGGCCGCCGACCCGAACAGGACGGTGCCGACCAGCACCGCAGCCCCCAGACCCAGGCTCACCTTTGCCATTCCACGACTCCCTCGACACCCCTGCCGAATCCGCATGCGGCCGGCTCAATTCCGTTCTGCTGGGTTCGCCACAGGATTGTGGCGTCAATCGAGCGGCAAGCCGGCAGCCGGCCGAGCCTGCGCAGCGGTGATGCCTGCGCGGCGGAAAACCCGGGATCGTAATCTTTTGGCAACACTTCCCGCGGCCGGCGGCGCGTTGACAGGATGCCCCGCCCGCGCGACCACGCCGGCATGCCGGCCTACGACTTCACCGCACCACGCCTGTTCGTCGCGGCCGACCTCGCCGCCGGGGTGAACCTGCCGCTCGACCGTGCCCAGGCCAATTATCTCCTCAACGTTCTGCGGAAGGGGCCGGACGATCCGGTGCTGGTGTTCAACGGCCGCGACGGCGAGTGGCGCGCCCGGCTCGTCCAGACCGGACGAAAGAGCGCGGACCTCCAGGTTGCCGAACGCTTGCGGGTGCAGACCCCGCCTCCCGACCTGCACTATCTGTTCGCCCCCCTGAAGAGCGCACGCCTGGATTACCTCGCCCAGAAGGCGGTGGAGATGGGCGCGGGTACGATCCGCCCGGTGATCACCCGGTTCACGCAAGGCGAGCGGGTCAACATGGAGCGCCTGCGCGCCAACGCGGTGGAGGCCGCCGAGCAATGCGGCATCCTGGCGATACCGGATTGTCCCGAACCCGAGCGGTTGCCCCGGGCCCTCGGGAGTCTGACCGCGGAGCGCGTCCTCGTCTTCTGCGACGAGGACGCGCCGGTGCGCGATCCGGTGCGGGCGCTGCGTGAGGCGGCCGATCCGAGCGCGCCGCCGCCGCTCGCCGTTCTGGTCGGCCCGGAGGGCGGCTTCTCCGAGGAGGAGCGGGCGCTGATCCGGGCGCGGCCCAACACCCTGGCGATCTCCCTGGGGCCTCGGATCCTCCGGGCCGACACAGCGGCGGTCGCGGTGCTGGCTCTGGTTCAGGCGGTGCTGGGCGACGGCCGTTGATGGAGCCGCCCGGATCGATGTGTGCCCGCGCACATGAAGGTACCGGCGCGGGCGATTGTCGCCCGGTATCGAACGTGATGCGGCGTACCGGCCGCCGGCGCCGCGTTGTGGGTTCCGGGCGCCTCGATTATGTCCCTGCACGGACGCCGTCTGCGCCGCGCGCCGATCGGGGTCGGGGGCGGGTGTCCGTCCGGGCTCCGCTCGCAGGACGGGGAGGGGCTGGACGGATCCGCCGGAGCAATCCGGCGCGCTCTCACTCCAGGTTCTAGGTCAGACGCACGGGCAGGCAGCGCATGGCGCGCGACAGCAACGACTCCACGCCGCTCACCGCGCGCGCCGAACTGATCGCGTGGTTCGCGGCAGGCGAGAAGCCGCGCGAACGCTTCGCGATCGGCACCGAGCACGAGAAGATTCCCTTCTACCGGGACGACCGCTCGCCCGTGCCGTATGACGGCGAGCGTGGCATCCGCGCCCTGCTCGAAGGACTTGCCCGCGAGACGGGCTGGGAGCCGATCCTCGATCTCGGCAACATCATCGGCCTGTCGGCGGACGAGGGCGGGGCGATCTCGATCGAGCCGGGCGGTCAGTTCGAGCTCTCCGGCGCCGCGCTCCCGGACGTTCACGCCACGGCGGCCGAACTCGCCACCCACTTGGCGGCGACGAAGCGGGCGGCCGATCCGCTCGGCATCGGCTTCCTGACTCTCGGCATGAGCCCCCGGTGGCGCCGGGACGAGACTCCGGTGATGCCCAAGAGCCGCTACCGGATCATGGCGGGCTATATGCCGAAGGTCGGGTCGCTGGGCCTCGACATGATGCTGCGGACCGCCACCGTGCAGGTGAATCTCGATTTCGCCTCCGAGGCCGACATGGTCCGGAAGATGCGGGCGTCGCTCGCACTTCAGCCCGTCGCCACCGCGCTGTTCGCCAATTCCCCGTTCACGGATGGCCGGCCGAACGGATTCCTCTCCCGCCGTTCGGAGATCTGGCGCGACACCGACGCTGATCGCACCGGGATGCTGCCCTTCGCCTTCGACGCGGGGTTCGGCTACGAGGCCTACGTCGACTGGCTGCTCGACATGCCGATGTACTTCGTGAAGCGCGGCGACATCTATCACGACGTGTCCGGCGCCTCGTTCCGCGACCTGATGGCCGGCAAGCTGCCGCAGCTCCCCGGCGAGTATGCGACCGTCGCGGATTGGGCGAACCACGCCTCCACCGCATTCCCCGAGGTGCGGTTGAAGCGCTTCCTGGAGATGCGGGGCGCCGATGTCGGCGATCCCGGGATGATCGCCGCGCAGGCGGCCTTCTGGGCCGGGCTGCTCTACGACGAATCGGCCCTCGATGCCGCCCTCGACCTCGTGAAGGGCTGGAGCCCGGCCAATCGTGAAGCCGCGCGGGCGACCGCGCCGCGCCTCGGCCTCGCGACCCCGGTGGCCAACACGACGCTCGGCGCCGTGGCAGCCGAGGCCCTTGCTATCGCCCGATCGGGCCTGCGGGCGCGCGGCCGCCGCGACGCGGAGGGACGGGACGAGACGGTCTATCTGCAGCCGCTCGAGGCGATCGTGGCGGCCGGTCGGACCCGGGCGGATGATCTGCTCGCCGACTACGAGCGGCGGTGGAATGCCTGCGTCCGCCCGGCCTTCACGGAATGCGTGTTCTGATCCAAGCCTGACACCAAACCCCGGCGAATCGCGAGAATCGCCTCCGCCGCATGCTATTGGAACGTTCCGAATCGTGTGTGCAGCCGTGGGGAGATCGTTTCATGACCCGCATCGCCATCCTCGTCGTAACCGGCCTCTCGTCCCTTGCCCTCACCGCCGGCGCCAGCATGGCCGCCGATCCGGCCCGCTCCGGCCCCTCGGTCCAGGGACAGTTTCACGGGTCGGTCACCCAGGCACGGCCGCGCTGGAGCTACTACGGCGAGTATCAGTACCCGATGCCTTTCGGATACGGATACGCCTATGCAGCGATCGAAAGGCCCGGCTTCGAGTATGGCTACAACGGGCCGCGCTACGTCTGGTCGGCTCCGGATCGGTAGAACGGTCCGGCTTACGGCTATTCGGAGTGGTGAGCTTCGACGCTGCCGGGCCGTCCGCCATCAAGCCGGTGAAGCGGGCGACACGGACCCCCGAACCGGCCCGGGAGACGCCGAGGTGCGCGACGATCCGGACTGCATCGACCTCGACCTGAGCGGATTGAAGTGCCCCCTGCCGGTGCTGCGCACCCGCAAGGCGCTGCGCGGCCTGCCCGCCGGGCAGACCCTCATGGTCACCTGCACGGATCCGCTGGCCATGATCGACATTCCGAACCTCGTCCGCGAGGAGGGAGCACGGCTCGAGGCGGCGGAGCGGCGGGGGGATCGCCTGTGCTTCCGGATCACGGCCTCCGCGAAGCCGCCGCATTCCTGAACGATCCGTCAGCCTCGCAAGGATGAGGTCGGAACGGCATGGCACCACGGATCGGAGGCGTGCGCCTCGTGCACGAAGGATGGGCGCGCTACCTCGTGGCCGAGGTGATGCAGGATGACGGAACCCGCATGACGCGGGAAATCGAGGATCACGGTCGCGCCGTCGCGGTGCTGCCCTACGATCCGGACCGGCGGGTCGCCGCGCTCGTCTCGCAATTCCGCGCGGCCGTGCTCTATTCCGGCGGTCCGCCGAGCCATGTTGAGGTTCCGGCCGGGCTCCTGGACGAGGGCGCGCCCGAGGACGAGGCGCGACGCGAGGTCATGGAGGAGACCGGGCTGCGACTCAGCCGGCTCGACTTCGTCGCCAGCGCCTGGTCGATGCCGGGTATCTCCACCGAGCGGATGGACTTGTTTCTCGCCCCTTACAGTGCGGCCGACCGGACCGGCGCGGGCGGCGGTCTCGCCTCCGAAGGCGAAGCCGTCGCCGTTCACGAGATTCCGCTGCCGGAACTCGCCGCCATGAGCCAGCGGGGGGCGCTCACCGACATGAAGTCACTGGTCCTGCTGTTCGCCCTGCAATTGCAGCGACCGGACCTGTTCGCGGACCGAGGCTAGCCGCTCCGGCGTACGAACCGATCCTGGATCACGATGCCGACGAACCGCCAGGACTTGATGAAGTAGCGGCGGAACAGCCGGCGCGGCGCCTGCAGGAACCGGAAGATCCATTCGAGACCGAGCTGCTGCACCATCCCGGGCGCCCGTGACATGCAGCCCGCCGCCACGTTCAGCGCGTCGCCGACGCAGAACACGATCGGGTCGCCGAGGCGCGCGCGGTGCCGATCGATCCAGATCTCGGATTTGGGCGCGCCCACGGCCATGACCAGAAGCGTCGTGCCATGGGCGCGGATCTTCTCGACCAAGGCGCGGCTGTAGGCCGGATCGGACTCGAAGCCGAAGGGCGGCACGACGCTCGTCACGGATCCGCCGGGCAGGCCGCCCGCCTGCAGCCGTTCGGTCAACCTGTCCGCCGCGTCTTGCCGGGAGGCCACGAAGAAGATCCGCCGTGCGAAGGGAGGCGGGTCAGCGAGGATGCACGCCAGGAGATCGTGGCCGGTCACCCGATGCACCGGTTGGCGACAGGCCCGGCGCGCCAGCCAGACCAGCGGCATCCCGTCGAGCGTCCGGGCCGCGGCGCGCCCGTAGGCGCCACGGAACTCGGCGCTCTCGCGGAGCTGGACGATGTGGTCGACATTGGCCGTCACGATCATGCGCGGCCCATCGCTCGGCAGGGCCGCCACGGCGGCCACCACCGCCGCGGCCTCACCCGTGTTGAACCGCAACCCGAACATGCCGACTGTGGGATCGGCGTGGGCGGACCCGGTGGCGTGCGGTATGGACAACCGGACGCTGCGCACCTCGGAACCGAGCGTTTCCCCCGGATCCAGGCTGAAACGGATGTTCCCGAGATCACGCATCGGCGGCCCGGAAGCTGGCCGCAGGGCGGGTCGCGGCGCGCAGGGTACGGCGGCGATCCCGATCGGCGCCGAGGAGGAGGGCGATGGCGCCGCCCAGCAGCAGGCCGAGCACCAGCGCCACCGGAAGGACGATCTTCGGTGAGGGCGGGAAGGTCCGCTGGCGGGCGGGCGTCGCCACCGAGATGATCCGGACGTTGGTGGTGTTGAGCCGCTCCTGCTCGCTCGCCTCGCGGGCGCGCTTCAGATAGGCCTCGTAGACGCCGCGGCGGGAGTCCAGCGTCCGCTCCAGTTCGCGCAGGCCGACATAGGCGCGGTCGCTGGTGGTCGTCTCGGTCTTGACCCGGTCGAGGCTGGACCGGATCGCCGCCTCGCTGGCGGCGGCGCGATCGTAATCCTTCTGGGTCGTCTCGATGATCCGCTCCTTCTCGCGCTGGATCAGGCGCTGGAGATCACGCTGCTGGGCATACTGCTCGGCCATGGCCGGGTGGCGCTCACCGAGGCGGGTCGCGAGCTCGGCGGTGTTGCGGGACAGCGTGGCGTATTGCTGCCGCAGCGCCTGCATTTCGAGGGACTGGAGCATCTCGGGCAGCGCGGTGCTGGGATCCGAGGAGCGCATCCGCCGGGCCTGATCGAGGCGGGACTTCGCCTCCGCGGTCTTGATCGAGGCGGTGACGAGCTGCTGGTTCAGGTCGCCGAGCTGCTGATCGGTGAGGAGCCGGCCGCTGGAGGCCACGAGCTTGTGATCCTCGCGATAACGGACGACGGCGCTCTCGGCCTGCTCCACATCGCGCTTCAGGTTGTTGAGGCGCCCGGCCAGGGCGTCCGAGGCGCGGCGGGCGGTGTCGGTGCGCGCCGCGGCCTCCTCGGCGAAGTAGGCGTCGCCGATGGAATTGGCGATGCGCGCGGCCTTCTCGGGATCGCGGGACTGCACCGCGACGTCGATCACGAAGGTCCGCTCGGCCCGGCGAACGCTGAGCCGGTTCTGGAGCGTGTCGAGGGCGATGTTGATCGGATCCCGGCTCGCCGGCGGGGGCATCATCCCCAGCGCGCCCTTGACCCAGTTCGTCACCGGATTGGCGCCGTCCGGCAGCACGAACTCGTCGTCCTGATCGAGGTGCAGCTTCGCGATGACCCGGCGCAGGACGTTGTCGGACTGGATCACCCGCACTTGGCTCTCGGCGATCGAGACGCCGCTGTCGGCCTGCGGCTGACGGGCGTTGACGTCGTTCTCGACCACCCGCAGGTCGCTCGGATCCACGAGGATCTGGATGCTCGATGTGTAGCGCGGCGGGAGCAGGCCCAGCAGGGCGACCGCCGCGGCGACCATGAACAGCGCGCCGAGGATGATGAAGCCTCCGCCCCGCCACAGGCGCCGCAGGATCACGCGCGGCTCCGTCCGCGGTGTCGTCTGCGGCAGCACCATGCGGATGGGCTGCTCACCGCTCATGCGCGTCGAGAAGTCGAACATACGCCTCGCTCCCTGACCTGTCGGGGCGGACCACACCGCCCACCGCCGCCCTCCGGATCCGTCCCGCTTCCGATCGGCTATGTGCCGATCCGGGACAGGTTCTGGATCGAGGCAGTGTCTTCGCCGACACTCCAGCAATCAGCATACCGAACAAGTAATCTCGTCGTGATGCAGGTTCGGCGAGCAGGAAACCCACAGATATCCCCGGCTGAATCGTCCTTAACTGCCTCGGCTCTCAGGTAGGAACAGCCACGCTTCCGCCTCGGACCGCGTGCCTGGTCTCACACGGGCGCGTGCGGCCGGACGACCGACTCCGCGGCGTCGTAGGCCGCCCCGTCGCCCGTGAGAAACCGGCGGAAGCGCCCCGCGTCCGCGTCCGCCGCCGCGTTCCAGCGCGCGACGTTGCCCCGGCTGGCCCGGGCTGCCCGCGACAGGCCGCCGGCCGCGATCCAGGCAGCCAGGATCCGGGCGGCGGCCTCCGGATCCTCCGGCCGGATCAGCAGGCCCGAGGCGCCCAGGACCTCCCGGAATACGGGATCGTCCGGCGCCGCAACCGGCAGGCCGCCATGCTGTACCTCCAGGAGCGGCAGGCCGAGCCCCTCCGCCTTCGAGGTGCAGAGCAGCAGGTGGCACGAGGCGGCGAGGCTGCGCAGCCCGGCATCGGGCAGGTAGCCGTGCCGGTGCAGGAAGGTGGGTGGATCCTGCAGGAAATCGTGCCGGCCCCAGCCGACCCGGCCCACGAGGTGCAGCTCGGCCGGGACGCCGGCCCGGTTCAGCGCCGCCGTCAGGGCGAGGGCCGCCGGGTAGTTCTTGCGCGGCTCGATCGTCCCGATGGCGAGGAGCCGCAGCGTCGTTCCGGCCTCGTAGGAGGCCGGCCCAGTCAGGCCGCCGAGGCCGAACGCATCGCGCACGGCCGGTCGCAGCAGGGCGACCCGAGCGCTCCTGGCGCAGACCGCGCGCACGGCCTCGCCGGTGGTGCGGCTGTTGACGAACAGGTTCGGGCACCAGCGCAGAGCCAGGGCGAAGCTCGGGCTCATGTAGAGCCGGCTGCGCAGGCTCAGATCCTCCTTCCGGGTGAGCAGGAACGTGTCGTGGACGTAGAGGAGGCATCGCGCCGCCGCGACGGCGCAGAGCGGTCCCGGTGGAAAGCCGGGGAAGAGGAAGAGCGCGTCCCGGTCCAGCACAGTGCGCAGCGGTAGACCCACCTGCTGGGTGGCGATCATGCCGGGCAGCGACCCACTGGCGACCGGCCGGATCTCGTGTGGTCCCAAGCTGTCCGGCGCGAACAGGTCCAGGGTGACCCGCTCGATCCCGGTCACGTGCCCGCGCAGATGCGTCTGGTCGATGTAGATTCTCCGGGGTGCGGCGCGCCGCGTCGCTTCCGTCACCGGGCGCTCCGCCGCAATCGCCCCGCGAGGTACAGGCAGCGGCGGACGAAGAGCGGCATCCGGCGCCCGAGGACCATCTGCTTGGCGCGCCGCAGCCGGCGCACCAGCGGCCGCGAAGCCGCCGGGACCGTGCCGGCCGCCCCCCGCTGCCGCCGGGACGCGAAGGGGAAGTGGCCGAGCATCGCCGGCGCGAAGGCGAGCCGTGCCGATGCGTCCCGCAGCCCGTGGCTCCGGAAGATCGCGTCCAGCGACAGGGCGGCGGCGGCCGGGCTGTAGCGACTCTCCAGGGCGATCCGCGCGAAGGCGCCCAGACGCGCTCGCGCCTCCGCGTCCGCGACCAGATCCACCAAGGCCTCGGCGAGGGCACCCGGCCGCACCGGCACGAGGCGGCCGGACACGCCGTCGATCACCGCGGAGGTCAGCCCGGAGGTGCGGTAGGCCAGGGTCGGCACGCCGCAGAGGCCCGCCTCGATGGGGGTCTGGCCCAGGGTTTCGTGACGGCTTGCCGTGACGTGGAGATCGCAGGCCCCGTACCAGGCGGCCAGAGTCTCCTCGTCGGCGATCAGACCCGGCGCGAACAGCGCCGGGACGCCGAGCCGGGCCGGATCGTCGAGGCGGCCGATCGCCACCACGGCGACGCCCGGCCGCGCCACGGCCTGGAGCGCGGCCCGCAGGTCCGGAAAGCCTTTGTCGGGGCCGTCGACGATCACGGCCGAGACCAGGATCAGCACGGCGTCGTCCGGCAGACCGAGCCGGCGGCGCAGGGCTGCACGGTCACCCGGCCGGAACACGCCGGTCGGGAAGGCCAGCTGGATCCGCTCCGCCGCGGCGCCGGTTGGCGCGAGGTCCCGGGCGCGTGCAAGGGTCCAGTCGGAATTGGCGAGCAGCCACGGGCCCTCTGGACCCGCCAGGGCCGCGCGCTTGCGGACATGCATGTCGGCGATCCGGCCCGGAGCCAGCTCCGGATATTCGTCCGGGCCGGGGCAGGCGGCATCGCAGCCGATCTTCGCGCGGCCGCAGTCACGGGGATGGCAGCACCGGCCCGTGAGCGGGAACAGGTCGTGCAGGACGAGGGCGACCGGCCCCCGGCGGGCGAGGCGGCCGACGACGTCGAGGCTTCGGGTCGCGCCGTGGAGGTTTCCGGCGAGAACGAGGTCGGGTGCGGCCGACGCGATCGCCGCCTCGGCCCGGGGGAAGCTGTCGGTCCACTCGGCCGCCTCGGGACGCGTGCTCAGGGCGATGTCGGTGACGCGATGGCCCGCGAGTGCCAGCGCCTCCGCGAGCCGGCGCTGCGCGACGCCGGCGCCCCCCTGCGTGCCGAGGCCGGTGAGCGAGACGATCGACAGGCCCGCCGGCTGCGGCCTCGGCGTCGCGGTCAGCCTCTGGAGCAGCACCGGCCGGCCGATGCGCACACGGTGATCCTCGGGGAGCGCCGACCAAGCCGCCGCATCCGGCATTCCGTCGGGACCGGTGCGCGTCCCCGCGTCGAGTGCCGCCCGGCTCCAGAGGATCTCGCCGCCCGTGAACGGCGTGCCGACCGACGCTTCCGCCGCTGCCGGAGCATCCAGGGCACGGACCGCGTCGTCGAACAGGACCCGCAGCCCGGCGACGGCGGAGGCGCCGGTCAGGGCCGCCTCCAGCGCCAGGGCGGTCAGCGCCCCCGGGGCGAGGAGGTCGCCCGCGCGGAGCCAGAGCAGGTGGTCGATGCCCGGGTCGGTGAGCAGCTCCGCGAATGCCGCGCCGCCGGTTCGGCGAGCCAGGACATCGTGCCGGGCTTCCGGGTAGCCCTGACGCAGGACCGAGGCGACGGTCCCGGAGAGGTCGGCACCATCATCGGCCGCGGTGACGACGCGGATCCGCGGCCAGGGCTGCCCGTCGGGGAGCGAGGCGGGACGGGGGAGGCCAGTGGCCGGTCCGAACGGCCAAGCATCGATGCCGTGGGCGGGGCTCGGCGGGGCGGTGGCTTCGGTCACGGCGATATCGGCGGCGTATGGGGCATCGTGCTGGCGTCGAGCCTGGACGCGAATGTTGAAGATTGCCTCTCGGTGGCGCCACCCTCCCGGGCTGACACCTCGGCCTCAAGCTTCTGCCGCCGTCCTGGCGTGCAGGGCGAAGGAACCCAGCGGCGCCGCGTTCTCTGGCGTCGCCCCGCCCCGGGGCACCGCGCGATGACGCGATGGAGCGTCGCACGGCGCGGTCCACGGGGGAGGGTCGCCCTCGAGACGGTCGTTCCTTTCACCCTTGCGAGGGCCGGCCGGACCGAGGCGCCCGGCGGCAGGCTGCCGGCGACCGCGCCCGAAACGTGCTTCGACCTGTCTCGCCCGATCAGACGTGCACGCGGATGCGCGCCGGACCCGCTTCCATTCGCCCGATCCGGGCGGCCGACAGGTAGCCGGACGCGCGGATGCGCTGCAGGATCGCGTCCGCCCGGTCCGCCGCGCAGGTGACGAGCAGGCCGCCGGAGGTCTGCGGATCGGTGAGGAGGTGGCGGCGCCAGTCGGAAAAGCCGTCGGGCAGATCGACGTCGCCGCCAAAGGCCGCCCAGTTGCGGTGCGAGGCCCCCGTGACGAAGCCTTCCTGGACCAGTGCCTCCGCCCGGGGCAGCAGCGGCAGCGCGTCGGCGTCAAGGGCGAGCGTCAGCCCGGCGCCACGGGCGAGTTCGAGGCCGTGGCCGAGGATGCCGAAGCCGGTCACGTCGGTCAGGGCGTGCACGGCGGGCTCGCCGGCGAGTTCCGGGCCGATCCGGTTGAGCAGGGTGGTGGTGGCGATGAAGTCGCCGTAGCCGGACGGGTCGAGGGCTGCGTGCTTGATCGCCGCCGAGTAGACGCCGACCCCCAGCGCCTTCGTCAGGATCACGGCGTCTCCCGCCAGGGCGTCGGCGTTGCGCCGCACCGCCTCCCGGCGGCAGGTGCCGATCACCGCGAGCCCGTAGATCGGTTCCGGCGCGTCGATCGAGTGGCCGCCGGCCACTGGAATCCCCGCTTCGGCGCACTTCTCCGCGCCGCCCCGCAAAATCTGCGCGACCATCTCGGGGGCGATCTTGCCGACCGGCATGCCGAGGATCGCCAGCGCCAGGAGCGGCCGGCCGCCCATGGCGTAGACGTCCGAGATGGCGTTCGTCGCCGCGATCCGGCCGAAATCGACGGGATCGTCCACCATCGGCGTGAAGAAATCCGTGGTGGCGATCACGCAGGTCCCGTCGTCGAGCTCCCAGACCGCGGCGTCGTCGGAGGTCTCGTTGCCGACGAGCAGCCGCTCGAACGGACCGGCGACCGGCTGTGCGGCGAGGAGCTGGCGCAGCGTCGCCGGGTCGAGCTTGCAGCCGCATCCTCCGCCGTGGGCGAGGCTGGTCAGGCGGGGGATCTCGGTCATCGCGGGGCTCCAATCCGTCTGCCGCGGACCGTCGCCCGCACCGATCCTCAGTAGCGCGTCGTCACGGCGTTGAGCCAGTCCGGCGAGGCCGAGACGAAGGCAGCCTCCGCGCGCTTGTCCAGCCCCGTCAGGACCAGAACGCCGAGCACGACCATCAACGCGCCGAGGCCGGCCTTCACGCTCCGGCCCACCGTCGCCAGATGTCCGCGCCAGCGGAGCAGGGCCTCGCGGGAGGCGAAGCCGAGCAGCACCAGCGGCAGGGCTGCCCCGATCCCGAAGGCGAGCATCGTGACCGCCACGCTCCCGAGGTTCTCGCCCCGCGCCGCCATCAGCGAGGCGGCCCCGAGGGTCGGGCCCACGCAGGGGCTCCACGCCGCTCCCAGCAGCACGCCCACGAGGAACTGGCCCGGCAGACCGGCCGAACCGAAGCCGCCGAAGCGCTCCTCGGCCCAGGAGCCCACCGGTCCGGCGGCGGTCGCAACCCGGGCCTGGAGCCGCGGCAGCATCAGAACGAAACCGAGGATCATCAGAAGGACCGCACCGGCGCGCCGGAACACGTCGCCGTCGAGCCCTATCGCGAAACCGATCGTCGCCACGAACAGGCCGATCGCCGTGAACGAGAGGGCGAGGCCGGCTGCCAGCGCCACGGGGCCGAGCCGATGCTCCGAGGCCGCCGTCCCGAGGACGATCGGCACCAGCGGAAGCACGCAGGGCGAGAGCACCGACAGGAGCCCGGCCAGGAACGCGAAGCCCACATTCCCCAGCATGAATCCATCCCCGTCGTTCGGCCCGCGCCGGAGGCTTCGCGCCTGCGGCGCGGGCCGTCAACGCGTGCGCCGATCACAGCGGCGCGGGAACCCGCGCGCGCACGGAGCGCTTCGGCGCCTGTACGCCGGATCGGCGGGCCTCGGCGGAGCCGGCAGGTGACCATCTACTTCACGGGCGACACGCATTTCGGTGACCAGCGGGCGCTGCGCTTCGACCACCGTCCCTATCCGGACCTCGCCGCCCACGATGCCGGCCTGATCGCGGCCTGGAACGCCGCGGTGGCGCCGGACGACACCGTCTGGCACCTCGGCGACTTCGCCCTCGGCCCGGGCGGTGCGCGGATCCGCGAGATCCTCGACGCCCTCAACGGCGAGAAGCACCTGATCGTCGGTAACAACGACGGGCCGGAGACCCTCGCGGCGCCCGGATGGGCCTCCGTCCGCCACTACGCGGAATTTCCGGTCGAGGGACGGATGGTCGTGCTCTGCCACTACGCGTTCCGCACGTGGAACGGGATGAGCCGGGGCGCCCTCAACCTGCACGGCCACAGCCACGGCAAGCTCACGCCGATGCCGAAACAGTACGATGTCGGCGTCGATCCGATGGGGCCGGCGCCCGTTCCGCTCTCCGCGATTCTCGCTTCACGCCGGCGCCGGAAGAGCTGATCCGGACCGGAACCTTCACGTCAGCTTCACCGTTTCAGCGGACAGAGACGGGGTGGACAAGAGCCAGCCCGAGCAACCCGGCAGTCCCGACCCGGACCTGCCTCCACAACGTGTTCAGTGAGTAATCCCGTGAGTGCCAGTTCGGCCACTCCCAGCCGCCTCGCTGCCGGCTTCGCCGGCATCCTGACCGGCCTCTTCGTGACCACGTCGGCGCTGGCCCTGCCGTCCTGCCTGGAGGCTCAACGCAAGATCGACGAGGCCAATGCGCTCCGGTTCCAGGCGCGCGAGGAGGCCCGACTGGGCAACCACGACCGTGTCTGCGACACGCTCGACGAGGTGGGCGACCGCTACGACGATGCCCGCGACGCCTTCGAGCGATGCGGGGAGGGCGTGGTCGCGATCGACCTCCGCAGCGAGCTGCGCGGCCTGCGGATCGCCAAGAAAATCAACCGCTGCGACTGACCGGGTGCGCCACCGCACCTCGGGCAGCCCTGCCCGATCTCATCATCCCGACATGCGCGACTCACGTCGCCGATAAGGTTCTGCGCCGATGATTCCTGCCACGCTTTCCAATGAGCTCCCGTCCGCAACCGCCGGACACACCGGTCCGTCCTTCGCGGCGGCCCTGTGCGGCTTCGTCAGCACCACCGTCGCCACGACGATGCTGCTCGTGCTCCTCGGCGCGCTCTGATCGGGACACCGTGATCACGGTGCGACCGACCAGAACCGCTGGCGGTTGAACAGCATGTCCTGCGTGCCGACCCGCGGGGCCGGCTCCGCCCGCCGGCTGCAATCGGGCTCGGCGGGTTTCGTCACGGCCGCGAGGGTCGTGGGCGCCGATGTCGGTTTGAAGCCCAACCGCGCCTGAATCTCAGGGTGGCGCGCTGCCGTGATGGTCAGCACGCAGGCGATCAGGCCGCCGGCAACGGTTCCGAGAAAGAAGTTCAGCATCGGTGGCCCGGTCCGGGGCCGTGTCCTTGAGGCCCGAAGTTGTCGTCGTCGTCCAACCCGGCGGGATCATGGCGGATCTGACGCTCACGCGGTTTTAACTCCTGCTCTGCGACAGCTACGCGCAAGCCTGCGTTGCAGGCGTGTCAGATGCCGGGGGTGGATCACCGATGAACAACGCCGCCAACGCCTACGCCAAGACCGCGCACAGCGCGCTGACGCCACGCGAGGCCGAGTCCGCGCTCCTGATCAAGGCGGCACAACGCCTGATCGGCGCCAGCCAAGGACTCGCCTCCGGTGAGACCAGTCGCCTCAACGAGGCCTTGTCTTACAATCAGCGCGTGTGGACGCTGCTGAGCTCCGAAGCGACGGCCGACGAGAACCCGCTCCCCGCCGACGTCAAGCAGGGCGTCGGTCGCCTGGGCGTGTTCGTCCTGCGCACCTGCGTCGACGCGATGATCGCGCCGACCCCGGAGAAGATCGCGTCGCTCGTGTCGATCAACAACCACGTCGCGGCCGGACTGCAGGGCAACCCGGGCTGAACCCGGCCGGCGCTCACGGAGCCGCCGTATCGCCATCGGGCGGGTTTGCGCCTGCGCCTTCCCACTCGACGAGCTTCCGGCTCAGCTTGAGCGCCTTGTAGAACTCGCCGGCCTCGACGGCGCCGGCGATGGCGGCCACCTGGGGGGCCGCCGCGGGCGCCACCCGAATTAGGTCGGTGGCTTGACGGAAGAACAGGTCGATGCCCTGCGCCGGGTCATCGGCGAGGTAGATCACCGTCAGCGTCAGGTGAAGCTGCTTGCAGGCCGTGTCGGCCTCGGTCTCCGTGATGATCTCGCTCTCGCGGAGGAACTTGCATTGCGTCTCGATCAGAAAGGTCGAGCGACGGTCGCCGTTACGCAGTAGGGCGCCGTTGATGATCAACCGCTCGTAGGGCTTGAGTTCGAGGCGCAGGGGCATGCGTGCTCCTTTCTAGAAGGCGCTGCGATCTCATTCGCCAAACGTTAACGTTTCGCCAATCCCCGGCCCGACGCAGCGCGTTGCGCGTCGAACGCAGCGTGGTAAAACTCAGACGATCCGGCCCTCGGGGCCGCGTCGGAGGGAGTTCCCATGGCGTCTGCATGGGCGAACCGTGCGATCTATCCGAGCCTCTCAGGCAAGCGGGTGCTGATCACGGGGGGCGCATCCGGCATCGGCGCAGCCCTGGTCGAGGCGTTCGTGGCTCAGGGCGCACGCGTCCTGTTCGGCGATATCGCGGACGACGCTGCGGCCGCCCTGGTCGCGCGGCTGTCGCCCGGCGCGGCGGCAGCGCCCCTTCACCGGCGCTGTGACCTCACCGAGGTGGCGGCGGTCCGCGCTCTCGTGACCGAGAGCGAAGCGGCGCTCGGCGGTCTGGACGTGCTCGTCAACAACGCCGGCAACGACGATCGCCACACCGTGGAGGAGATCACGCCGGACTTCTGGGACGAACGGATCGCGGTGAACCTGCGCCACCTCTTCTTCGCCGCCCAGGCCGCGGTGCCGGCGATGCGACGGGCCGGCGGCGGCGTCATCCTGAACTTCGGCTCGATCAGCTGGCATCTTGGCTTGAAGGACCTAGCGATCTACCAGACCGCCAAGGCGGGCATCGAGGGGATGAGCCGGGCCCTGGCCCGTGACCTGGGGCGCGACGGGATCCGGGTGGCCTCGATCCTGCCCGGCAACGTCCAGACCCCGCGTCAGGAGAAGTGGTACACGCGGGAGGGAGAGGCCGAGATCCTCCGGGCGCAATGCCTGGATCGCCGGATCCAGCCGGCCGACGTCGCCGCTCTGGTCCTGTTCCTGGCCTCGGACGACGCGCGCATGTGCACCGGCCACGGCTATTTCGTCGATGCCGGCTGGCGGTGAGCGGCTGCGCGATCCCTGACGTTCAGCCCGCAGGACGGTCGACGGCGGGGAGGCGAACTGCAATCGGGAACCTGAGGACCGGGCGACCGCAGATCGCCCGGTCCTGATGGAAGCCTCCGGGATCGGCGCGGGACGTCGGCCCACGCCCTCGCGGCGGCTGAACCGCACCCCACGAAGAGCGCGGACTTTCACACCGGGCTCGAAGTGGGATTCAGCATCTGTGTCGCGACAGCCGCGCCGGAGCGGCCTCAGTCGCACGATTCCTTCTTCACGGTCTTGGTGTCGCCCATGTCGTTCTCCTTGCGCACCGTCTTGGTGACGCAGCCGTCGCCGTGCTCGTGAACGGTCACGGACTTCGACTCTGAGGCCGGGCGATCGACGACCACGGCGGGACGGTCCCGCTCGATGACGGTGGTCTGCGCCTGCGCGGCGGCGCAGAGGCTCAGCAGGGCGGCGGTGGCGAGCAACGACTTGCGCATGGTGGGCTCCAGTACCGGTTTCGGTACCGAGTAACGTGATCCCAGCTTGAGCGTTCCGCCGGTGGACAGGTCGAAATGGCGGACCGAACCCGTAAAAGAACTTGGTTCGATCCGCGCGCCGTTCGGCATGAGGTTCAGCCGCAGCGACGCCTGCCAGTGACCCCGGAATCCAGCCCGTTTCAAGCCGGGCCGACTACGTGCGCAGACCTCCGCGCCGCTCAGCCGCCGGTCATGGGCGGGAAGAAGGCGACCTCGCGGGCGTCCCCGATCACGGCGTCGGGCTTGGCGTGGGCACGATCGATCGCGGCCCGCACTACGCCGGGATCCTCGAACGCGTAGGCGTATTCCTCGCCGCGCCCGCGCAGCCAATCGATGAGGTCGGCCACGGTGGCGATCTCAGGCGGCAGGACCAGATCTTCCTCGGCGCGGCCGATCCGCTCGCGGACCCAGGCGAAATAGACGAGCTTCATCGCGTCACCGTACCGGGTTCGGGGCTGGACCACGCATCCCGCGACTGAGGCGTTCAGCGCGGGTCGTCGATGACGTGCTTGATCCCGGCCCGCATATAGTCCCAGCCGGTCCAGAGCGTGAGGGCGGCGGCGAGCCACAGCAGCGTGATCCCGATCGGCTCGGTCCCCGGCAGGACCGTCTCGCCCGCGGGGCCGGCGACCAGGAAGCCCAGTGACAGAAGCTGCACGGTGGTCTTCCACTTGGCGATCTTGCTCACCGGCACGCCGACCTTCAGCTCGGCCAGGTACTCGCGCAGGCCGGAGACCAGCACCTCGCGGCACAGGATCACGATCGCCGCCCAGATGTTCGGCCCGATGATCGTGTGGTCGGCCGTCAGCATCAGCAGGCAGGCCGAGACCAGGAGCTTGTCGGCGATCGGGTCGAGCATCCGGCCCAGCGCGGAACTCTGATGGTAGGTACGAGCCACGTACCCGTCGAGATAGTCGGTGATCGCAGCCGCGACGAACACGCCCAGCGCCGTCCACCGGGCGGTGTGGGATTCGGGCCAGAACAGCAGTGCGACCATCACCGGCACGGCAACGAGGCGCCCGTAGGTCAGGCAATTCGCGAGCGTCCAGGCCGGCGACCGTCGTCGAGGGAGGACGGCGTTCATCGCGGGGGTGAAATCAGAGCGCGGCGCGTGCGTCAACGCCTCGGGTCCGGGCTCCGCCATCGCGGCGGGATTTTCAGGCGCCGGCATGGAAGAAGTCGTAGACCGCCCGCGCCGTCGCGGCGTTGACGCCCGGCGTCTTGGCCAGATCCTCGAAGGCGGCGCGCTCGATCGCCTTCACGGTCCCGAAGTGGTGCAGCAGCGCGCGCTTGCGGCTGGGGCCGATGCCGGCGATCTCGTCCAAAGGATTCTTCACCATCTCACGCTTGCGCTTGGCCCGGTGGCTCCCGATGGCGAAGCGGTGTGCCTCGTCGCGGAGCCGTTGCACGAAGTAGAGCGTCGGGTCCCGGGGCGGAAGCTTGAAGGCCGGCCGGCCCGGCACGAAAAACGTCTCGCGCCCGGCATCCCGGTCGCGCCCCTTGGCGACGCCGACCAGCGGCACACCCGAGACGCCGACCTCGTCGAGCGCCGCCCGGGCGGCATCCAGCTGGCCCTTGCCACCGTCGACGAGCACGAGGTCCGGCCAAGCCGGGAACGCCTCGCTGTCCTCCGCCGCGGCCGGGGCCGGGTCCTGCGCGCCACCCTCGCCGGAGGCGGTCGCCTCCTGCGGGGTACGGGGCACCTCCTTCACCAGCCGCTTGAACCGCCGCTGCAGCACCTCGCGCATCATCCCGTAATCGTCGCCGGGGGTCAGCTCCTCCGACTTGATGTTGAACGTTCGGTAATGCGTCTTCATGAAGCCCGTGGGGCCGGCGACGATCATGCCGCCGACCGCGTTCGTGCCGGAGATGTGCGAATTGTCGTAGACCTCGATCCGCCGGGGGGTACGGTCGAGGCCGAAGGCCTGTCCCAGGGCCGTCAGCAGCTTGCCCTGGGAGGCGGTGTCGGCGAGCCGCCGGGCCAGGGCCTCCTTGGCGTTGCGCTGGGCGTAGTCGACGAGGTTCTTCCGCTCGCCGCGGCTCGGGCGGTGGATCTCCACACGGTACTCGACCCGGCTCGACAACGCGGCGGCCACCAGCTCCGCATCCTCGACGAGGTGGCTGGTCAGGACCGTGCGCGGCGCCGGCTTGTCGTCGTAGAATTGTCCGATGAACGAGCCGAGCACCTCGTCGGGCGACATGGTCCGGTCGGCCTTAGGGAAATAGGCCCGGTTGCCCCAGTTCTGGAAATTCCGGAAGAAGAACACCTCGATGCAGAACTGGCCGGCCTGCTCGTCGAGGGCGAACACGTCGGCCTCCTCGACGCCCTGGGTGTTGACGCCCTGCACGCCCTGGATCGCCGAGAGCGCCGCGATCCGGTCGCGGAAGCGGGCGGCACGCTCGAACTCCATCGCTTCGGACGCCGCCTGCATCTCGGTGCGCATCCGGTCCTTCACGGCGTTCGACTTGCCGGCCAGGAAGGCGCGGGCCGAATCCGCCATGGCGGCGTAATCCTGCGTGGCGATCTCGCCCGTGCAGGGACCGGAGCAGCGCTTGATCTGGAAGAGCAGGCAGGGCCGGGTGCGGTTCTCGTAGTAGCTGTCGGTGCAGGTGCGCAGCAGGAAGGCGCGCTGCAGGGCGTTCACCGTCCGGTTCACCGCCCAGACGCTCGCGAAGGGGCCGTAATAGTTGCCCTTCCGCCGCCGCGCCCCCCGGTGCTTGACGATCTGCGGGGCGGGACCGTCCTCCGTGACCAGGATGTAGGGGAAGGACTTGTCGTCCCGCATCAGCACGTTGAAGCGGGGCTTGAGCTGCTTGATCAGGTTGGCTTCGAGGAGCAGCGCCTCGGTTTCGGTCGCGGTGGTGACGAATTCCATCGCCGCCGTCTGCGAGATCATCCGGGCGATGCGGTTCGAATGCGCCTGACCCCGCGCGTAGGAGCCCACCCGGGCCTTCAGGTTCTTGGCCTTGCCGACGTAGAGGACGTCGCCGCGGTGATCGAACATCCGGTAGACGCCGGGTGAGGACGGCAGCGTCGACCAGAACCGGCGGATCACCTCCGTTCCGGCCTGCACGGCGCCGGGCTCGAAGTCGAAATCGATCTCCGGCGACTCGTCGACCGACAGCCCGATCTCCGGCTCGTCGGCCGCATCCTCCCGCTCGGCGTCCCGGCCGTCGTCGAACGTATCGGGGGGCAGGTCGGTCAGGGCTCTGCGGCTCATACCGCAGATCTAAGCGTTCCTCGCGCTCAGGGGGACGGGGCGGCCGACAAAAAATGCGCGCCGTACGTACGGGCCGGTGGCGCTCAGTCGAACAGCGAGTCGATGTCGTCCTGATCGACGTGGCCGATATCGTGGTCGAGCTTCGGCCCGTTGAGCAGGCTGCTCTCGTCATCCAGGGACGTCGGCACCGGCATGACGGCGATCAGATCCTTGAAGCTGTCCAGCTCGGACCACGTCGCGATCAGCCGGTCGAGGTGTTCCTCAATGAACTTCATCACGCCGACGATCTTGTTGATCCGCTGACCGGTCAGGTCCTGGAAATTGCAGGCCTCGTAGGCCGTGATGACCCGCTCCAGAATGACATCGACATGCGGCTTCATGCCAGGCGGCAGCGTCGTGGCGTTGAGCATCCCGGCATGGCTCTCGATCTCCTCGATCGCGCCGAGGAGCTGCGTGGTGGCGCGCTCGGTCGAGTCGACCACGGCGTCGAGTTCGTCCGCCGCCCGCCGCATGCCTTTTCCGGTGTTCTCGGTCCGGTGGAGGGTCGCCAGTTCCGACTTCGTCCGGGTGATCGCATCCTTCATCAGGTCGAGTTCGGAACGCATGGCCAGAGCCTCGTGCAGCTCGCGCCGGCACGACTCGACCGTCTCGCTGGCGCTCCTCTGCGTGATGCGGCGCAGGTCCTGGATGGCGCTGAAGATGTCCTCAAGTCGCTCGCTCGAGGCGGGACCGCTCGGTGGCGGCGGCGTCCCGGGAAGCCCGAGGCTGTCTTCGATGCGATAGCGCTTCTGGGTCATCGTCCGGGCGTTGGCGTTCGTGTTCCGTCGCGGCAATTCTCTACCACATCGGTTAGCGGACCGTGACCGCCAAGCTCCCCAATGGGCAGAGCGCGTCGGCAGCGTGGGATCTCGCCACATGCACCGGCAGGCGCTTTACCGCTGATTCACGCTGCCGCCGCCCGGCCGGGGAGGGGCGTCCTGAGCAGCCCGATTCACCACGTTCCTTCACCTGATTCGCCAAGATGCGGCGGGATCGTCCTCGCGACGGGGGCGCGTGCCCCAATTCGGGAGCTTGCGATGCGGGGATCGGTCCGTTTCAGTCTGGGGGCGGCCTTGGCGGCGGCCGTCTCGTGCGCACCCGCGCAGGCCCAGCAGGCGCGCTACGCTGAGGGCGGCTACGGCGGCGGCCTGATCGAGTATCTGGTAACCGGCAGCGCCGGCAACGGCGGCCGGGGCTGGCCGCAGCGTTACGCACCGTCACAGCGGTATGCCGCTCCGCAGGCCTACACGACCCCGCAGCGGGTGGAGGCGCCGGTTCGGGTCGCGGCCTATTCGGGCGACCTTCTACCCGTGGAGGCCGAGCCCGGCCAAGCCGTCGGCGTGCCGCAGCCTGTTTATGGGGCGCCTGCGGCGGGGGCCTACGGCGCGCCCCAGGCCGATCCGAACCGGATCGCCCGCGCGGTCGCGCCGGAGTACCAGAGGCAGGAGGTGCCGTTCACCGGGCGGCAGAGGCCCGGGACGATCGTGATCGACACGTCGGGCAAGCACCTCTACCTCGTGCAGCCCGGCCAGCGGGCGCTCCGCTACGGCATCGGCGTCGGCCGTCCGGGGTTCGCGTGGAGCGGCCTCAAGACCGTCAGCCGCAAGGCCGAGTGGCCGGACTGGACGCCGCCGGCGGAGATGCTGGCCCGCCGGCCGGACCTGCCGCGTCACATGGCGGGCGGGCCCGAGAATCCGCTGGGCGCCCGGGCCCTGTACCTCGGTTCCTCGCTCTACCGCATCCACGGCACCAACGAGCCCAATACGATCGGCCAATCGGTCTCGTCGGGCTGCATCCGCATGATGAACGAGGACGTGGTCGACCTCTACGAGCGCGTGCCTGTGGGAACGCGCGTCGAGGTTCTGTGAGGGACTCGCGGGTCTGATCGGCCGCGCTCACGCCCCCCCGACACGACGAGGCCCGGCCGCGCCTGCGCGCGACCGGGCCTCTGTCATCGCGACGGGGAACGATCAGGTCCAGTCGCTGTCGTCGCCGCCGCCCAGGTCGCCGCCGAAATCGCCGGCCGGATCGCTGTAGCCGGCGTCCTGCAGGCCGCCGAAATCGGCGCCGCCGCCGCCGCTGTTATCGAGGGCCGAGCCGAGATCCTGGTTGCCGCCGCCGTCGCCGTAGTAGTTGTTGACGACCGTCTCGCCGCCGCCGCCGAGGCCCGCCGCCGCGGCGCTGCCGAGGCTCGAATGGCCGCCCGCGAAGGCATTGGAGAGGGCGCTCCCGAGCAGCATGCCGCCCGCCGCGCCGGCCGCCATGGGCAGCGCGGTCGCCATGAAGCCGCCGCCGCGGGCGGGCGCCTGCTGCCCGGCCCACGGTCCGCCCTGCTGCGGATAGCCGCCCTGCTGGGGATAGCCGCCCTGCTGGGGGTAGCCCTGCTGCGGGTAGCCCTGGGGCGCGCCGCCCTGATTGCCCCATGGCTGACCACCGGGCCGCTGCTGGCCGTAGCCGGGCTGCGGCTCCTGGCGCTGGCTGCCGCCGCCGCCGAAGATGCTCGACAGGAACCCGCCGCCGCCACCGGACGACTGCGCCGACGCGCCCTGGCGACGGGCCTCTTCAAGCTGCTGGTTGAGGCTCTTGATGGCCTCCTCCTGCACGTAGATCAGCTGTGCCATGGCGTAGGGCGCGTAGGGCTGCGTGCGGAGCTTGTCGGCGATGAACCGCTCGGCTTCCGCATCCCGAGGCTGGGTCTGCGCCTGCTCCAGGCGCTGGAAGATACCCGAAATGACGTCGCGTTCTTCGCTGTTCATGGAGTCGTCCTCCTCGAATCTAACCCGCGGGCCCGAACGCGCCGCATGGCAGACACGACATGGGTGCGCGGCGACGCTTTGTCAGGGGCGATGGCGAAAACTTCATCCCAGGGTGCCGAAAAGCGAAAAGCCCGGCCTGATGGCCGGGCTTCCCCGTCTCGCGGTTGCCGCCGGCGCGGCGGAGGCCACGCCGGTAGGTGATCCTAGAAGGTGCCGAACTTGTAGTTCAGGCCTGCGCGGACGACGGCGAACTCGTCGGAGCGGCGGCCGACCGGGCTGTAGAAGGCCGGGACGTTGGAGGCGGCGTTGATCACGAACGCGCCCTGGTTGCGGGTGTTGCGGTCGAGGTTGACGTACAGGCCTTCGACCTTGAGCGTGACGGCCGAGGAGCGGAAGAAGTTCAGGAAGGAGTCGGTGGGCAGCGCGTACTCGATGCCGCCGCCGACCGCGTAGCCGGTGCGGAAGCTGTCGTTGCCGGCAAAGCCGCCGAACGAGCGGTCGGCGCTGCCCGAGCCGTAGGCGAAGCCGCCGGTGCCGTACACGAGGGTGCGGTCGAAGGCGTAGCCGAGGCGGCCGCGCACGGTGCCGAAGAAGTCGAGGCTGGACAGGCCGCGCGGGTCGTTCAGGTAGAAGCCCGGACGGACGGCGCCGTTGACGAAGGCGTTGTTCCGGCTGCGGCCGAAGTCGAGGTACTGGGCGTCGGCCTCGATGCCGATGACCACGCCCGAGCCCGGGGTCAGCTGGAAGTTGTAGCCGATCTGGCCACCGCCGGAGAAGCCGTCCTGGCTGCGGTTGCCGAAGGAGGCGAGCACCGGGGCGCCGCTGGCCGTGAAGGCGCCGGGCACCGTGAAGGTGGCGTTGTTGGAGCGGCTGCTGGCGTCGAAGGCGTAGCCGGCGTTGATACCGAAGTAGGCGCCGGTCCAGGTGAACACCGGGACGGGGGTGAACACCGGCGGCGGGGCGGCCCGGCGCGGCAGGTCGGCGGCCGAGGCGGCGCCGGCCATCAGGGCCGTGGCGGCGCTGGCGAGAAGAAGCTTCTTGATCATCTGGTCCTCTGTCTCCCGTTTCGCGGGATGTGTGCCCGGCGACAGGAACTGCAGGACGCCGCCACGCGATAGTGCAAGGATGCAACAGCGCTCGAGACCCTCCGGGGCCGGCGCGCGGAAAGGTGCGCTAGAGCACATGGTTGCGCCGGTCGGATTGAAGGTGAGGAATTATTTACATTTCTCTACGCCCGGCGGACGGTGTGGCTGCACAATACCGGCGGGTCCTCACGGCAAGTCTCACGCAGAATGTTCTGCTGCTCGGTTCGGTAGAAGACTTGCCGGTTAGAACCCTATCGCAGGTTGTTGCCGCCGTGGGGCTCGATCCGGCGATGCGACACTATGGTGCGGCCCGTCGGGCGCCGCGTGGACGGAGATGACGCTTTCCGATACACATTCATCATGGCTGAGACGCTCTCCCGGCCCGATCCGGGCTTAGCGCGGGCCACCGACGACCTGACGGCTGCCCGGTCACTGGACGAGGTCGTGTCCGTCCTCCGGCGAAGCGCGCGGTCGATCGCCGGATCCGACGGGATCGCCGTGGTCCTGCGCGCGGGCGACGCGTCGTTCTACGTCGCCGAGGATGCCATCGAGCCCCTCTGGTGCGGCCGCCGGTATCCGTTGACGACCTGCATCTCCGGTTGGGCGATGCTCAACGCCGAGACCGCCATCGTGCCGGATATCGAGTGCGATCCCCGGGTTCCGGCCGCGCTCTACCGCATGACCTCGATGCGCAGCCTCGTGATGGTGCCGATCGGGTCTCCTCGGCCCGTGGCTGCGCTCGGCGCCTATTGGTGCGCGTCGGTCATCCCGGACGACGCGACCGTCGGGCGGCTCGAAGCGTTGGCCCGGGGCGCCGCCGCCACGCTGGCCCGGCTGCGGATCACGGCCGACGCTTCTGCGCCCCAGGAGCCGGTTTCCTCACCGGAGCCGTAGGGGGTCCACGGCGGCCGGACCCGCAGGACCCGGATGGGATCAATCGGCCGTTCCGGCCGTTCCATGACGCTCACGTCCCCATTCGGAAGTCCCGACCGGTCCCATGAAGCGCTTCACCCTGATCGGCATCTTCGCGGCCCTGCTGATCGCCATCCTCCTGATCGCCTCGACGTGGTCGAAGGTGACGCCGATCAATCCGGCGGTCTCGCCCGACACGTCCGCGACGCCCAATCCCACGAGCCAGCGCAAATGACCCGCCGGGGATGCCGCACCGGCGCCGCCTCGGCACTGGACCGGCCGCGGCCCATCATCCCAACTCGATTTTCCTTCCCGAACCGGGGTGAAATGGCACAGTGTAGCGCCAGATTATCCTGAATCAGCGATGCGGGATTGGGACGATGGGACAGCGTTCGAAGACGCCGGTCAACGCGATCGACGGCTTCAGCGAACCGCTCGACAGGCTGCGCGCCGCCCTGGACGCCTCCTGCGTCGTGGGAACCTGGGACTGGGATATCGTCCGCAGCACCATGGTGTACGACGCCGGAGCGGCGCGGCTCCTGACCGGCGATCCGTCGCTCGCCGAGACCGAGATCAGCGGCCACGAGACCCTGGCGGCCGTGCATCCGGACGATCATGGCTGGCTGATCGAGCACGTCCAGGACGCCGTGCGAGCGGGCGGTCTCGTGCTGGCCGAGTACCGTGTGGTCGCCGGGGACGGGACGATCCACTGGCTCCTCAGCCGCGGACGGACGTTCCAGGACGCGGTCGGGCGCCCGGTGCGGGCCCGCGGCATCATCATCGACATCACCGAGATGCGCGAAGGCGGCGACCGCTACGTCTTCAGCGGCGAGGCGGCCTCCGCCTCCACGCTGGAGCAGGCCGCCGATCTGGCCATCGCCCTCAAGCGGCTCCTCGGCGACGACGTCGCGGCCGACCTCCGCCTCGCCACCGACCTGGTGCTGATGAGCCTCGGGCGCGCCATCGCGCGCGATCGCGGATCGCACTGACCGGCACGCCCGGTCGACCGCACCGGCCCCGGATTCGCGCGACACCGGGAACATGCACCGGCCAGCGGCCTTGGCCCTTCACACGTCAGTGCAGGGTTCGGACGGGAGCGGCGCATGGGTCAGGATGTCGACGCGGCACGTGAAGCCTTCGGCACGGTGCCCCCGGGGCGACCGGTCGGCGAGACGAGGAAGCCCGAGCCCGAAGCCGGCGGCAGCGGCCCGCACGCGCCGGGCTCGGTGGAGCCGGCCGCCGAGGCGGCACCGGAGAGCGGCGGCTACGACACCCGTCCGCCGCTCCGCCAGCCGGACAACCGCAAGGGCGGCTACGGGGCGGGCTGAGGCGGCGGGGATCGATCCCCGCCGGGGGACATCATTCCGGGTAGCGCTGCACAGGCGTCGGTTTTTCCCAGTATAACTTTCTCTACTCTGGAAAAGGCCGCAGGCTGGCTCGTCGCGACCCTGACGGGCGCCGGCGTGAACACCGCGGAGGCCGACGGCGCCGGCGTGCCTGGCGCGGTTCGGATCACGGACCTGTGCGGCGCCGGTAAGCCCGACTATAATCATTATCATCGGTTCAATTTACTTCATATCAACCTTTGCCGGGCCTCCCTTATAGCCAGACCCATCATGATCTAAAGGATTTCTCATGAACGAGCCATGCGATGAGACGACCAACACCTTGACCGCTCTCACCGCCGAGCTTGTTGCCGCCTACGTGTCGAACAATCCGGTGCCGGCCGCCGAGGTGCCGGCGCTGATCGCCCGGGTGCACGGGGCGATCGCCGGCCTCGTCTCCGGCACGCTGACGGCCGAGACCGGCGGCGCGGCGGCCCAGGTCGAGGTCGACAAGCCGGGCGCGGCCCAGATCCGCAAGTCGGTCCGCCCCG
>NZ_JAKSYP010000163.1:0-363 GCF_022829625.1 Methylobacterium sp. E-046 | reverse complement strand
CGCGGTTGGATCCAGGCAAGCCTTCCCTGTTGCCGGAATTGCCGTTCCGGCTTGACTCCCGAGGGGGTCGTGTGGCTTGTGAGGAGTTAGTTAGACGGTCCTCACAGGCCCCAGGTTTTCAGCAGCCTCTTCCTTGCCGGGGAGGGGCTGTTTGCTTTTCAGGGGCTATCTCGCGGCTGCGGTCTCCTGATGGTGGCCGCGACTCGCCAAGGCGGGTCCAGCCGGAACGGTCCATGTCGGGGGGCGTCTGACAGCTTATGGATACTGTGACCACAGACGAGTGCGCTAACTGCTGCGCCGCGGCAGGATACACACCAGATTAAACCGAAACCTCACTAGGCGGCGGTCAACGACACTCCGCCC
>NZ_JAKSYP010000161.1:0-132768 GCF_022829625.1 Methylobacterium sp. E-046 | reverse complement strand
TCCGCGACCCGCTCGTTCACGAACGGGAAGGTCAGGAGGTTCTCCATGCTCTGGCTGACCATGGCGTGCTCCATCCGGGTCAGGTAGTCGGGCGCGCTGGAATCGCCCGCCTTCGCCTCGGCCGGCGCCACCAGCGACACCCACTTGCCGATGAAGTTGCCCGGCGAGAGCGGCTGCGCCTTGTTGGCGTAGGCCTTGATGCCCCCGCAGGTGGCGTGGCCGAGCACCACGATGTGCTTCACCTCCAGCGCCTGCACGGCGAACTCGATCGCCGCCGAGGTCCCGTGATAGTCGCCCCCGGTCTCGTAGATCGGCACGATGTTGGCCACGTTGCGGATCACGAACAGCTCGCCCGGCCCGGCATCGAAGATCGCCTCCGGCGCAACCCGGCTGTCACAGCAGCTGATCACCAGGATCTCGGGTGCTTGGCTGGTGGCGAGATCCTTGAAGCGGCGGCTCTCCTCGGGAAACCGGGCGGAGAGAAACGAGCGATAGCCTTGCGTCAGGGCAGCGGGGAACATGGTGTCTCCGATCAGGTCTGAGGGTGGTTCTGAGCATGCGTTCCCGCATGTCGCTTCGCGGAATGTCTCGGAGGCCTCGAGCGATCTCGCGTGAAGAGGCCGGGCGTGCGCAGCCGCAACCGCGCGCTGTGCGGTTGCAGACTTCGCGCGACGGTCTGCCGGACGTCACAGCTCCCCGTCGTCGCATCGTTCTGCCGGCGACGCATCACCAAGGGGCGGACCGTGCCGTCGAGAAGGTGGGAACATGCACGAAGGCTGCGCGCTCAGCAGCGGTTGCCGCCGGCGGTCTGGCCGTATCGCTTGAGTGAGCGGGTCTGCGGGTCTGCGTTCCCCGCGGTGCCCGAACTCACCGGACAGGCATCGTAGAAGGGCAGGTCGACCACGGTGCGGAGGCCGGGGGTGTAGACGTCATAGGGTGTGACGCCGGTATGGCGGGCGCCGATATCGTGAGCCAGAGCAGACGGGATCGGAGCTGCGCCAAGGGTAAGTGCGGTGACGACGGCGGCGATACGGGTCTTCATCGTGGCTTGGAGTCTCACTTGTTCAACACTCCGCCTATCCGGGCGTTTGCTGGCCCAACAACTTCGGCGAAGTTATGACGTTCCGAGTTCACGGTGCTGTAACGCACATGCGATGTCGAGTCGAACCGTATCCTCGATCACGCCGCGTCAATATGTTATTTTGCATTCAATTTTTCTTCAGATCCACTTGGAAGAGGCGCGGGGATAAACGCCTAACCGTGACGTTTCGTGGTAACCGAGAAAATGCAACGCCGCGACGGCACGGGCCCATCGCGTGTGTCCGGGGACGTCTCACGCGCCGCGCTATGACCGCCGCCACCCCGCGGAGCGACCGGCCCGACGTGACGGCAAGGGACCGGTTCGCTGGAAGATCGACGGAGCTTAAGAGCGGGCGGTATCCCAAGCAGAGTTCGAATCGACCAGACCTGGGCAGCTGCGGGCTCCGCTCTACACCAGCATCGGCGGGGTGGACCTGCCATGCTGAGTGGAAAGGATTGCGCGTTGCGGGCAAAACCTCGGGTGGCGTTGGGCCTGCAGGGCGGTGGTGCCTACGGCGCCTATGGCTGGGGCATCATCGATCGCCTCTTGGAGGAGCACGTCGAGATCGTGGCCGTGAGTGGCGCGAGTGCCGGCGCGCTCAACGGCGCCGCCCTGGTCACCGGTCTCGCCACCGGTGGCGATGCGGCGGCGCAGGCGGCTTTGGCGCGGTTGTGGCGAGCCGTAGCCGACCGCTCGCCGCTGCGGGGGCTGGATCTCCTCGGCGCATCCGGACCGCTGTTCGAGCCGTTCCTGAACCGATCGTTGGCGGCCGTGACTTCGCCGCCTATGTGTCCCCGTTCCTGCCGGCCTTGCGGAGCATGCAGCCGCTGCGGGCCGTGGCGAGCGCGAGCCTGGATCTCGACCTTCTGGCGCGCCAAGACCATCTGCCGCTGTACGTTTCGGCCACCGACATCCTGACCGGCGCCCCGCGCCTCTTCTCCGGGGCCGAAGTGACCCTCGACGCGTTGATGGCCTCAGCCTGCCTCCCCGAGTTGTTCGACGCGGTCGAGATCGACGGCCGGCGCTACTGGGATGGTGGCTATTCGGCCAACCCGGCCCTGGATCCACTGGTGTTCGGCGATCACGGCGCCACCGACCTGATCGTTGTCCAACTCACGCCCTTCGAGACCTACGAGGTCGGGATGCTGCCCTCGGAGATGGCATCGCGCGTCAGCGACATCAGCTTCAACGCCTGCCTGATGCGGGACCTGAAAACCTTGACCGAGTTGCAGGCCTACGCCCTGGCGGCGGAGCCGCGATCCGAGCGGATGCGGGCCATCGCCGCCATCAACATCCATCTCCTGCAGGCGCCCTGCTCGCTGGCCGGCGGCGGCGTGAGCAAGCTCGACACGCGCTGGTCGACCCTCGGCGGCCTGCGCGATCTGGGGCGGGCGACGGCCGAGCGCTGGCTGGCCGGAACGGGGGCTGCGATCGGCGAGGAGTCCAGCCTGCGGGCCGGCGGGGCGGCTTGAACTGCTGACCGGCACGGCGATGGAGGTGCCGGTCGACGAACCGGGTACGCGAAGGCCGACGATGCCGGGCTCGCCCTCGCGCAGGATCAACGCCGAGCCGGACGCACCGGGCGCGACCCGGCAGTCTTGGTCGAGCAGCGGCAGGGAAGACGGCCCGTAACGGGCCCGGCAGCCGCGGACGACGCTGACGATCTGGTTCGCGTAGGATCGTAGCCCGCGTGGACGATGCCCGTCAGGACGGTGGCGCCGGTGCCTGGGCCGATGGCCCGGCTCAGGCCCAGCGGTTTGCGGGCTATCGAGCCGGCAAGCTCCACGACGGCCCAGTCGCGGCTGAGATCCTCACGGGTCGTGGCGAACCGGTCGGCATCCGGCTTCGCGCAGGCCCTGGCGATCGCGTGCGCGGTGTAGCGGCCCTGCTCGTACCCGGAGAGAAGTGAACGTCGGCGGCGTCGGCCCGGCGCCGCCGTGCCCCGTCCCAGCGACACTCGGCGGCCGTGAGCGCGTGACGCGGGCCGACAAGCGTCGTCGTGCAGTGGTTCCGACCTTCGGGACCCGTGAGGACGTTCAACCTGCCCACGGTGGTCAACGGTCAAGCATGGGGATCGGGTTCGGGCGTGGGGGCCTGCGGCCCCGGATGGTTCAGGGACTGCGCGTGCACGACCGATGTGGCGACGAAGCCGAGGGCCGCGCAGGTCAGGCGTTTCGATACCGAGCGCATGCCGGATCCGATCGGTCATCCCGGCGGGCCGTGCATCCTTCTCGCGGCACGCCGCCCGCCGTGCAAATGCGTCTCGCCGGCACGCGGCAGCTCCCACGAAGCCCCCGCGGTTCCCGGACTCCGCCCACCGCCGGGACGAGATCGGGACGACCGCGTCGCACGAGGCCGAGCCTCGGGGCGGGAGCACCGCTTCGATGACGCACGAGAACGAGGGGCCTTTCGCGCGTTAGGCTCACGGAACAGTCGCAGCATCCGCGATCGGTGGCCGGCTCACCCGAGCCGATTCGCCGGCGCCTTCCAGATCAGAGTCGCAACATGACGAGAGCAACCAACGCCCGCTTCGGGCTGGCCGTGGTCCTGATGACCGGCGTGATGGCGGTGGTTTCGCCGGTCGTGGCCCAGGAGACGGCCGCTCCGGGCAGCCTCACCAAGGTCGCGGGCTTCGCGCATCAGGTCACCGGCATCACCGTGGCGCGGGACGGGCGCATCTTCGTCAACTTCCCGCGCTGGAGCGAGGACGCGCCGGTCTCGGTGGCCGAGCTGAAGGACGGCAAGCCGGTGCCCTATCCGAACGACGCGTGGAACGGCTGGCGCAACGCGAAGGCGGACGCGCTCGATCCGAAGACGCATTTCGTCTGCGTTCAGAGCGTGGTGGCCGACGGGCAGAACCGGCTCTGGGTGGTCGATGCTGCAGCCCCGGCGATGGCGCACGTGGTCAAGGACGGTCCCAAGCTCGTCGGCATCGACCTGAAGACCAATCAGGTCGTGAAGACGATCCCGTTCGACACCAGCACGGTGCTGCAGGCCTCGTACATCAACGACGTGCGCATCTCGCCCGACGGCAAGACCGCCTACCTCACCGATTCCGGCGCCGAGGGCGCACTGATCGTGGTGGACCTCGACGGCGGGACGGCCAAGCGCGTCCTGTCCGGCCATCCCACGACCATGCCCGACGCGAGCGTGACCGTGCAGTACGACGGCAAGCCCCTGCGTCGTCCGGATGGCCGCGGCGTGGAGTTCTCGGCGGACGGGATCGCGCTCTCGCCGGACGGCCGGACGCTGTACTGGCAGGCGATCAAGGGCAAGACGCTCTACAGCCTGCCGACGGATGCGCTCACCGGCTGGGCCGCGTCGTCGTTCGTGCCCGAGATGCTCAGCGACAAGACCCTGAGCGGGAAGATCGTCACGGTCGGCGAGAACGGTCCCGCCGACGGCCTGCTGATCTCCCGCGCGGACGGGCGGATGTACGTGACCTCGCCGCAGGACGATTCCGTGAAGGTGCGCGACCTGTCCGGCCGGGAAACCGGCCTCACAACCCTGGTGCAGGATCCGAAGCTGCGATGGCCGGACACGCTCAGCGAGGGCCCGGACGGCACGATCTACGTGACGACCTCGCACATCCAGGACTCGGCCGACTACAAGCCCGGCGCACCGATCAGCCTGCCGACGGAACTCTGGGCCATCAAGCCGGGGCCCGGCGGCAACCCGGCCGCGACGGGTTCGGCACCCGGCCGCTGAGGCGGCTCCGGGCGCCCGTCATCGGCGCCCGGCCCGCTCGAGCGCGCGGCCCCGAAACGGAGCGCCCGCTTCGCACGCCCGTACGGCAAGCCGGACTCGGTCGCGCAGCGTCATCGCGTGTGCTCGGAACGGAGGCCGTCGCTTTCCGGTAGCGTCGGCATCCAGGCGGCTAGTCCCGCCATCGATCAACCCGGTGGCCGGCGATGACTGAAGGCGCGACCCGCCCATCGATCGAACGGCCGGCATCGGCCGTCGCGACCCCGGCGGCGACCGCCCTCGTGGTGGCCGACATGATCGGTGTCGGGGTGTTCACCAGCCTCGGTTTCCAGGTGACGGACATCCAGTCCGGGTTCGGGCTGCTGCTGCTCTGGGGGATCGGCGGGCTCGTCGCCCTGTGCGGGGCGTTCAGCTACGCCGAGTTGGCCACGATGTTTCCCCGATCGAGCGGCGAGTACATCTACCTCACACGCGCCTACAATCCGGCCGTCGGCTTCATGGCGGGCTGGCTCTCGGCCACCATCGGCTTCGCGGCGCCGGTGGCGCTGGCCGCGATGGCGTTCGGGCACTATGCCAGGGCCTTCCATCCGGCGGCACCGCCGCTGCCGCTCGGCCTCGCGGTCATCTGGATCGTCACGGCCATCCGCTTGACGGGCGGGCGCTTCGGTGAGGCGTTCCAGGTCGGGTCGACGCTGCTGAAGCTCCTGCTCGTCGCGGCGTTCATCGCGGCTGGTTTCGCGGCCGGGGACGGGCAGCCCGTCAGCTTCGCGCCGAGCGCCTTCGACCCGGCGCAGGTGTTCAGCGCCGGCTTCGCCGTCAGCCTCGTCTTCGTGATGTACGCTTACTCAGGGTGGAACGCCGCGACCTACATCGCCGGCGATCTGGCCGATCCGCATTACAGCCTGCCCCGGGCCCTGTTCCTCGGGACGGGCCTCGTCATCGTGCTCTACGTCGCCCTGAACGCCGTGTTCCTCCGCACCACCCCGTTGCACGAGCTCGCCGGACAGATCGACGTCGCCATGATCAGTGGCCGGCACGTCTTCGGCGCGGATGGCGCCCGCGTCGTGGGTGCGGTGATCTGCGTCGGCTTGATCCCGACGATCGGCGCGATGATGTGGATCGGCCCGAGCGTCACGGTCGCGATGGCCGAGGATGAGCGGCTCCTGCGGTTGTTCGCGCGGCGCACGAGCGGCGGCGTGCCCGCGGCCGCGATCCTCCTCCAGTGCGGCGTCGCCAGCCTCCTGCTCCTCACCCAGAGCTACGAGGCCGTGCTGCAGTTCATCCAGTTCGGCCTCACCCTGTGCTCTTTCCTCACGGTGCTCGGCCTGATCAGGCTGCGGATCCTGCGGCCGGACCTGCCGCGGCCCTATCGCGCCTGGGGTTACCCCGTCACGCCGATGATCTTCCTCGGCGTGACCCTGTTCATGCTGGTCTATCTGGTCGTGGCGCGACCCTTCCAGTCCCTCGGCGGGCTCGCGGTGATGCTCCTGGGCCTCGCGCTGTACGCCGTCTGCCGCGCCTACGGGCGGAGGTGATCACCGGCCGGAGGACGCGTCGGGCCTGGACGGTTCGGGCCTGGACGCGTCGGACTTGGACGCGCGCAACACGTCGAGGCGGTATTGGGCGGTTCGCGCCTGTTGGAAAACTCGTGCGAAGCCGCGTGCGCCCGCGATGAAGCCCTCGGCCGCATCGTCGCCGGAGAGGGGATAATGGGTGACTCCGAGCCAGTGGACCAGAATGATGTCCGCCTCCGGCAGGATAGCGCCCTCGACCCGGGCGACGAGGCGGGCGAGGTCGGCGCGGTCGAGATAGTAGGCCACCTCCGAGATCACCACGAGGTCGAACTTCCCGTCCGGCCAGGCGCCGGGAACGGCGGCGAGTTCGAAGCGCGCATTCGGGCAATCGGCGCAGCGTGCCCGGGCCGCGTCGAGCACGGAGGGAACCACGTCGAGCCCGATCAGCGCGTCGCAGCGCCGGCAGAGCTGACGGGTGAAGACGCCGATGGAGCACCCGGCGTCCAGGGCGGACGTGTAGTGGGCGCGCGGCAGGGCCGCGAGCGTCGCCGCATACTTGTCACGCTCGTAAGGGCTGGTGGCGAACTTCCAGGGGTCGGATTCGGTGGCGTACATGCCCTTAAAGTAATCGGTATCGAGGGTGGTCGGCCGCCGCCCCGACGGGGCCCTCGCCGGGCTTCCGGACTCCATCGCCAAGCCTGCGGATCCTTTGATCCCGAGCAGGGTGGCGGTAGCGGCAAGGCTGCCGGATCGGAGCATGAGGCGGCGTGAGACTGTCCCGCGGTGACGCACGATACACCTCGGGGCGCCGGTCACTGTAGGCCGAGGGAACCGAAGGTGATCGGGACAGTTCCGGGCCACGGCGCCGAGGATCCGGCGAAGACCGGCCCGTGCGGCACCGGTCCGGGCCTGCGTAGATCGGGCCGGCGGGGATGACGCCGGCCCCATCGGCGCCCTACCTAGGTTGGGTCCATGCGCTCGCCTCAGAGCGGATCTGATCCGGAGGACGTTCCCGATGCGACACCGATCGGCACTCGCCATGATCGCGCTGCTCTGCGCTGCGGACTCGGCGCAGGCCCAGACAGTTCTGGCCCCGTCGGGTGATTCGGCCGTCACCCAGCCGGGGGGCACGGAAGGTCGCGCGGCGCAGCGGAACCTCCGCGAGGCGATCCGCAACGGCGACGTCGTCGGCGCCGTTCCCGGACCGCCCCGGCGCGCAGCGGACGAACCGGTCCCTCTCCGCGAGGACGCCCCCCGTCGCGTTGCGGAGTGAGGCCGGGTTCCGCAACGGCGTGAGGCAGGCTCCGTGCTGCGGCCTCCGTCGTTCCCCGCGGGTCCGGCAGCACCCGGACATGCCGAACCGGGGAGTTGGAGCGGGCCTCGATCGCCACGCGGTCGGGACGGGCCACGGCGGGCCGCCCACCCCCCATCGGCGGTCTCGCGCTACTTCAGGTGGTACGCGATCCCCGCGATCAGCGCCTTCTCCTCCGTATTGATGGTGCGTCGCGGGTCGGCGCCGAACTTGTTGTGCCAGTACTGGAAACCCGCGAAGACCTCGACGCGGTTGGGCGAGTTGGCGATGAGCTGCCCGACATCCAGGACTAGGTTGGTCTGCGAGACGAACTCCAGCTGGGTGTCGTTCTCGTTGAGGAAGCCGTAGCGTCCCTTGGGCAGGATGATGGTGTTGAAGCCGGCGAGGGACAGGGGCAGCCCGGTGAAGGGCAGCGGAATGGTGTAGGTGATCTCGAACTCCGGCGTCATCTTGTACTCAACGCTTCGGAAGTGCGAGTAATCAAAGGTCGGGACCAGTCCTCTCTGAAGGATGCTTCCGGCGAGACCGTTGCGGGAGAATTCCTTGTAGCCCTGAACCTTCAGGTTCACGAATCCGGCCGGTACGTCGAAGGCGAAGCTGAGGCCGAAGGTCCCGGCCCGTTTCTCGGAATCGAAGGCCGTGTCCTTGGTGTTGATGTCGGCCCCGAACGACAGGCCGATATCCTTGACGAAGCCCGGGATGGCAAACGTCTCGGTGTCGAAGATCCTGTTCAGGCTCAGGACGCCCCGGTAGATGAGGTAGGCCTCGGTCGCCCCGTAATCCTTGGACAGGCGTCGATTGTCGCCGGCCGGATCCTGGGATCCGGAACGGAGGATGTCGAGGGAGACGAGATTGGTGCCGTAGGCCCACGAATTGGCGTGGAACAGGTTGACCACGTTCTTCGGCACTTCGCGCGGAGCGAACCCGCCCCCTGCCGCGCCGTCGGGGCGGCGCACGAAGAGGCCCGGCTCTGCCGCGGGCCCCTGGAAGCGGTAGCTCACCACCGTGTCGGAAAAGCTGAAGACCGAGGGCGGCGGGGCCGCCATCACGGTCGCGGCCGCGGTCGTGACGCCGGCCTCCTGGCGGTCCTGGCGGGCCGACACCTTGTGCACCGTGCTCAACCCCGCTTCCGCGGCTCGGGCGGCCGGAGGCGGGCCCGCATCGCTCCCCGTCTCGGCCCGGGCGGCGCCGATCAGCCAGCCCCCCGCGCAGACCGGTGCCAGGAGGATCGCCGCGCGGCGCAGGCCGGGACGGGGCACCGCCCCCGGTATCGCCGCACCCGTCACAACAGTTTCCAAAAGATCAGGATCATGATCGCGCAGGCTGCGGCCAGCAGCGCAGCCCCCTGAAGATCGACGCGGGCCCGCCGCTCCGGCTTGGGGGACAGCCACCAGCTCAGCCGCTGGGCGGTCCACGGCACAAGCTGGGCGGTGACGAGCACGCTGAACACGTTGCCGATGAACAGGGCCACCGGGAAATCCAGCTTCAGGGTCCGGGACAGGATCGGCGTGCCGATCAGGAGCCCCCACAGGAAAACGGTCGGATAGAGCGTCAGCACGACGATCATGTTCATCTTCCACGCCGCGGGCGCTGCGCCCCCCGCCGGCGTGACGTCGCGGAACCACTGCTCGAAGCCGCTCTGCACCGTCCGGGTGTGGAACTCCGCGGTGAGCGGTGCCGCTTCCCTGACCAAGGCCTGCCGCGCGGGCGAGTCCATCCAGGCCTGAAGGTTCGCCTCGCTGTCGAAGCGCAGGATCGCCACGAAGTCCTCCTGCACCCCCGGCACGGCCGGCTCGAAGCGGTAGCCCTGCAGACCGGGCGCCTTCGACTGAGCCGCCGCGATCTTCTGCTCCCACTGGCGGTAGGCGGCCTCCATGCCGGGCTTCACGCGGGTGCTGATCACGGCACTCACCGGCGCGGTGCGGGCCGCGCTGGCGTCGTCCTTGACGATGTGAACGTCGTCGCGGCCGACGAGCATCGGGGTGGCGCCCTCGATGCGGGCCTGCCGCTCAGGGGAGCCGAGCCAGGCCTTGGCGTGGTCCTGGCTGCTGAACCGCTGGAGGATAACCCAGTCGACCTGCAGCGGCGGGTGCGGGGGCATCAGGCGCTGCTCGATGAAGCCCGGGAAGGACGCGATCACCGCGCTGGTCCCGCCCTGCCATTGCGCGAAGGCCTCCGCGCAGTCCGGCCGCACCGAGGTCTGCGTCACGATGCTGACGCTGGGGACGACCGCGCTCATGCCGCAGACAGCGTTGTGAACAGGCGGTCGGGCGTGAACGGCAGGTGCGTGAAGCGCACCCCCGTGGCGTCGGCCAGGGCGTTGGCGATCGCCGGCGCCACGGGGTTGATCCCGCACTCGCCCTGCGACTTCGCCCCGAGCGGCCCGATGCTGTCGACCGTGTCGGCGAAGTAGATCTCGGTGTGCGGGGTGTCGGCGAAGGTCGGGATCCGGCAGTTGCGCAATTGCGGATTGACCATCCGGCCCTCCCGATCGTGCACCATGGTCTCGACCAGCGCCCAGCCGTAGCCCATGGCCACGGCGCCATCGAGCTGGCCGCGGCACTGCATCGGGTTGATCGGCTTCCCGATGTCGGCGGCGTGGACGCTGTGCAGGACCCGGATCTCGCCGGTCACGCGATGCACCGCGAGGCGGACGCCCTGCACGTTGAAGGCGATCGTGCGCGGGGAGAGATAGGCCCGGCGGGTCACCATGAAGCGGTGATCGACCTTCGCGCCCTCTGCGTGGAGGTCGGACAGCGCGATCCGCCGGTTGCCGCAGATGACGCCGTCCTCGTCCAGCCGGCACTGATCCCGCGGCACCCCGGTGTGCCGGCCGGCGAAGTCGAGCACGTCCTCGACCATGGCCTGCGCGGCGAGGTGCACCGCCTTGCCGCCCACCACCGTGCCGGTGCTGGCGAAGGTGCCGGTGTCGTAGGGCGTCCGGTCCGTGTCGGCGTTGATGATGGCGACGGCCTCGACCCGGGTTCCGAGGATCGCGGCGGCGATCTGCTTGTGCGCCGTGGTGATGCCGTTGCCCATCTCGGTGGATCCGCAGGCGAGATGATAGGTCCCATCCGGCAGCAGGCGCATCTCGGCGCCCGAGCGATGCTCCGTCGGCGGCCCGCATTCCAGCATGGCCAGGGCGATGCCCCGTCCTTCGGCCCAGTCCGCCCCCTCGGGCTTGGCCACGCCGTTGCCCGTCGCGAGGGCGCGCTCGACGATGTCGAGGCACTCGCCGATGCCGTGGCTGCCGAAGCTGGCGTCGCTCGGCTCCTTCCAGATCGACTCGACGTTGTCGCCCGGCTGCACCACGTTCTTCCGCCGCATCGTGAACGGGTCGATGCCGAGCTGGCCGGCGAGCGCGTCGAGCGCGCCCTCGATGGCGAAGGTCGTCTGCGAGGCGCCGTAGCCGCGGAAGCCCCCCGCGGGCACCATGTTGGTGTAGACGGCGTGGCCGATGCCCTTCTTGTTCGGACACCGGTAGGCGGCGATCGGGCTGCCCATCGCGGCCGCCAGGGTCTCGCCGCCGTGGCCGCCATAGGCCCCGGTGTTGGAGAAGACCTCGACGTCGAGCGCCGTCAGCGTGCCGTCCCGGCGGGCGCCGATCTTCACCCGGGTCGTCATCGGGTGCCGGGTCGTGGCGCCGATGAATTCCTCTTCCCGGGTCCATTCCCACTTCACCGGGCGGCCGAGCTTCATGGTGGCGAACAGGACGAGGTCCTCCGAGACCATCTCCTGCTTGCCGCCGAAGCCGCCGCCGACCCGCTCGGTGAACACGTGGATGTCCCGGGGCGACAGGCCCATCACGTAGGCGAGCTTCGTCCGCACCACGAACGGCGCCTGCGAACTCGTCCGGACGTGCCAGCGGCCGTCCTCGCCTTTCCACGCGATCGATCCGTGCGTCTCCAGGTGCGCGTGCTGGAGGCGGGTGGTGGAGTAGGTCTCCTCGTGCACTACGTCGGCCTGCGCGAAGCCCTGCGCCACGTCGCCGATCTCGCCCTGAAGCGTGCAGTAGATGTTGCTGTTGGACTCGACGTGGTCCTTGTCGTGGAGGAGCGGCGCACCGGGCGCGATCGCGGCAACCGGGTCGAACACCGCCGGCAGGACCGCGTAGGTCACCTGCAGCGCCCGGCATCCCGCCTCGGCAGCGGCCTCCGTCTCGGCCACCACGGCCGCGACCCGCTGGCCGGCGAAGCGCGCGACGTCGTCGAGGAGCAGGATGTCGTCGGGATCGACGAGATGATCCTCGTGCAGGGCCGAGGTGAACCGGCGCTTCGGCACGTCTTCCCAGGTGTAGACCGCCACCACCCCCGGCACCGCCAGCGCCGCCGCCTTGTCGACCGTCACGATGCGGGCGTGGGCGTGGGGCGAGCGCAGGACCTTGAGGTGCAGCAAGTCCGCGACGGCCACGTCCATCGTGTAGCGGGCAGTCCCCGTGAGGATCGCATCGGTGAAGGGGTTGGGCAGGCTGGCGCCGAGCGCCCTGCCGGGCAGGTCCGCCTCGATGTTGCAGCGGCCGTGAAGGGCGTCGTCGATCGAGCGGTAACCGGTGCAGCGGCAGAGGTTACCCTTGAGCGCGTGCGGCAGGTCGGCCTTCTGCGCGTCGGTCAGGGTCACCGCCGTCATGATCATGCCGGCCGTGCAGAAGCCGCACTGGAAGGCCTGCGCGTCCCGAAACGCCTGCTGCGTGGGGTGCAGGTCGTTGCCGCAGCCGGACAGGCCCTCGATCGTCGTGACCTCGCGCCCCTCGGCCCGGAAGGCGGGGACCAGGCAGGAATGGAACGGCTTGCCGTCGATATGGACGGTGCAGGCGCCGCAATCGCCCGCGTCGCAGCCCTTCTTGACGCCGAACACGGCGAGGTCGCGCAGGAAGGTCCGCAGGCACTGGCCCGGCGCAGGCTCGGCGGCGTAGCCGCGGCCATTGATCGAGAACTGGGTCACGCGAGCTCCGTACGGATCTGTTCGGCGAGGTATCGCGTGACGTGGCGCTTGTAGGGGGCCGATCCGTGCACGTCGTCGAAGTAGGCGTCCGCCGGCAGCCGCGCGTCGAGGGCGTCGCGCAGATCGTCGGCCGACGGACAGGCGGGGAAGCGCAGCTGCACGGGCCGGGGCGTCGCCGCCGATACCGTCAGCAGGAAGTCCGAGCCGTCCGCGCGCACGGTGGCGATGATCAGGGCGGCCGACCGCCCGAGCTTGGTCAGCGACACCTGCCGCATCGCCGTGCGCTTCGTCAGGGCGGAGGCGGGTAGCTGGATGCTTCGCAGCAGCTCCCCGGGCCGGAGAACGTTGGCACGGTTGCCGGTCACGAAGTCGACGACGGGGACCGCGCGGGGTGCGCCGTCGCGCGGCCACAGCGTGCAGGCACCCTCGAGCGCCGCCGTCAGAGAGATCATCGCGCCCGCGGGCAGCGACATGCAGACGTTCCCGCCGATGGTGGCGGCGTTCCAGATCTTGAAGGACATCAGGAAGGAATCGATGCACTGCCGGAACAGCGGCACAGCGTGCCATGCCGGTGGCCCCTCGAAGGCCCGCAGGTCCGCGATGCGGCACGTCGCGGCGATCTCGAGGCCGGCCTCCGTCACCGTCAGCGGCGCCCAGCCCAGGCGATCGAGGTCGATCAGCGTGTCCAGCGCCGCCTGCGGCTCGGAGAACAGCCACGTCCCCCCGGCCAGCCAGGAGCAGCCGTCGTGCCAGCCCTGTATTTCATCCAGCGACGTGGGTCGCTTGACTTCGACGATCGTCGACAGATTCATCGCTGACCTTCAAGACGTGCCATGATCGTAGTCCCCACCATGCCCGTTCGCGATCGCCCCTCGGGTGGGCGTCGGTGACGACGAAGCCCGCGCGGAACTCGGCTGCGCGGCCCCTGCGATCGAGGATCGCGCGATCCCCAAACTTCCTTAACGTTTCGTCACGCTTGATCGCGTATTCGAAGACAGTATCGACTGCGATATCGTCGATATCCGCAAACTCTTCCAAGTCGATGGTGAGTAAACGTGGGCGGGTTCGCCACGTCAAGATCCTCGGCGCACTGGCCGTTTGAAGATTTGTATACTCGGATTTGGATGCCCCACAGATCATTATTACTTCGAGGCGTCGGCAGAAGAACGCGCTCATGAGCGATTTTAAAATGATCCCAGAATGTCGGATCCTCGCGTCTGCCGGTGCCCGAGACGGCCGTGAGACGCAGGGACAACAAAAAGTCCGCGCCACCGCGGATGCGGCACCGGTCCGCGACCGGACCGCGACGGTCAGGATGACGCGCCGCGCTTCACGCCGGGCCCGGATCGCGTCGCGGCCTGCGCCCTGCACGAAGCGGCCCCAAGGCGACGTTCTCCCGCGGCTCCGATCAGCCCCACAGCGATCGCGCCGATCCTGGTCGAGGCGGACGCCGTTCCGTCGGTCCGACGAGCCCCTGTGCGCGGAGCTCGGGGATGACGGACTGCATCAGCCAAAGTCAGTGCCGGGTCTCTGTCGAACCGCCGCAGCCTCGCCTGCTTGGCCGAGGGACGGCGCCGATCGCACTCATCCGGTGATCAGATGCGGCACGAACCGCGCCCGGTCGGTGGTGATGCGACGCGCCTCCTCGCGCACGCAGAGGCCTGCGGGTTCCGCGCCGACGACCCAGCTCCCGACCAGGGCATGGCGACCCGCGAAGGCCGGCAGTTCCGCGAGCGCCTGGCGCACATGGCCCTCGGCGCCATACGGGCCCTCGTCGCGTTCGAGGACCGCGCCGTCGCGGACGAGGAGCACGTTCGCGCCCTCTCGCGCATAGAGCGGCTTCTTCGCGAAGGAGGTGCCGAGAGCGGCCTTGGCGGGATCGTCCTCGAAATAGGTCGGCAGCAGGTTCGGGTGGCCGGGTGCCATGGCCCAGAGATGCGCCAGCATTCCCTTGTTGGATAGGATCGCCTTCCAGGGAGGCTCGAGGAAGCGCGTCGGCGAGGCACCGATGGCGGGCCCGAAGGCGTCGGCGAACATCCACTCCCAGGGGTAGAGCTTGAACACGGCGTCGAGGGACCGGCCGTCGGCGCCGAGGAAGCGGCCGTCGCCGCCCAGGCCGATCGCCTCCACAGGCACGAAGGGCGCGCGCAGCCCGGCCTGGACGGCGCAGTCCTGAAGGTAGGCCACCGTGCCGCGATCCTCCGGCGCGTCGGGGAAGCACGCGAAGGCGAGCGTGCCGGGCAGGCCCATCTCTGCGAGGCGTGCGATCAGCCGCTCGTGCAGCGCGTTGAACTGGTCGGCGCCCGGCGGCAGGGAGCCGCGCGCGAGGCCGTCCTCGAGCCAGAGCCACTGGAACACCGCGCTCTCATAGAGGGCCGTCGGCGTGTCGGCGTTGTATTCGAGGAGTTTGGCCGGCCCGGTTCCGGCCCCGCCGTAGCAGAGATCCATTCGCCCGTAGAGGGTGGGATCGCGCCTCCGGAAGCTGTCGGCGATCGCGTCCCAGGCGTGCTCGGGGATGGCCAGCGAGGTCAGGATGGCGCCGTCGCGCACGGCGCGCTCGGCGAAGGCAAGGCAGAGCGCGTGGAGTTCGCGGGTCGGCGCCTCGATATCGTCCTCGATCTCCGCGAGGCTGAAGGCGTAATAGGCACCCTCGTCCCAGTACGGGCCGTCCGGGAAGGTATGGAAGGCGAAGCCCGCTTCGGCCGCACGCGCCCGCCAGTCGGGCCGTTCCGGGATGGTCACGCGGCGCATCAGCCGCCCCCGGACCCGCCCGTATGACCGCCGGAGGCGGAGACGGCCCGTCCCGTTCCGCCGAAGCCGCCGCGGGCGATCGTGCGCGGCGCGCCCGTCGTGGTGCGGGCCACCGCGGAGGAGACGCGGGCGACGGACCCGCCGCCCGTCGTGAACACGCGGCCGCCAGAACCGGTGCAATAGCCGCCAGAGGTGCCGGCGGAGGCTTGGCGCTGCTCCTCCGGAGCGTGCCGGTAGAGCGGCTGGACCGGAAGGCCCTGTGCCGCGGTGCGACCGATCATGTAGCCCGCCATCAGCGGCACGAAGCTGAGCGTGTCGCCGGGGGTCGCCCCCGTCCTGGCGGTGCATCCGCCCGGGCCGTGATGGTGCTCGCACTCCGCCTGATCCGGGTATCGCGGCGCGCTGGCGGCGTAATTGTCGAGCGCGGCGCGGTATTCCGCGACGCAGGCGTCAGCCGGGCGCACGCCGTCCGCGATACAGGCGCCGTCGGTGGCGTAGACCAGGGCGTCCTCCTCGCGCTGCGAGGGATCGCGGCGCGCGAAGGAGAACGCGGCCGCGCCGGCGCCGGCGAGCAGCACGAGGGAGATGGTCGCCGAGCGCTTGGAACGCCGGGCCGTCCCGGCTTCGTCCGATGGGAGGATCGGCGGCATCGCGGCGCGTCTCAGTAGGTCATCGCGGCGGCGTTCACGATCCCGACCGCGAAGGAGACCGCACCGAGCAGCACGGCCGGGGCCATGCGCCCGTCGGCGATGCGCCGCGACAGGTCCGGTATCGCGAGGCGCACCAGCCAGTAGACGAGGATCTGGACGATGAGGGCGATCAGCCCCCAGACCACGCAGTCGAGGAGGGACTGCGCGTTGAAGATCGCCGCTGCGAGCGGCAATGCGAAGCCGGCGAGGCTGAGTCCCAGCGCCACCGCGGCGGCCGTCACGTCCTGCCGGATGAGCGCGAGCTCATTATGCGCGGTCGCGAAGGTGTAGGTGGCGAGATAGAGGCCGATCAGGCTGAGCGCCGTCGCGAGATAGAGCAGAAAGTCGGACAGCCCCGAAATTGAATTCACCGCCTCGGGTCCCGCGCGGGGCCGCCTGCGCATCCTGGCGCCTCGATCAGCTCAGCCATGAGTTCCAATTGATTCGCGCTTCCATGAACCTGAACGGGTGCAGAGACCGGAGCAGAATTGTATCGGTAGCATGTGGCCGCATTATTCCACAAGCTTGCCGGCAAAGCGATTGAGGATCGTCATCGCTGTAGCGAGCGCGCGGGCATCGAACATTCTTATCAGAACCGATCCAAGGGCTTCCTGATCTTGCCCCTTGCTCACGGTGCCGCCTGCCGTCGGGTGGGGATCGTGCAGATTGCCGCGCCCGACGATACCTGACGCGCGTTGATCCGCCGATCGCATGAGCCTCATCGTCGACCGGATCCTCGCGCCCGATCCCCGCTCACGGAGCCGACCTGACGCGCGGGACCCTCAGCGTCGGACATGATCCCAGACTTTGGAGATAACGACCGAGCCTTCACCCACGGACGAGGCCACTCGCTTGACCGATCCGGCGCGTACGTCCCCAACTGCGAAGATTCCCGGGTGCGACGTTGCATAGGGAGAATCGGCGCCGATCCTCTCGCCGGTCAGCACGAAGCCGTTGTGATCGAGATCCACGAGACCCGAGAGCCACCCGGTATTGGGAGCGGCTCCCACCATGACGAACACGGCGCGGGTCGGGATCGTTCGGGCCGTCCCGTCGACGGCGTTGCGGATCGTCACGGCGTCGAGACTTTCGCCTCCGTGGAGCGCGCTCAGTTCGGCGCCATATTCGATCGTGATCGCCGGGTCCGCCTCCAGGCGACTCGAGAGATAGCGCGACATCGAGGTCGCGAGCGACGGCCCGCGCACGAGGAGACGAACGCACCGGGCCGAGCGACTCAGATACATCGCCGCCTGCCCGGCGGAATTGCCGCCACCGATGATGATCGCCTCCGTATTCCTGCAGTAGCGAGCCTCGATCTCGGTCGCCGCGTAGTAGATGCCCGCGCCCTCGAACGCCTCGAGCCGCTCGATCGGCAGGCGCCGGTACTGGACACCGGTCGCCACGACGACGGCCTGACCGCGAACGCGCTGGTCGTTGTCGAACGTCGCGCAGAACGCGCCGTCGTCGAGCCGCTCCAGCTTGGTCACCCGCCGCGGCATCGCGAACCGCGTCCCGAACTTCATGGCCTGGACCTCCCCGCGCCAGACGAGATCGGCCCCGGAGATCCCCGTCGGGAAACCCATGTAGTTCTCGATGCGGCTCGACGTTCCGGCCTGGCCACCGATCGCGATATCCTCGACCACGAGGGCGCGAAGCCCCTCCGCGCCCGCGTAGACCCCCGCTGCCACGCCGGCCGGTCCCCCGCCGACGATGAGCACGTCGAAGGCCTCGTCGTCGACGAGCGCGTAGTTGAGGCCGAGCAGGTCGGCGACCTTGTCGGGGGTCGGGTCCGCCACGAGGATGTTGCGCCCGAAGATCACCGCCGGCCGGTCGGACGCGATCCCGCAGCTCGTCGCCACGGCCCCGGCTTCCGGGCTGCCGAGCGGGTAGGATCTGTAGGGAAAGCGGTTGCGGCTCGCGAACTCCGCAATCCGTCGAACGGCCCGATCGTCGTCCTCGCCGAGGAGCACCAAAGTGCCGTCGCGGGAGTCGAGTTGCCGCCGCCGCCGGGCGGCCAGGACCGTGATGACGATGTCCGACATCTCGGGGATCTCGGACATCAGACGAAGCATCTCCGTCCGCGGCACCTCGATCACGGTCGTTTCGACGACCGCCCGCATGGGCATCGACCAAGTGCCGCCGTTAAGGAACGAGATTTCCCCCATGAACTGCGTCGGCCCGAGCGTGGACGGCAGGTGGCGCTCACCGGTGAACGGGTTCACCACCTCGATCTCGCCGTCCCGGACATAGACGAAGCGATCGGCCGGCTCGCCGGCATGAACGAGAAACGTCCCGGCCGGGAAGTGCCGCTCGGTGCCCACCGCCTGAAGCGCAGCGATATGCGATGCCGCGAGGGGGACGCGCTGCATCTCGCGCAAATCACGACCGATCGTTTCCATGTCTTGTCCGCCTCGCGTCACGGCCGATGCGGCGCAGCATCGACGGCCGATCGCCGTGGGACAAGGGCTACGCCGGGCCGGACGGCTTCAGGATCGATCTTCGCGGATGTCGGACGCAGGGCGCCGGGCGGGGCCTCACACGGCCTGCGGCGCGCCCAGCACGTTGACCCAGAGCACGACGGTCCGCCCCCGCGCGGCGGGATTGCCGAAGCGATGGGGCCGGCGGCTGGCGAAGCGAAAGCTGTCACCCGCCTTGAGATCCAGCGTGCGCGTCTCGACCACCAGGGTCAGGCGCCCTTCGAGCACCAAGCCGGCCTCCTCGCCGTCGTGCGCGAACGGCTCCGCGCCGGTGCTCGCTCCCGGCTTGAGCACCATGTGGAACAGGCTGAGGCCCTGTGCCCCGCCCGGCGGCGTCAGCAACTGCTTGGTGATGCCGGCGCGCCAGAGCTGGAGTTCGGGCCGATCCTTCTCGAACACGACGATCGGGTCGGCGTCCGGCTGTGCGGCGGCAGGCTCGAATAGGCCGCCGATCCCGGTCTGGAGCGTGTCGGCCAGCAGCGCGAGGACCCGCAGCGACGGCGATGACAGGCCACGCTCGACCTGACTGATGAAACCGATCGAGAGCCCCGTGCTCGCCGCGACCGTCTCCAGGGACAGGCGGCGCTCCTGGCGCAGGGCGCGCAGACGCCGCCCCACCGCCCGGTCGACCGGATCGGCGGGCATCGTCGTTTCGACCTTCGGCGTGCTCACCGCGGCTTCATCCTGCTGGTTCGACACCGATTTCATGCACGTGAAAGGAGCTTGCGTCGAGACACCAAGCATGCGGTAATCTTCATCAGCATGAAAACAGGCCGGTGACCGAGCCGCCATGCCTGAGGAGCCGCGCGATGAGAAGCCTGTTTCCGAGCCTGTGCCTGGTGATGGCGCTGCTGGCCGGCGGACCGGCCCGGGCGGAGCCGACGCTCCGCGTCGGCGCCACGCCGACCGGCCTGCCCTTCACCTTCCTCGACACCAAGACCAACTCCATCCAGGGCGTGATGGTCGATCTCGTGAGTGCCGTGGGCAAGGAGGCGGGCTTCGCGGTGGCCGTCGAGCCCCTGCAATTCTCGACGCTGATCCCGGCGCTCACCGCCTCGAAGATCGACCTGATCTCGGCCGCGATGTTCATCACCCCCGCGCGCAAGGAGGTCGTGGCGTTCTCCGCGCCGGTCTACGCGTACGGCGAGGGCCTGATCGTCCCGAAGGCCGACACCAAGGACTACGCCGCCTTCGCGGACCTGAAGGGTGAGACCGTCGGCGCCCAGGTCGGCACCGCTTTCGTCGAGCCGCTGAAGAAGTCCGGCCTGTTCGCCGAGGTGAAGATCTACGACACGATCCCCGACATCATCCGCGATGTGAACTCCGGACGCCTGAAGGCAGGCTTCGCCGATGCGCCGATCCTCGCCTACTACGTCAAGCAAGGGCTATTCCCGGGGGTCCGCCTGGTCGACACCCTGAAGCCGAGCGTCGTCGCCTCCGTGGGCATCAGCGTGCGCAAAGGCGATACGGAGCTCTTGGCCAAGATCGATGCCGCACTCGCCAAGCTCAAGGCGGATGGGACCCTCCAGAGCATCCTGACCAAGTGGGGCCTACCGCCCTCGGCCGACCGGTCGTGAGCGGCGTGCGGGAGTTCCTCGCCGACGCGCAGGAATACCTGCCGATCCTGCTCCAGGGCGTCCAGCTCACGATCCTGATCACGCTGGCCTCCCTCGCCGTCTCGACCCTGCTCGGGCTGTTCTGGGCGGTGCTGCGGGTCTCCGGCATCGGCCTGCTCTCCGGCCTCAGCGCTGTGATGATCAACGTCCTGCGCGGCATCCCGATCATTGTGCAGCTGTTCTACATCTACTTCGTGCTGCCGGATTTCGGACTGTCGTTCACGGCCGTCCAGGCGGCGATCATCGGGCTCGGGATCGCCTATTCCGCCTACCAGGCCGAGAACTTCCGGGCCGGCATCGAGGCGGTGGATCGCGGACAGATCGAGGCGGCGCATTCCATCGGCATGGGCTGGTGGATGACCATGCGCCGCGTGATCCTGCCCCAGGCCGTGCGCATCGCCCTGCCGCCCTACGGCAACATCATGATCATGATGCTGAAGGATTCCTCGCAGGCCTCGACCATCACGGTCGCCGAGCTGGCGCTTCAGGGCAAGCTCATCGCCTCCTCGACCTTCAAGAACACCAGCGTCTACACGATGGTCGCGTTGATGTACCTCGCGCTCAGCCTGCCGCTGATCCTGCTGGTGCGGCATCTCGAGGGGAAGGCGCGCCAGCGATGATCGTGCTGACCGACGTGCGCAAGCATTACGGATCGCTGGAGGTGATCAAAGGCGTATCCGCCGAGGTGGCCAAGGGCGAGGTCGTCTGCATCATCGGACCCTCGGGATCCGGCAAGTCGACGCTGCTGCGCTGCATCAACGGGTTGGAGGCCTATGACGGCGGCGAGATCCGCGTCGGCGGCCAGCGCGTCGAGCGGGACAAGCGGAGCATCAAGGCGATCCGGACCCGGGTCTCGATGGTGTTCCAGCGCTTCAACCTGTTCGCCAACCGCACGGCGCTCGAAAACGTCGTCGAGGGGCCGATCCACGTGAAGGGCGAATCCCGCGCGCAGGCCGAAGAGCAGGCGCGCGCCCTGCTGGCGCGGGTGGGCCTGTCGGGCCGGGAACACGCTCGACCGGATCAGCTCTCCGGCGGCCAGCAGCAGCGCGTCGCCATCGCCCGGGCGCTCGCCATGCGGCCCGACGCGATCCTGTTCGACGAGCCGACCTCCGCGCTCGATCCCGAACTCGTCGGCGACGTGCTGCGGGTGATGCGCGGGCTGGCCGACGAGGGCATGACGATGATCGTGGTGACCCACGAGATCGGCTTCGCCCGCGAGGTCGCCGACCGGGTGCTGTTTCTCGACGGTGGCGTGCTCGTCGAACAGGGCCCGGCCACCGAGATCCTCAACCGTCCCCAGCACCCGCGGACCCAGGATTTCCTGCAGCGGGTGCTGCATCCGCTCTAGCGCCGCTCCCGATCGCGCCGCCGTCGGGAACGGCCCCACCCCCCTATCGTGACGCGCTCCCATCCGCGAAACCGGCCTCCGGTTCCGCGGACGCGCACCGGAGGAACCGCCTTGGCCGAACCGTTCCCCCTGGCACCGGCCCTCTGGGCCACGACCGCAGCGCCCGCGCCGGAAACGCCGCCCTTGACCGAATCGGGGCGGGCCGACGTTGTGATCGTCGGCGGCGGCTTCTGCGGGCTCTCGACCGCCCTACACTTGGCCGAGCGCGGGATCCGCCCGGTGGTGCTGGAGGCCCGGGACGTCGGTTTCGGGGGTTCGGGCCGCAACGGCGGGCAGGTCATCCCGGGCCTGAAATACGATCCCGCCGACCTCGTCGCCAAGCTCGGGAGCGAGCGTGGCGAACGTCTCGCGCGGTTCGCGGGCGGCACGGCCGACACGGTCTTCGACCTGATCGCCCGGCACGGGATGGACGTGCCGCACCGGCGCGCGGGCTGGATCCAGGGGGCGCACACCGAGGCCGGATTGGCGGAGGTCGCGCGCCGGACCGAACAATGGATCGCGCTCGGCGCGCCGGCCCAGGTCCTCGACAAGGCCGAGACCGACCGGCTGCTCGGGACCGAGCGGTACCTCGGCGGCTGGCTCGACCATCGCGGCGGCGCGATCCAGCCGCTGAGCTACGCCCGCGGCCTCGCCCGCGCGGCGCTGAAAGCCGGCGCCGCGATCCACGGGGGCAGCCCCGTCACCGGCCTCGCCCGGACGGGATCAGGCTGGACCGTCACGACGGCCCAGGGCGCGCGGCTCTCGACCGAGCGCGTCGTCCTGTGCACCAACGGCTATACCGGCGCCCTGTGGCCGGGCCTCGCCCAGACGGTGATCGCAGCGAACTCGTTCCAAATCGCCACGGCGCCGCTCTCCGACAACCTGCGCCGCTCGATCCTGCCGGAGGGACAGGTCAGCTCGGACACCCGCAAGCTGCTGCTGTACTTCCGCCTCGACCATACCGGGCGCCTCCTGATGGGCGGCCGGGGCCCGTTCCGGGAGCCCCGCGGACCCGCGGACTGGGCCCATCTCGAACGCATCGTCGGCAAGCTCTTCCCACAGCTCGACGGGACTGCGTTCGACCATCGCTGGTGTGGACGGGTCGCGATCACCCGGGACTTCCTCCCGCACCTCCACGAACCGGCCCCGGGGCTCCTGATCGATATCGGTTGCCAGGGGCGCGGCGTCGGACTCCAATCGTCGATGGGACGGGCGATCGCCGATTATCTCGCGACCGGCAACGCCGACGCCTTGCCGCTGCCGCTCACACCGGTTGCACCGCTGCCGATGCACGCGCTCCATCGCCTCTACGTCTCGGCGATCATCGCGTGGTACCGCCTCAGCGATGGCGGGATCCGATAGGCAGCCCGGATGAGCGAGCCCGGGCCGCCCCCGCCCAAGCGCACGGCCACGCGAGTGCCGGAGGCGGGCGCTCCGGTTCGACGGCTCCGCTCCGCAGGACGCGTGCGGCGGACCTCGCGCGTCACACCGGACCGGTGCGTCGATCAGGCTGTCCGAATCGCGAGGACCTTGTCGATCCGGCGTCCGTCCATGTCGACGACCTCGAAGTGCCACCCGCCGGCCTCGAAGGCGTCCCCCGCGGTCGGTATCCGTCCTAGCTGGAAGATCACGTAGCCGGCCAGCGTATTGAAGTCGTCCGAGGCCGAGTTCTCAGACAGGTCGAGTCGTTCGAAAGCCTCGCGGGCCGACATCATGCCGTCGATCAGCAATGAGCCGTCAGGGCGCTCGACCACGTCGGGCTCCTCTCCCACTTCCGGTATGTCGCCCGCGATGGCCTCCAGCAGGTCGGTCTGGGTGACGATGCCCTCCAGGCTGCCGTACTCGTCGACGACCACTGCCATCCGCATCGGCTGGCTCTGGAAGGTCTCCAGCACGGCCAGGATGGTCATGCTCTCGTGCACGACGATGGGCGGCTGGGTGGCGACGGCGATATCGATGTCCCTGCCGTCGAGCACTTGGTCGAGCAGATCCTGCTTGCGCACCACGCCGACCAGTTCGTCCACGTCGCCGCGGCTCACCACGACCTGGGCGTGATCACACGCGCGCACGGCCTTGAGTATCTCCTCACGCGGGTCGTCGGCGTCGACCCATTCGACTTCGTGGCGCGGGGTCATGATGTCTCGGACCTTGCGCTCGCCGATGGCGAAGATGCGCTCCACGGCTTCCTGCTGGACCTCACGGATCAGGCCCGCCTCCTGGCTCGCCTGGATGAGCAGGTTGAGTTCGGCCGTGGAGTGAAGCGAGCCCTCGCCGTGCCCGGCCTTCAGATCGAGCAGTCGCAGCACACCGTTGCCGAGCCCGTTCAGAACCAGGATCGCCGGCCGGAATACGAGCAGGAACAGGCTCAGCGGCCGGACCACCGCGAGGGCGGTCCGCTCGCTCCGCTGCAGGGCCAGGCTCTTCGGGGCGAGTTCGCCTAGCACGATGTGCAGGGACGTGATGATCGAGAAGGCGATCGCGACTGCGACCGTGTGGGACGCGACGGCCCCGAGGCCTAACGGCAGCCAGTCCAGGCCCGGTTCGATCAGGTGCGCGAGGGCCGGCTCGCCGATCCAGCCGAGTGCCAGGGAGGACAGGGTGATGCCGAACTGGGTCGCGGCGAGATAGGCGTCGAGCCGGTCCGTCGCCCGTTGGAGCGCCGTCGCGTTCGCCCGCTGCTCCGATACCAACTCGGCGACGCGGCTGCGACGCACCGAGACCAGGGCAAATTCCGCCGCCACGAAGAACCCATTGGCGAACACCAGGAGCAGAACCGCAAACAGTCCCAGCGCCGTCGACCACGCATCGTCGGAAATGGATATGCCCCCTCTCGAACAGACGATCCGGTCTATCAGCTAAGAGCGAGGGACAAAACCGTTTCGCCGGTCCGCGGCAGGGCGGACACGAGCGAGGGCGAAGGCACAGCTAAGAGGGTTCGGTGACGCGGTCCCCCGGGTGTCGCCGCCCGTCGCCGATCTGTCCGTCCTCGTTCTGGATCGGAAGCCTGCATCAGGGCGGACCGCTCCCGCGGGTCGGACGACCCCGTCGGTCGCACGATCTTAATCCCGCGTTCATCGCTGTTCGATTGGCTGCAATGACTATGAGACATCGGCGCCGCGGCGGCGGCACGGGCTCGCGATGATCGTCAGCAGAGAGGCTTCCACCGAGGCGACGGATCTGCGCGAAACTCATCCCGCCGAGCCGCCATCGGGAAGCTCAGGATCGTGTGCGAGGTAGTATGAAGCCCTGGCTCACCGTTGTCATACCGGTTCATGATGGCGAGCGCTGGCTTGGCGAGACCTTCGACTCACTCGTTGCCCAATCAAGCTCCGGCATCGAATACCTCGTTGTCGACAGCTCCCCGGGCGACGGCACGGCACGACTCAGTTCAAGCTATAGCGACCGTCTCGACCTCCATATCCTCCGCCGACCGGACCTGGGACATTGGCGCGCCAAGACGAACTTTGGCTTCGCGCAGGCGCGGGCCGAACATGTCGCAATGTTGCATCAGGACGATATCTGGCTTCCCGGCCGCGCCGCGCATCTGAAGGCATGGCTGGCCGACACCCCCCAAGCCGCGATGCACCTGCACCCGTCGCAAGTCATCGACGCGAGCGGACGCGCGATCGGAATCTGGCGTTCCCCCCTGCCGTCCGGCAACGCGCCGTTGGAACCCGGCCTGCTGCTGCGCAAACTCATGGTCCAGAACTTCATCGCGGTGCCGGCACCTGTGATCCGCCGCGATGCCTTCATGGCAGTCGGGGGCATCCGCGACGACCTCTGGTACACCGGAGACTGGGATCTCTACCTCAAGATCGCCCGGCACGGCGACACCGTCTACCATGCCGATGTCCTGACGGGATTTCGGGTCCATGGGCAATCCATGACGGTCAGCGGCAGCCGCGACGCCGCTGATTTCGAGGCGCAGATGCGCATCGTCCTGGCGGCTCACGCGGACTTTCTGCCGGCTGCGGCGCGCGCCGGCATTCTGCGCAAGGCCGAGGCCTCGATCCGGGTCAATACCGGCCTGGCTGCGGCAAGCCGAGGCAGTGCGAGTGCGCTACTGCGCACCTTTCTCGCCATCCTCTCGCTCGGCCCTCACCTGCCAAGCTTCCTGCACGACACGCGCCTCATCGACAGGGTGCTTCCGCGCTTGCGTGCCGGTCTGATCGGCTGAGGCGCGAGACGAAACGGACCTGCTTGCGCTATTTCAAATTCACAACGAGGCAGTAATTGGCCTTGTCGGGTTCCGAGTGAGAAATATCTACAGCATCTGTTTGAAATATATGCTTGATGTCGGCGATCATGTCATCCGGCCTTATCAGGGTGACGTGCCGGTCTCCGGTGATGTACCTGTCACACATCAGGCTGAGAAAGCCTCTGAGCGTGCCCGGGCAAACATCCTTTACGATGATCGTCCTGCAACCGGTATCTCGACAGATTTCCCGCAGATCCGACCAGAACATCGATCGCGCGTCGGCGGGCACATGATGGAGAACGTCCGCTATCGTGATGGCGTTGAATGACCGCCCAGTCCCGGCTACGCTTTTAGCTGTCGTCGCAGGATGGAGCATCACGCGATCCAGGAATTTCGGATCGATGAAACTACCGATGTTGGGCGCGATATCCGTCATCGTGACGTGAAGGTCTGGACGCTGCTCGAGCATCGCGCTCACGATCATCCCGTCCCCGCCGCCGATATCGAGGCATCGGCTCCCCGCCGGTATCTGATCCCCGATAAATGCTGCAATTTTGTGAATATCTACAAATATTGATCTATACAACTTCCCCACGGGCTGAAAGTTTTTTCCGAGTATTCGTCTCACGATCTGCCCTATCGTCACGATTTACTTCCTCAGCAGGATTAACTTGGAACTCACGGGCCGTCCGCGATGCGGTTATCGGTGTCCGGTGCCGGTGTGATTGAGAGTGGAGGCCACTCGCATGAGCCGAGACCATGGACCCAGTCCGATTAACGCGACGCCCTTCGGGCGCGTCAGCCTGCCAGAGGCGGCGAACCGGAATGTGGCGACGGGAAAACGCCCTCGTGGGAGCGCCGGGGCTGCATGTCCGCGCGTTCAGATCCGCAGACAGGGCACATGCCAGCGGCTCCCCTCCTCGGAAAGCCGCCCATTGAAGGGCATCCTCGTCCATGCCCGAACCCGACCGTTTCAAGCCGGTCCGTTCGCGCCCGGCCGGCGCGCCGACACGCCATCCGCACGCGCCCTTCCGAGAGCGGAATCCGGCCGGCGCAGATTCGAATGGGAACGGTCGGCGGCGGCGGGGGGTTCGAAGCTGTTGCTATATCACCAGCGAGGATCGTGAGAATGGACGTATGGCAACTCATCGAGCGCGACCACGAGAATATCGGGAGCCTGATCCGAGATATTCCCTATGCGCTGAATGCCCGCCGTTCGGTCGGCAGCCGCGAGCGGATGCTGGCCGATCTCATCGACGAGCTTGAGCTGCACGCGCGCGCCATCGAGGCGAGCCTGTACGGTCCCCTGAGCCGGGACAGCCAGACGCGCGCGCTGACCGAGGACCTCCGAAACGGCCACGCGGAGGTGACGCGGCAACTCCAACAGCTCGCCCGCTACCGGCGAAGAGATTCGGCCGGCTGGCTCAACACGTTCGAGGACGTCACCTTCCTCGTGGACCAGCATCTGCACCGCCATGTCCACGAGCTGATCCCGGCAGCCCGGAAGCTGCTCTCGGCCGAGGAGACCGGGGCCGCCACGCGGGCTTTCGTGCGCGCCAAGACGAGTGCTCTCCAGGCCCGGCGCCGGGGTGCCAGGGCCGGGGCCATGTCGAGCGAGGTCGCCATGATCGCCACGCTCGCCGGCGTGGCGGCCGGACTCGGCTACTTGGTGTGGAACAGGGGCGGCTTCGGTGGGTCGCGGTCGGGTCGAGCGGTCGACCACGGGGAGCGGGTGTCCCGGCAGGCAGTCCGCCCCATGCCGCGTTGATCGCGCCTGCATCGCGGTGACAGCGCGTAGCCCGGGCGCCGGTCCCGGCGCGCGGACTGGCCGGGCGGCCGCGGACGACCCGCCACACATTCCCGCAGGTCAGCGACCTGATGGTGACAGCAGATGGCGACCCGCGCCACGGGTCCGAGGTGATGCTGAACGGGCTCGAGGTGGCCACCGCCGTCACGGACCCGCTACGCCGCCGGCTCGCGGGCCGCCCACCTGTGCGGTCGCGGCCGGTACGGGGCCCGGCCGCGGCGACGTCATCGCGGTGGCTGGCGCGTCCCTCCTCGACCGCGTGCAGCGTTCCTGCTGCCGAGGTCCGCCGGTATCGGCCTCCCTGGCCGTAGCGGCGGTCAGCGTGCCTGCCGCCACTTCAGATAGGCTTGGTAGATTTCCTCCTTCCCAGCCGGCCGGCTGGACTGCGACTGGAAGAAGCGCTCGAGCTCCGTCCGGCCCGCAACCTCCTGTTCGCGATGATTATCGAGCCAGTCCTGGGCGGGCTGGAAGCGCGTCCAGCCGCTCACCGATGCCGCCAGATTGACCTCGCGCCACTTGGGATGCCGTTGTGGTGCCAGGAACCGGTCGAACTGCCCGAAGAACGCGTCGATGAAGCGGACGAGCTTGTCGTAGCGCGCGGAGCCCCTGGGGCTGTTGTAGACGCCGAGGATCGTGCCAACCGCGACGGTCTCCACCGCGTCCCCGGACACGAGCTTCGGATAATCGGCATGGCTGAGGCTGGCGGGAACGTAGGCCTCGTTGATCGTGTCCGGATAGGGCGTCTTCACGAGGTGAAAACGGTCTCCCGGGTCGAAGCCCGCGATGAAGGCCACCGGCTTGGCAGCCACCGAAACGACGGCCTCGATCTCCCCCTTGCGCAGCATCTCCAAGGCGGTGGGCTGGTCGACGTTGACCGCCTCCACGCTAACGCCGAGTTCGCGAAACATCGCGCGGCCGCTATAGTCGGTGCCGCTGCCCTTCACGTCGAAGCTGACCCGCTTGCCGGCGAGATCGGCGACCGTGGTGATCGCGTTCGGCGCGATGACGTGCAGCTCGTCGTCGAACAGCTTGGCGATGTACTGGATATGCCGGTCGACGTTCTTCAGGCGCTTGTCCTGGCGAAGCTGCTCCAGCGTGTCGGTGCGGACGAAGCCCAAGTCGACGCCCTTCAGGAAGCGGATGTCGTAGGCATTCTCGCCCGCGCCTTTGCCGAGGATCGGCAGGATCCGCAGCTTGTTGCCGTCATCCAGCACGAAGGCGAGATCGGCACCGACGCGGAAGTAGGTTCCTCCGGGCGTGCCCGTCACCACGGTGACGGTGTTGGCGTTCATCCGCTCGCCGAGTGCCGCCTCCGTCAGAGGCTCCCCCTCCGGCGCCGTCGCCTCCCGAGCCCTCGCGCCCGGGGACATCGCGAGGACGGCGAGGCCGAGAAAGACGGCGAACCCAGTGAGCCTCGGCATGTGCGCGTTCCTCAACGATCATCCAGCTGTCATCCGGGGGCGGTCTCAGCGGCTCGTGGCGGCGATCAGCCGTTCATCCGCCCGGTCCTGCCCGGCCGCCTTGGCGTAGAGATTCCTGGCGAGGTCCGGATCTGCTCGCAGGCCGCGCACGTTCCAGCTTTTCAGCATCGCCGGATCCCAGGTCTGCGCCAGAAGGAAGGTGGCGTTCGGGGCGTTGCGCGCCTGCGCGCGCTCCAGCAGGCGGCGGGCGCCGCTGATATCGCCGAGCCGGATCAGGCCCCGCGCGCGTTCGACGAGGGGATCGATCTGCGGCTTCGGCTGCGGAGACCCCGCGGGTCTTGGGAGGACAGCAGCCTGAGCCTTGGTCGCGAGCGTCTCATCCGCGACTGCCGAGACGGCACGAGAAGTGATCACTGCGGCGTTTCCGAGAGGTGCGACATTCACCTCCGGCACGATGACATCGGAGCTTGGGGCGTGCCGATCCGCGACGCTGAGGGCGGGTTGAATGGACGGGACTGCCTCGCGGGCCGGGACGGCAGACGGTTCGCGGCTGCCGGGTTCGCCACCGGAAGCCGCAGGATGGTCTGCAGGGCCTCGCATGAACCGGACGTTCAGGCGACGCGACGTGACCTCGTACCGGCCTCCGGTCTCCGGCATCCAGAACGCCGCGACCGCCAGCGGGAAGCTGCTGTTGCGCTCGTCACTCTGTGAAATCTCAAGCTTCGAGAGATCCCAGGTGCCGATGTCGACATCCGCGTTGTCGCTCGACGGCGAAAACGTGTGAGTCGCGTCGCTCACTGACGCGCCCGGAGGTAGACCAAGCAACGTAAGCGCTTCGATATCGACCTCTGGTGCGCGGACGAGCTTGATCTCCAGGGGGACGGCGGCACCCAGCCGTCCAACAACGTCGTGCGTGATGATCGACAGATCGGGCGCTTTGCGCGGCGCCGAATCCGAGTCCGGCCCGGTGTCGCGTGTGGCACGATCGGTGGGATGGCCATCGCCGAAGCGCTGCGCTGACGCCTGAAAGGGAACCGCAGACGTCAGCACCAGCGCGAGCGCGATCTGCGCGTATCGGGCCCTATTGCAGGAAGGCGTTGCCATCGGATGCACTCCGGGCCTGCGCTTATCAATAATATCTCTTGGGCAAATACAGTACTGGCCTACCAGCGTCAATTGATACGGATTAATATCGGACAGATCTGTGCGGAGGCAGGTGACGATATCGATCACATTGCAGGTGGCACTCTGCCGGATTTCAAGTTGCGGCTGGGGCGAGTTCGGCCGGTGCCAGGCCCGCGACGATGCGGTGTGCGCAGCCCACCACGCGCCTCATCGCCGAGGCGAGTGGGGGCGGCGATCGTGCGTCGGCAAGGCGTCACGGCCTCCGACGGCCCGTCGAGGGAAGCGTCCCCCTTCACGTCGACTCATCGTCCGAGACGGTGCCTCAGAACGGGCAAGGGCACGCCGTGCCGGGGGACCGGGAACCGGCGCGCCGGTCTCGGCGGCGCTTCGCGGAGTCCCGGAACGTCGGTGCCGTTACTCTTCGAGCGGGGCCGCAGGATCGTCCGGCTCCGGTTGGGCGTCATTCTTCGGCCGCTGCAGCACCTTCGCGGGCCGAGGCACGTGGGCCCGAACTTCCGTCTGGAAACTGGGCCGAGCCGGGGGCAGCGGCGGATTGGCGATCGGGTTGGTATTCTTCGGCTGCGCACGCGGGAGATGAGCCGTTCCGTTCACAGCGGACGTCGTGTCGGGGATCGGCGCGGCCGGCGTCGGGGCCGGGGATGCCGCCGGTCCCGCGGCTTCGGAGGTGGGGGCCGGATTTGGTGGCTCGACAGACGCGGTCGGGCTGGTTCGTCCTGAGGCGACGGGGGCTGCGGGCTTGGCACCCGGCGCCGGCACGGCCACCGCCTCCCCGGCGCCCCGCGATGGCCCAGGCGAGCCCTGCTGGCCGCAATTGCTGACGACGGCCTTGTAGGCTTTGCCCTCGATCGTCGCGGAGACGATGCAGGGCGCCGGATGGTAGATCAGCTCGTACTGGAAGCCTCCCCTCTCGTCGGATTCCGTGCGGAACTGACCGTCGAGGATCACGGGCGTGCGCGGCCGCTCGGTCGTCCCGAGGACGTAGAGCCGACCTGTTGCAATCGTTGCAATCGCGATGTCGGATCCCGCGGAAGCGGGCTCGCCGAGCATCAGCGCGGCTGCTCCTGCTGCCGAAAAGATCGAGATAATGCGGGGCAAATGAGCTGATCCTACCCGTCCGATTCAGTACGGTGATACAGACAAGCGAGGCTCGCCGACAGTTCCCTCCCCCGCCTGGCGGTTCTTCGCGCGACGATCCGGTACGCCCTGCTGCGCCCATGCGGGCCTCGGCTCGGTCCCAGAGGACCACGTCGGGCTCCCGGTCGCTCCGCGGTGGCTCACCAGTCATCTCGGCGAGCGGCGCCTCCCGCTCCCCGAGGGCGGGCGGGCTGATCGCCGTCGAGACGGCCGGGTACCTCCAACGATGGAGACCGGTTCGTAGCCCGGCTGCCATCCTGGATTTTGACATCGAACGGGACGCCGACCCGCTCTTGCGGGCGCATCTCGATGCGGTCGCCATATGGGATCGATGGGCGGGTCCGCTCGGCTGCAGCGCCCTATGCGGCCAGGTACACGCTCCCGTCGCAACGTCGGCCCTCCCAAGAGCCGGATTCAGCACGAATGGCCCGACGCACCTGACGACACGACGGGAAGTGCCATGCCTTACTCAACCTCATCATCGACGCGGGACAGGAATGAGGCCGGAATTTCTATCCCGAGTCGCTTCGCTTTCTGAAGATTCACCGACAAATAAAATCGCGTATTGAGCTGGACCGGAAGCTTGCCCACCTGCGCGCCGTCGATGATTTTCTTCACGTATCCGGCGGCTTTCCTATAGGCATCCACTTCCTCCGGGCCGTAAGCGATGAGCGCTTCGTTCAGCGCCGTAGCTTTGTTGTAGGCGACCACCGGCACACGGTATTGCTCCGACACCGTGCTGATGCGTTGGCGGTGCACGAAATTGAAACTGTCGTTCATCAACACCAAGCCGCATTTCCGGTCGGATAAATCACGGATCGTGCCTTCGATTTCCTGCTCGGTGGAAACATTCGACAAAATCGGCTCAATGCTCACTGACTTTGCAGCGTCCTCAAAGGGGCCCACGTAGTACTTGTAGTATGGCGCAGTCCGAGTGTTGTACATCATCGAAATGCACGGCAAGTCCGGCAAAAGTTCCTTGAGGTACTGAACCCATTTACCCGCGATGCTGCCCTCGGAATTTATGAATCCGGTCACGTTCTTCCCGGGAGCGGCCAAATTCTCCACGAAGCCGCTTCCAATCGGATCCGCGACAGTCGCGAACACGATCGGTATGGTCTTGGTTTCATTGAGCAGGGCGCTGACCACCGGTGTGGTGGCAGCAAAAATCGCGTCCGGACTGCTCGCGGCGACCTTTTTGGCATAGATCTTAGCGGTTTCAGTATTACCGCCGGACCAATAATACTCATACTTTATCGCCACATCGTTGCTTGCAGCTCGATCGAGAGCGTTCGCAAAACTCTTCACGAGATCCTGCGCTACCGCGTCATTCTCAGAGAAATTCGTAACGACCGCAACCTTCTTCTCTTTGTTGCGCGGCTCGGCGAGCGCTGGACCGCAACAGATCGTGATCGATAAGATCGGCATCGCGATTATCTTGATCATTGCTATGCGCGCTCGCTCGAGTCAGAATCCGTACGTGTGAATTGCGATGTCTCGTACTTAAGCTGACTACACTGATGCCCCGGAACTGCACATCGTTCCAAGCGAGAATCTGACAGGCCGCCTGCATCGCGCATATGGACTTCCGCGGCGTTCGACGGAGGAGCAGGATCGAATTCCCGGACTCGTCGGCATCCCTCCGTGATAGGCCTTGCGCGTCGATGTCGACAGGGCCGCGGGCGGGCTTCGACCAGCGCTGCTCGGTTCCACGTGTGAAGGATCCTGCGCCGACCGTCGCTGCGCCTCTGCAACACGTTCAGCCCATTTCCAGCGAGCTTCACCTTCGTGCCGCTCTCTAGGAAACCGGTCCCCGCCCAGCGCTGACACGCCGAGTAGACTGTCCTTCCCATCGCTTCATGATCCTCACAGCCCTGGACTTCAGACCTGAGGAGCACTCTTGGCTGCCGGCACCCGATCGAGGGACGCCTTTCGTGACTACGATCGCATCGGAGCTGTAGTATCTGCTGAAGACGCCCGCCGCGCCGGTGCGGTGAGCCTCAGCCCATTCGATCGCCGCGCCTTTGCAGGGGATTGCAGCGCATTGGACAAGACCGCACTTCAGGATGCCAGCATTCCGCTAGCAATCAATCGGGTAGCGAAATCACTGAGCGACGGACGCTCCATCCTATTGGATTATTTTAGGGCAAATACTGATGTTTCGGCAAGCACCATGATCGCTCCGCCTGTCGCGTTCTGCTCGGCATCGCCGAAATCGACATGGTTGCGGCCATCGGTCTGATGTCGCTGGCCATCGGTTCCGCGCGACAGCAGGTGAGGCAATTGGCGAACGAGGGATCATCGGCGATGTCAAAGACGTCTGCGGCCACGCTTGCCCTGTCGATGATGATCGCGGCCCCTGCGACCGCATGGAGCTTCGGCATCGCCGGGTGCCCCGATCTCCCCGCATACAATCGGGCATTGGGGACCCTCCAGGGGATCTCGACCTGTGGCATGTCCGTCGAGGAGGCCCGTCGCGTCATCGCGGATCATGACGGTCCTCCGGTAGCGGCACCGCCGGTCGCACCGGCGCCGGTGATCGCATCGAAGCCGCGAGCGGAGCACCGGCATCACCGGACGCGGACGCGGCACAGGGCGGCACACCGTCGGCGAGCCGTCACCGGCCAGGCGGATTGACCTGGATACCGATCCGCGGCGACGCGGCGCGCCCGGCATGTGTCATGGCAGCGCCGTCCAGCCCGCCAACGGGCAAAGCGTGCTACGAGGGCTGGTCAGTCGCATTCCTCGCTACCTGATCGGGAGATATCGATGCCGTCCCTCAGCTGGCTGATCTCCAAGACCATGCAGTTCTTTCTCGGCAGCGCGCAGGAGCGCCGAGCCGACGCTGCAGCCCGCGAAAAGGGAGCCGGGACATTCGACGACACGGCCAGGGCGCGTGGCCGGAACTTCGACGACGATTACAGAGCTGCGACGACGATGCTCAAGACGCGCGTCGATAGGGAGTTTCCCGACAGCTACTACGCAAGGCTGAGTTCCAAGAGTAACAGCTCGTACGATTATGGGCAGGATCGGGCCCTCGCCGTCGACACCATGTCGACCGCCATAGCGATGGCTCTGCGAGGGGGAGCGACCGTCCGACAGGCCGCCGATGCCGGTGCGGCGAGCGTCGGCATCTGAGCAGCGGCCGGCCGGCATTAAAGCTGCGTGGCCGACCGACAGCTTTGCCCGTCCCGCAGGTCTATCGGTGCGGGAGCCCGGCCGCAGCCCCGCGCCGCTGCTCCCGGATAAATCCCGATGGACGGCACGCGTTATGCGTCGGCGCGGATCAGGTCGGCCGCCTTCTCGGCGATCATGAACACCGCCGCCTGCGTGTTGCCGGAGACGATGCGCGGCATGATCGAGGCGTCCGCCACGCGCAGGCCCGTCACGCCGCGCACGCGCAGGTTCGGATCCGTGACCGACCCGGGATCGCCACCCATGCGGCAGGTTCCGCAGATATGATAGATCGTCTGGCCGTCGCGACGGGCGAAAGCGAGCCAGTCCGCGTCCGTCCGGCAATCCGGGCCGGGGTTGAGCTCGGGGCCGCGGAACCGGTCCATCGGCGCCTGGGCGACGATGGACCGGGCGATCTTCATCCCCTCGACCATCGCGCGGCGGTCCTCCTCGGTGGCGAGGAAGTTCGGTCGGATCGCCGGGGGCTTCAGCGGATCGGGCGAGGCGGCGTGGATCGTGCCGCGCGATTCCGGGCGCAGTTGCGTGACGCCGATCGTCATGCCGGGCAGGCGATCGAGCTTGCGCTCGGCCGCGTTGGCGTAGCTCGCATGCATGAAGAAGTACTGCACGTCGGGTCCATCGAGCCCCGGTCGCGTCCGCACGAAGCCGTGGGCGAGGCCGGTTCCGAGCGACAGGATCCCCTGCCGGGTGGCGAGGTAGCGCGCCGCCGCCAGACCGAGGCGGAGTCCGCGGGTCTGCTCGTTAAGCGTCACCGGCAGGCGCACGCGCCAGTTCATGCGCGTGCAGTAATGGTCCATGTAGTTGGCGCCGACCCCGGGGAGCGCGTGCTGCACCGGGACGCCGAGCCCGGCGAGGATCACCGGATCGCCGAGGCCGGACAATTCGAGGATCTGCGGGGTCTGGGCGGCGCCTGCGGCGAGGATCACCTCGCCGCGGCAGCGGAAAATCCGCTCGCGCCCGGCGACCAGCGCGGCGACGCCGTTCGCTCGGTCCTGATGGAAGGTCAGCCGCAGGACCTGCGCGTCCGTCACGACCGCGAGGTTCGCGCGCCCTAGCGCCGGCCTCAGGTAGGCGTCGGCAGCGCTGATCCGTCGACCGCCTCTCTGGTTGACCTGGTAATAGCCGAAGCCGTCCTGGCTCGCCGCGTTGTAGTCGGGATTGCGCGGATACCCTGCAGCCTGCGCGGAGGCGATGAAGGCCTCGGCGATGGCCGGACGCTCGGCCACCTCGGTGAGCGGCAGCGGTCCGCCGCGCGCCCGCAGCGGATCGGGGGCGCCATCGAAATCCTCCAGCTTGCAGAAGTAAGGCAGCACGTCCGCGGAGCCCCACCCGCGACACCCGGCCTGCGCCCAGGAATCGTAATCCTGCGGCTGGCCGCGCACGTAGATCATGCCGTTGATCAGCGTCGAGCCGCCGAGACCCCGGCCCCGTGGAACCGCGATCACCCGGCCGCCGGTCGCCTCCTCGGGTTCGGTCTGGAAGCGCCAGTTGTAGGCCGGGTGCTGGAGCAGGCGGCTGAACCCGGCCGGGATCGAGACCCAGGGACTGCGCGCGCGCCCCCCAGCCTCGAGGAGGAGCACCCGCTGCGTCCCGGTCTCGGTCAGCCGGTTGGCCAGGACGCAGCCCGCGGTGCCGCCGCCCACGATCACGTAGTCGAAGTCGCCCGCCTCGACGGCGTCGGTGTCGATCCGTTTCAAGATCCGGCCTCAGAGTGCGCCCATGTGACGGGCCATCAGGGCGATCTGCCGTTCCAGCATCGGCAGGCCCTTCTGGATGCGGCAGCCTGCGGCCAGCGCGGCGGCGAGCAGCGGCGTCATCTCCGGCTCCATGATCGCCTCGGCGACGAACTGTCCGTCGTGAAGGGCGGCGAGATCGAACGGGGCAGCGTCCTGCGGACGCATTCCGAGCGAGGTGCCGTTGACGAGAAGATCATGGTCCGGCTGAGCGCCTTCCGCCGCGACGACGAGTGTCGGGTAGGCCGCGCGCAGGCGGTCCACCAGCGCCTGCGCGCGGCCGGCGGTGCGGTTCAAGATCGTCAGGCGCGCGACGCCCGCCTCGGCCAGGGCGAAGGCGATGGCGCTCGCGGCGCCGCCCGCCCCCGCGAGCGCCGCATTACGGCCGCGGGGCTCCAGGCCTGAGGCGCGCAGGGCCTCGACGAAGCCGATTCCGTCCAGCATCGTGCCGATCATCCGGCCGTCCGCCTCGCGCCGGACGCAGTTCACGGCCCCGATCTGCTCGGCCTCGCGGGTGAGCGCATCGCACAGGCCGGTCATCGTCGTCTTGTGCGGGACCGTGGCGATGAAGCCGCCGAAATTGCGCAGGTGCCGCAGCCCGTCCATCACGGCGGCCAGCCCGTCCGCGGTCACGTGCAGCGGGACCAGCACGCCGTCCACCCCGTGGCGGGCGAAGAGCGCCCCCATCACCGCGGGCGCCTTCACGTGGTAGATCGGATCCGCCAGGATCCCGTAGACCCGGGTGCGCCCGGTGATCCCGGCGGCGCTGATCGTCCCGTCCATGGCCGTCCTCCCGTCCATCCGCCGTCCCGGCTCACGTCATGTACAGGCCGCCGGCCACGTCGACGGTCTGCCCGGTGACGAAGCTGGCCTCGGCGGAGGTCAGGTAGAGGGCGAGATCCGCGACTTCCTCGGGGGCGCCGAGGCGGCCCATCGGCGTCAGGCGGGCCTGTTCGTCGTTGACCGCGCGGCCCACTGCCCGGACCATCGGGGTCTCGATCCGGCCCGGCGCGATCGCGTTGACGCGGATGCCGAACGGGCCGAGCTCGGCCGCGAGGTGCTTGGTGAAGCCGATCAGCCCGGCCTTCGAGGCCGCGTAGTGGCAGGCGACGATCGGCGAGTAGGTCTTGCCCGCCACCGAGGACAGGTTGACGATCCAGCCGCGCCCGGCCGCGCGCATGGCCGGCGTCAGCGCCCGGACGGTGTTGAACGCCCCCGTCAGGTTGACCGCGACGACGCGGTTCCATTCCGCCGGATCCATCTCCCAGACGCGGTGGGCCGCGCCGTCGTGCTTGGGCGAGATGCCGGCATTGTTGACCACCGTGTCGAACGGGCCGTCGAGGGCGGCGGCGGCCGCCGACAGGGCCGCCGCGACGGCCGGATAATCGGCGACGTCGAGCTGCATCGCCAGGGCTCGTCCGCCGGCGGCCTCGATGGCCCCGACCGTCGCGGCCACGTCCTCCGGGTTCACGTCGGCGACGCCGACCAGGGCGCCGCGCGCGCCGAAGCCCTCCGCGATCGCCCGGCCGATCCCGCGCCCGGCGCCCGTGACGAGGACGCGGCGGCCGGCATGGCTCGGTCGGCGCGCGATCGGATCCGGATTCGTCTCCCGCTCGATCATCTCAGATCCCCAGATAGGCGCGACGGACATGGTCGTTGTCGAGCAGGGCCGCGGACGCGTCGGCCAGCACGACCTCACCGTTCTCCAACACGTAGCCCCGGTCGGCGACCTGGAGCGTGTGGAACACGTTCTGCTCGACGATCAGCACGGTGGCGCCGGTCTTCACGATCCGGTCGACGACCGCGAAGACCTGCGCCACCACGATCGGCGCGAGGCCGAGCGAGGGCTCGTCGAACATCAGGAGCTTGGGACGCGCCATCATCCCGCGGGCGATGGCCACCATCTGCTGCTCGCCCCCCGACAGGGACCCGGCATTCTGGTCGAGCCGCTCGCGCACCCGCGGGAACAGGTCGAGCACCTCCGCGAGCGTCTCCGCCTGGCGCCCCCGCGCCGCGCGGCGGTAGGCGCCCATCAGCAGGTTCTCCCGCACCGTCATCTCGGGGAAGAGCTGACGCCCCTCAGGGATCAGGGTGACGCCCCGCTCCACCATCTCGTGGCCCGAGAGACGGGTGACGTCCTCGTCCTCGAACAGGATCCGGCCGCGGGTCGGCTTCACCAGGCCGGCGATGGTCCGCAGCGTCGTCGTCTTGCCGGCGCCGTTGGCGCCGACGATGGTCACAACCTCGCCGGCGCGCACGTCCAGCGACACGGCGTGCAGGATGCTGGTCGCGCCGTAGCCGGCATCCACGCGCTCAAGCGTGAGCATGGACGAACTCCTTGCCGAGATACGCCTCGATCACGGCGGCATCGCGCACGACGTCCTGCGGGCTGCCCTGGGCGATGATCTGCCCGGAACTCAGGACGATCACCCGGTCGGAGAGCGCCATCACCGCCTGCATGACGTGCTCGATGGCGATGATGCTGACGCCGGTATCGCGGATCGACAGCATGAGGTCGATGGCGCGGCGCACGTCGGTCTGGTTGATGCCGGCCATCACCTCGTCGAGGAGCAGCACGCGCGGGCGCATGGCCATCACGCGGGCGACCTCGAGCCGCTTGAGGCCGCCGATCGTGAGGCCGCGGGCCTCGCTCCCGAGCCAGGGCGCGAGGCCCATCCGCTCGGCGGTCTCGCGGGCGACCTCTCGGGCCTCGCGCACGTCGCGGTGGCGGTAGAAGGCGCCGACCATGATGTTCTCCTCGACCGTCATGGCCGCGAAGGGCTGCACGATCTGGAAGGTCCGGCCGACGCCGAGCGCGGCGAAATCGGCCGGTCGGCCCGGGCTGTGCCACGTCCCGTCCGGCGCGCGGACGCTCACCGATCCGGCATCGGGCTTCAGGAAGCCGGAGATCATGTTGAAGACGGTGGTCTTGCCGGCCCCGTTCGGGCCGATCAGGCCGAGGATCTCGCCCTCGCGCAGCGTGAAGCCGACATCGTTGGTCACGTGCAGGCCGCCGAAGCGCTTCTGCAGGCCCTCGACCCGGATGACGGCCTCGCCGAGCGGCCGCCGCTCCGCCGCGCGCGGCGCTGCGGCGACCGTGCCGGCCTGCACCCCGCGGGTGCCGGCGCCGGCCCGCGTGAAGCGGGATACCAGGCCCATCAGGCCGTTGGGCAGGAACAGCACGACCAGCGCCAGCACGAGGCCGTAAACCAGCCCGTGGAGCCCGAGCGCCTTGGCACCCAGCCAGCCGCGGGCGAGCTCGGTGATCGGCACGAGGAGCACCGCGCCCAGCAGCGGTCCGAACACCGTGCCCAGGCCGCCGATCAGCGCGAACATCGCGATCTGGATCGACAGGGTCAGCGAGAACACCGCCGCCGGCTCGATGAAGGTCAGGTACATGGCGTGGAAGGTGCCGACCATGGCGGTCAGCGCCCCCGACACCGCCACAGCCACGAGCCGCGTGCCCACCGTCGGCACGCCCGCGGCGCGGGCGGCCGATTCCCGCTCGCGGGTCGCCACGAGGTAGAACCCGATCCGGTGGGTCCGCATCCACCACGCGACGGCCAGCGTCAGCAGCAGCAGCCCGAAGGCGATGGCCAGGGGCGGCCAGCGGTCCCGGAACACCATCCAGGCCCAGCCGAACTTCAGCGGGATCATCAGCCCGGTGGCGCCACCGGTCAGATCCCGGAAATGCAGCGCCAGCACGCGGAAGACTTCGAGGAAGGCGATGGTCGCCAGCGAGAAGAACGGCCCGTGCAGCCGGAAGCACGGATAGCTGATGGCGAGCGCCACCAGCATGGCGAGGGCGGCGCCCGCCACCATGCCGATCCACGGGCTGATCCCGGCACCGACGAGCAGCATCCCGCAATAGGCGCCGAGCCCGTAGAAGATGCCGTGGCCGAGGGAGAGCTGGCCGGCATAGCCGCCGACGATGTTCCAGGCGGTCGAGAGCGCCGCGAAGACGCAGATCGTGATGAAGACGTGGTAGATGAACGGGTTGCCGACCGCGACCGGCACGGCCACCAGGGCCGCGAGAACGAGGGCCAGCGCCGCCGCGCCCCGGCGGGGGAACGCGGACAGTCCGGCGGACGGGGCGGCGGTGAGCGGGATATCGGTCATCGCGGCCCCCTCACGGCGAGACGTGGGACAGCCGGAGCTGTCGTCCGAACAAGCCCGAGGGCTTCAGGATCAGGATCGCCAGGAACACGCCGAAGACCGCGACCTCGCGCATGTCGGCCCCGACGTAGAAGCCCGTGACGCTGTCGATCAGGCCGATCAGGATCGCTCCGACGAAGGCGCCGCGGATCGAGCCGAGGCCGCCGAGCACGACGACCACGAAGGCGATCAGCACGAAGTAGGTGCCGCTGTTGGGCGAGGTCGGGTAGAGCGGCGCGATCAGCACCGCCGCCACGCCCACGCAGGCCGCGCCGATGCCGAAGGTCAGGGCGTAGATCCGGTTCACGTCGATGCCCATCAGCTCCGCCGCGGCGCGGTTCTGGGCCACCGCCCGGATCGCCCGCCCCGTGCGCGTCCGGGCCAGGAACGTCTGCAGCCCCGCCACCAGCAGGATCGCCGTACCGAGGATCACCACCTGTCCGAGGAGCACCCGCACCGGACCGATCTGCAGCGGTTGGCGCAGGCCCGACGGCGGGGTGTTGGCGATGTCGGCCCCGAAGACGAGGAGGGCGAGGTTGATCAGCACCGTCGACAGGCCGACCGTGGCGAAGATCTGGATGTGGTGGTCGCCCGCGGCGAGCAGCGGCTGGATCAGGAACCGCTGGGTCAGGGCGCCCAGCAGGAACAGGACCGGGACGACGAGGATCACGGCGGCGAACGGGTGCAGGCCGAGTCCGCTCACGGCGAGGTAGGTCAGGTACATCCCGACCATCAGGAACTCGCCGTGGGCGAAGTTGACGACCTTCACGATGCCGAAGATCAGGGTCAGCCCGACGCTGACGATGGCGAACAGGCCGCCGAGCATCACTCCATTGGCGAGCACCTGGAGGAAGACGTCCATCCCCGATCTCCGTGGCGGCGGCGCGGCTACTGGCGCGTCTGCATCGGGGCGACGGCGGCGCTGTCGGGATAGACCGTGACGAGCTTGCCGCCTTGCCACTGCATACCCATCATCGCGGCGCGCTCGTTCTGGTTGTTCTTGCCGAACTTGAACCCGTAGCCGACCGCGGTGACGCCGTCCTTGACGTCAATCCCCTTGGCCGCCTTGACGATGGTGTCGGGCTCGAAGCCCTTCGCCTTGTCGATGGCCTGCAGGATGAGCTTGGCGCCGACGTAGTTGTTCAGCGAGTGCCCGGAGCGCGGCGCGCCACCGTATTTCTTCTGGTAGGCCGCCACGAAGCTTTCCAGGCCGGGCGTGTACTGCGTGTTGACGAGGTACTGGGTGAAGTCGGTGTCGAGGACGCCCTCGATGACCGTGTGACCGACCGCGTCGGCGGTGGGTTGCATTGAGTATCCGCCGCCGCCTCCGATGATGGCGCCTGGCTTGAAGCCCGCCTCGTTGGCCTGTTGGAGGAACAGGACGGAATCGTTCTGGTAGGAGGTCTGGAGCAGGACGTCGATGCCGCGTCCCTTCAGGTCGAGGACTAGGGACGACATGTCGACCGTCGCGGCCGGATAGCCCTGCGCGGTGACGACGTTCAGCTTGGCCTGGGCGGCGAATTTCTTCTGGAAGCCCGCCACCGAGGTGCCGTAGCTCGAATCCTCGTAGATGATGCCGATCTTCAGGTCCCCGGGCTTCTTGCCGAGCCCGGCCGCAACCTTGTTGACGATCATCTCGACCGCGAGCTTGGCCATGTCCTCGGCCGTCGGGTTGGTGCGGTAGAGATACTGCAGGCCGCGCCCGGTCACCTCCTCGGCCACCGCGCCGAGCTCGAAATACGGGAGGCCCGACAGCTCGGCCACCTGGCTCGCGGCGATCGAGCGGGCGGACGAATAGGACCCGAAGATCGCCACCACCCGCTCCAGGGAGATGAGGCGGCGCGCCTCGCCGATCGCCTGATTGTTGTCGACCGCGTCGCCTCGGGCGAGCACGACCTTCTGGCCCTGGACGCCGCCGGCGGCGTTGATCTCGTCGACGGCGATCTCGACGCCCCGGGCGCTCTCCTCGCCCAGGAGCGCAAGCTGCCCGCTGAACGGGAACAGCGCGCCGAACTTCACGTCGGCGGCCCGAGCCGTCGTCGGGGCTGCGGCGCCCAGCGCGAGGGCGGCGGCGAGTGCACGCGCCAGAACTCTCATCGTATCCTCCCGTGTTCGGTGTCGACCCGGCGCTTCGCGCGCCTTCTCGGTGGGCCGGTCGTCGGCGTCAGTAAGCGAGCGCGTCCTTGCCCTCGAAGCTGGTGATCGGCGGGTAGGCCCGCTGGTCGGTGATCACGTCGATCACCGTCACGGCGCCGCTCGCGAGGGCCTCGCGCAGCGCCGGCGCGAGATCCCCGGGGCGCTCGACGCGTGTTCCAGCGCAACCGCAGGCCCGCGCGATCGCGGCGTGGTCCACCGCCTCGAAATCGCAGACGTCGGTGAAGTCGCCGAACAGGCTCAGCTCCGCGTGCTTCTGGTAGCCGAGGATCTGGTTGTTCAGGACCACGACCACGACCGGAAGCCGCATGCGCCGCGCCGTCTCCAGTTCCGACCAGACGTGCCCGAAGCCGCCGTCGCCGGTCACGCAGATCACGGGCGCCTCCGGTCGCGCCGCCTTCGCGCCCAGGGCGAAGGGCAGGCCCCAGCCGAGGCCCGCGATGCCGCGTGGCGTGAGGAAGCGCTGGCCGGATTTGCGCGCCGTGAGGAAGTTGGCGATCCAGATCGACGCATAGCTCGCGTCGGCGACGACGACGGTCTCGGGGGTCGTCGCCGCGTCGATCTCGGCCATGATCCGCTCGGGCCGGATCGGCGCGGCCTCCATGTCGACGAGGCGCGCCATGTCGGCGACGTGGGCCTCGCGGGCGCGGCCGATGGTGTCGGCGAGCCCCGCGCGGCGGCCCTCCAGCCCGGACAGATCCCGCTGCCGCAAGGCCTCGACGAGGGCCGCCAGCGTCAGCTTGGCGTCGCCGACGAGGCGCAGGGCTTCGTAGTTGCGGCCGACCTCGCCCCCGTCCACGTCGAGATGGATGAACCGGGCGCCCGCCGGGTAGAGCGACCAGCTGTCGGTGCCGTTCTGGTTGGTGCGGTTTCCGACCAGGAGGACGACGTCGGCTTCCGTGACGAGGGCGCGCAGATGGGACGAACGCGCCCGGGGCGCCATGAAGTAGCCGGCGACGCCCACGGAGAGCGGGTCGGTCTCGGCGACGGCGCCCTTGCCCATGACCGTGGTGGCGACCGGAAGTCCGAGGGCCTGGAGGGCGGCGAGTTCCGGATAGGCGCCGGAGGAATGGACGCCGCCGCCCGCGATGACCAGCGGGCGCTCCGCCCCGGCGATCAGGTCGGCGGCCTGCGCGATCCGGGCCGGGTCGGCGACCGTGCGGTCGAGGGGGTAGGTGCCGAGGTTGGCCGCACGGGGCGGGGCGGCGGCCTCGAAATCGGGGCGTTCGTCGAGGAGGTCGAGGGGCACCAGCAGCACCGCCGGTCCGGGCCGCCCGGACGCCGCAGCCGCGAAGGCCATGTCGACGTAATCGTCGATGCGCTCGGCGACCGCGACCCGTCGGACCCACTTGGCGACGCCGGAGAACAGGGCGAGGTGGTCGAGTTCCTGGAAGGCGTTCCGATCCGTGAAGCTGCGGTGGACGTCCTGGACGATCGCCACGACCGGTATGGACGCCTTCAGGGCTTCCGCGAGCCCCGGCACCAGCAGGGTCGCGGCGGGACCGTTCTGGGCCGCGACCACGGCGACCCGGCCCGAGATCCGCGCGTACGCATCGGCCATCGCGGCGCCCGCGTTCTCGGTGCGGTAGCCGATCTGGCGGATGCCGTGATGCGGCGCGGCCAGGAACAGGGCCGAGGGGATGCTCTGGCCGAACACGTCGCGGACCCCGTGCCGGTGGAGTGCGGCGGCGAGGGCGTGGGCGCCGCTCATGTTGGCACGCTCGGACATCGCGGACATCAGCGGCTCCCCTGCGCGGCGTCGCCCATCGTCAGGACGATCTTCCCGATGTGCTGGCCCGCATCCATCCGGGCATGGGCCTCGGCGACCCGGTCGAACGGGAACACGGAGTCGATCGGCGGCCGCACCCGCCCCGCCGCAAGCAGCGGCAGGACGTGCTCGGCGAGGGCCTCGGCGAGGCGCGCCTTCAGGGCGACCGGCCGGGCCCGCAGCGTGGAGCCCGTGAGCGTCAGCCGCTTCATCAGGAGCAGCTGGAAGTCGATCTCGGTCACCCGCGAGCCCTGCTGGAAGGCGATCTGCGCGATGCGCCCGTCGACCGCCACGGCGTCGAGGTTGCGGGCGATGTACGGGCCGCCGACCATGTCGAGGATCACGTCGGGACCCTTTCCGTCGGTGGCGGCCTTCGCGGCGGCAACGAAGTCCTCCTGCCGATAGTCGATCGCCGCATCCGCACCGAGCCTCAGGCAGGCCGCGCACTTCTCCGGCGAGCCAGCGGTGACGAGGACTGTGGCGCCGCGGGCCTTCGCCAGCAGGATCGCGGTGGTGCCGATGCCCGAGGAGCCGCCGTGGATCAGCAAGCTCTCGCCGGCCTGCAGCCGGGCGCGCTCGAACACGTTGCTCCAGACGGTGAAGTAGGTCTCGGGGATCGCCCCGGCCTCGACCGCCGGGAGGCCGTCGGGCACGGGCAGCGCGACCGCCTCGTCGACGACGGCCCACTCGGCGTAGGCGCCGCTATGCACCAGCGCCATCACCCGATCGCCGGGCCGGAAGCGCCCGGCACCGGGCCCGCGCGCCTCGACGATGCCGGCGAGTTCGAGCCCGAGCACGTCGGAGGCGCCGGGTGGCGGAGGGTATCGGCCCTCGCGCTGCATCACGTCCGGGCGGTTGACGCCCGCGGCCTCGACGCGCACGAGCACCTGGCCCTGGCCCGGCTCCGGGCGGGGCCGCTCGACGATCCGGAGGACTTCGGGGCCGCCCTGCCCTGCGGCGATGACCGCTCGCATCCCGGTGCTCATCACCCCTCCCCCTGCGTTGCGACTGCTTCGGGAAGAAGCAGCACCTTCATGGCTTGCCGGCTGCGCGCCAGCTCGAACGCCGCCCCGGCTTCGGCGAGGGGGCGTCGATGCGTGATCAGCGCTTCGAGGGTCGCGGCATGGACTGCGAGAAGGCGGATCGCCTCGTCGAAGGCCCGCGACGTGGTATCGTGCGCCGCACGTAGCTGCTTCTTGCTGCGGACGAAGCCGGTCAAGTCGAGGTCGAGGGATCCGGAATGGATCCCGGCCACAACCAGCACGCCGCCCGAGCGCAGAGCGGCCAGCCCTTCGACCACCGACCGGGCTGATCCCGTCGCCTCGATCACCCGGTCGGCCTCCCCGCCGAAGGCGTGCCGGACGGCAGCCTCCAGGCTTCCACCGCAGAGATCGGCGGTCGCGCGGATGCCGATCCGGCGGGCGAGATCCAGGCGGGCGGCGTCGTCGAGACCGGCGAGCAGCACGGCCGCGCCCCGAAGCTGCGCGACGAAGGCGATGGAGATTCCGATCGGGCCCGGGCCGAGCACCACCACCCGGTCGCCGGGCCCCAGCTCGGCCACGTCGACGGCGTTGACCGCGACCGCCAGGGGCTCGGCGAGCGCCGCGACGGTCAGCGGCAGCCCGTCGGGCAGGCGGCGGCAATTGTCGGCCGGAACCACGACCTGTTCGGCGAAGGCCCCGTCGGCGTGCAGACCGACGATCCGCCGGCCCTGGCAATGCTGCGGCCGGGCGGCGGAACAGGCCGCGCAGTCACCGCACGGCACCGTCGGCCAGCAGGTGACCCGGTCTCCGGGAGCGAGCGCCGTCACGCCGTCTCCAACCACCTGGACCGTGCCGGAAAACTCGTGGCCGAGGGTGACCGGCATGAAGGCGGTCATGAAGCCGTAGCCCGGCGTCCACTCGAAGGCGTGGAGGTCGCTGCCGCAGATACCGGCCGCGGCAACCGCGATGGTCACGCGGCCCGCGCCGGGGCCGGGCGGTGCATCGACGTGCACGAGGTCTGCCCCGAAGGCAGCCGTCGACTTGCGCAACGCAAGCATTTCCGTCCCCTGTCCGCGGCGAACCTCTCGGGCCCGGCGCCTGCGTCGCAGCGCGAGCCGTCGACGCAGTTTGTAATTTGTTATAACAAATATCGGGCCGAGGGGAGGAATATGTCAAGCGCTTCGGCGTCCGAGCCGCAAACCGGCGAAATCATGCCGGACTGGGTCCGTCCGATCGTCAAGGAGAGCCTGAGCGAGCGCGCCTATCGCGAGTTGCGCGTGGCCCTGATGCGCGGCCAGCTGCGCCCGGACACGCGCCTGCGTCTGCGCCCGATGTCGGCCCGGTTCGGTATCAGCGCGACCCCCATGCGCGAGGCCCTGCTCAGATTGGTCTCCGAGAAGGCTTTGGCCCTCGACGCGCGCGGCAGCGTCGTCGTGCCCAGGCTCGCCCTGGATCAGTTGCTGGAGATCCGCGCTATCCGCACGGATCTCGAGGGACGGGCGGCGGCCGCCGCGATCGCTTCACCCGCAGGGGAGATCGATGCGCTCGAGGCGATCCACGTGCAGATCTCCCAGTGTCATGCGAGCCGCGACTTCGCGCAGGCGGTGAACCTCAACACCGAGTTCCACTTGTCTCTGTGCAGGCTCGGGCGGATGCCGATCCTGTACGAGATCGTCGAGCTGCTGTGGGTGCGCTGCGGCCCGATCCTCTCGCACCTCTACGACGACGGTGTCCCCGATTGGGAGCCGCACCCCCATCGGCGCATCATCGACGCCCTGCGGCGCGGCGACTCGGATACGGCGCGCGACGCCGTCCGAGAGGACATCGAGCGCGGCGGCAGCGGGTTGTTCGCCCATGTTCGCCCCTCCCCCGCCGGGTGACCGGCGGAACGGGCGGCGCTCCGCGTCGACGACGCCCCCGATAGCGCGCCGGGATCCTCCGGCTCGTCGGCCGGCGCTTCCGGCAATCCCGCTGCCGCGAACTGCGAGGCCGATGGATCAAATTCGGCCGAGGATCGTCTGTCTGGCGGACTCATCGCGGACGAGGGGAGACGTGTGAGCGTCGGATTGATCGCCCTGCTGGACGACGTCGCCTTCATGGTCAGGACGGCGGCAGCCTCCCTCGACGATGTCGCGGGACAAGCCGCCAAGGCTGGAACGAAGGCGGCCGGCGTCGTCATCGACGATGCGGCGGTCACACCCCGCTACGTCGTCGGTTTCGCGGCGGAGCGCGAACTGCCCATCGTCGGCCGGATCGCCCTGGGATCGCTCCGCAACAAGCTCCTGTTCCTGCTCCCGGGCGCCCTCGCCCTCAGCGCCTTCGCGCCCTGGGCGATAACGCCGCTGCTGATGCTGGGCGGCGCGTATCTCTGCTTCGAGGGCGCCGAGAAGGTCTACGAGGCCCTCGTCCCGCACGGCGCTCACGACGACGGGGCGGCTGGCCAGGACGGCGCCGGGAGCGATCAGGCTCGGGAGGACCGCCGGGTCGCCAGTGCCATCAAGACCGACTTCATCCTCTCCGCAGAGATCATGGCCATCACCCTCGCGGCGTTGCCGGAGGGCGATTTCTGGATGCGCGCGGCCGTGCTGGCGATCGTCGCCGTGGGCATCACCGCGGGCGTCTACGGCGTGGTCGCGCTGATCGTGAAGGCGGACGACGCGGGCTTGGCCCTGGCGCGCAGCACCGCGAAGCCGCCGTTCGGAAGCCTCGTCCGCGGCCTCGGACGCGGCGTTGTCAAAGGCATGCCGCTCCTGCTCACGCTCCTGGCCGTCATCGGTACGGCCGCGATGGTCTGGGTCGGCGGCGGCATCCTGATGCACGGCCTGGAAGCCTACGGCCTGTCGGCGCCGGCGCATGCCGCCCACGCGGCCGCGGTGGCTGCGGCGTCACGCCTGCCCTTCGCCGAGGGCTTGGTCACGTGGCTGGTCACGGCTTTGGCATCGGGGCTGATCGGGCTGGCGGTCGGCGGTCTGTTGATCCCGCTGACGCGCTTCGTCCTGGTACCGGCGTGGCACTTCCTGTCGGGCTCGTGGCGGCGCCGGCCCTGACGTCGACCGGCCGGCCGTCCCGCAGGCCGCGTCGCCCAGGCTTCATCGCTCAGGGCTCATCGCGCAGTTCGGCCGGCGGCCCGTCACCGAGCGCTGGCGCCTCAGCCCGGGCACGACCACCGCGCCGTCCGCTTCGGAGCCCGCGTCCGGCCGTTCGGGACGGCCGCGACGGACGTGCAGCACTCGCTCGGAGGATGCGCGTCGTTCCCGGGCAGAGCGTGACCTCAGGCGGGCGACCCCACGATCAGTCCCGTGAGCGTTCCGCAGAACGCTTCGGCGGCGGCAGGCAACGTCCGCCCCGCCTTCTTGATCAGGCAAACCGAACGCACGAACTGCGGATCGTCGATCAGGCGTGACCGAAGCTCGGGCTCAGCATGGATCTCGCGTGCCGAGCCCGGGAGGATCGTCAGGCCGAGGCCGGCCCGAACCATACCGACCGCCGTCATCATGTAGGTCGCCTCGCACGCGATCGTCGGCAGGCGCCCCGCGCCGACGAAGGCTAGGTCGACCACCGCCCGGACACTCGTGGCGGGGTCCATCAAGATGAGCGGGTATTCGGCGAGAACGTCGACCGTAACCTTCGGCAGCGCGCCGATCGGATGGCCGCGGGGATAGATCACGTGCAGGACATCGCTCGTCCGATACAGAACGCTGAGCTCCGGATCGCCAACGTCGCCGCCGACGATGCCCAGATCGACGTCCTCGTTTCGCACGAGGTCGAGCACCCGCTGCGCGATCGCGTCCTTGATGAGGAAGGTCACGCGCGGATGTTCGCTGCGGAACTGCGCGATCGCCTCGGCCAGCGCGCTCGCCGCGAAGGACGGCAGGGTGGCGACCCGGACGACGCCGTGGCGCCGGGCCGCGAGATCGCGGGTATCGATCACCACCGCGTCGAGGTCGCGCAGAACCCGCTGGAACACCGGCAGCAACTCGCGGCCCAGACGCGTCGGCGCGACGGTTCGGCTGGTACGGTCGAGGAGCCGGGCCGCGAGGGTCTCTTCCAGGCGCTGGATCTGTACCGTGAGCGCCGGCTGCGACAGGTTCAGCAGGGCGGCCGCGCGGGTGAAGCTGCCGGCCTGAACGACCGACACGAAGGCGCGTACGTGGCGGAGGTTCAGATCCATAACCTTTAACTATCGCTGCGATCCAACCTTTTCAATTGCGTAATGCAGTATCTTGCCGTTTCTTCCGGCGCAAAGGCGCTCGGCAAGAGCGCCGCATTCCACCGGGAGGATTGCATGCTGGCCCTGCTCGGCCTGTGCACGATCGTGCTGCTGCTCGCCGTCATCCTCACCAAGCGCATGTCCCCGCTCGTGGCGCTGATCGTCATCCCGGTCGCGGCCGCGCTGGTGGGCGGCTTCGGCCTCGACACCGGCAAGTTCGTCCTCACCGGACTGCAAAACCTCGCCGGTGTCGTCGGCATGTTCGTGTTCGCGATTTTGTTCTTCGGCATCGTCAGCGATGCCGGGATGCTCGATCCGATCATCGACCGCATCCTCGCGACGGTGGGCACGCGCCCAACCCGCATCGTGCCCGGCACCACCCTGCTGGCGCTTCTGATCCATCTCGACGGCTCGGGCGCCGTGACCTTCCTGATCACGATCCCCGCGATGCTGCCCCTCTACGATCGCGTCGGCATCGACCGGCGCATCCTGGCCTGCGCGGCCTCGATGGCGGCGGGCGTGAACTTCCTGCCCTGGACCGGGCCGATGATCCGCGCCTCCGCGGCTCTCAAGCTGCCGATCCCCGAGATCTTCTCGCCGCTGGTGCCGGTGCAGCTCGTCGGCCTCGCCTTCATCTTCGCGGTCTCCTACTGGCTGGGGCTTCGCGAGGAGCGCCGTCTCGCGCTCGCGCCGCGCCTCGCCGCCGCCGGGGCCGCCCCGGCGCCGGTTGCCGCCCGCACCTTGAGCGACGCGGAGCGGGCCCTGCGCCGGCCGCGCCGGTTCTGGATCAACATCGTCCTCACGGCCGCCGTCCTCGGAACGATGGTGTTCATGGCCGAGAAGGTGCCGCCGGCCCTGATGTTCATGCTCGGCACGGCACTGGCGCTGATCATCAACTACCCGCAGGTCGACGCCCAGAGGCAGCGCATCGACGCCCACGCCAAGGCCGCGATCCTGATGGCGTCGATCCTCCTGGCGGCCGGCGTGTTCACCGGGATCATGCAGGGCACCGGCATGCTCAAGGCGATGGCCCAGACCGCCGTGACCTTCGTGCCGCCGGAGATGGGGCGCCACATCCCCTTCGCGCTCGGCCTCGTATCCATGCCGCTGTCGATGCTGTTCGACCCGGATTCGTTCTATTTCGGCGTCCTGCCCGTGGTGTCCGAGGTCGCCCAGCAGCTCGGCGTGCCGCCCGTGCAGGTCGCCCAGGGAGCCCTGCTCGGCCAGATGACGACGGGATTTCCCGTCAGCCCGCTGACGCCGGCGACCTTCCTGGTTTGCGGCCTGACCGGGATCGACCTCGCGGACCACCAGAAGTTCACCTTCCCGTTCCTGCTCGCGGCCTCGGTGGTGATGACCCTCGCCTGCGTCGCCCTCGGCGTCTTTCCCCTCTGACCGCGGAGATCGATCCATGAGAACCGTCAGCCTGGGGGCCGGCGCGGGCTATGCCGGCGACCGTATCGAGCCCGCCATCGAACTCGCCGAGAGGGGTACGATCGACTACCTCGTCTTCGAGTGCCTCGCCGAGCGCACCATCGCCTTGGCGCAGCAGGCGAAGCTTCGGGATCCCGAGGGCGGCTACGACCCGCTTCTCGAGGCGCGCATGCGGGCGGTGCTCGCACCGTGCCGACGGCGCGGCATCCGCATCGTTACCAACATGGGCGCGGCCAACCCGGTCGCCGCAGCGCAGAGGACACGGGCGCTGGCGCGGGAGCTGGGTCTCACGGGGTTGCGGATCGCCGCGGTCACCGGCGACGACCTCCTCGACGCGGTTCGGGCCGGGGACTTCACGTTGGAGGAGAGCGGCGCGCCGGTGACCAGCCTCGGCAACCGCATCGTCTCAGCCAACGCCTATCTCGGCGCCGCTCCGATCGTCGCCGCGCTCGCGGAGGGGGCCGACGTCGTCATCACCGGCCGCGTCGGCGATCCGGCCCTGTTCCTCGCGCCCTTGATCCACGCGTTCGGCTGGCCGATGGACGATTGGGAGCGGCTCGGCCGCGGCACCCTCGCGGGCCACCTGCTCGAATGCGCCGGCCAGATCACCGGCGGCTATTTCGCCGATCCGGGCTGCAAGGACGTTCCGGGTCTCGCCCGCCTCGGCTTCCCGATCGGCATCGTGGCTGAGGACGGTACGGTCGAGATCACGAAGGTCGCGGGTTCGGGCGGCCACGTCAGCCTCGCCACCTGCAAGGAGCAGATGCTCTACGAGGTGCATGACCCGGCCCGCTATCTTCAGCCGGACGTCGTCGGCGACTTCTCCGAGGTCGAAATGGAGCAAGTCGGTCCGGATCGCGTGCGGGCGACCGGGGCGACGGGCTCGGCGGCGACCGGCCTCCTGAAGGTCTCGGTCGGGTACGTGGACTCCTACATCGGCGAGGGGCAGATCTCTTACGCCGGACCCGGCGCTCTCGCCCGCGGTCGCCTCGCCCTGGAGGTGGTGCGCGAGCGCCTGGCGCTCACCGCCGTGGCGACGAGCGAGTTGCGCTGCGACCTGATCGGCGTCGATGCGCTGCATGGGGAGGCGCTGTCGCGCGGGCCGGAACCCTACGAGGTCAGGCTCCGCGTGGCCGGTCGGACCGAGACCCTCGCCGAGGCGGTGCGGATCGGCAACGAGGTCGAGACGCTCTACACCAACGGGCCGGCCGGCGGCGGCGGCGCCTGGAAATCGGCCCGCGAGGTCGTGGCCGTGCAATCGGTCCTCGTTCCGGCCGCGCTCGCCCGGCCGCGTGTGCAGTTCGTCGAGGCCTGAGGGCCGGGGGATCCAAGGATGAAGCTGCGTGCGCTCGCCCATACCCGCACGGGGGACAAGGGCAACACATCGAACATCGCGCTGATCGCCTACGACCGCGCGGATTACGACCACCTCGCGGCGCATGTGACGCCCGAGCGGGTGAGGGAGCACTTCCGCGGGATCGTCACCGGCGAGGTCATCCGCTACGCGCTGCCCAAGATCGGGGCGCTGAACTTCGTGATGACGGGCGCCCTCGGCGGGGGCGTGACCCGCTCGCTGGCGCTCGACGCGCACGGCAAGGGGCTCGGCTCGGCCCTGCTCGACCTGGATGTTCCGGACCGGACCCCGTCGGACTTCGCGCAGACCGGCCATTCGTCGGCGTGAATCTCCCACCATCGTGGTCGCCGCTCCCTTAGAAGGCGGGGATCGATGTACCGATCACTGCCGGGGCCATCCAGCCGGACGCCGCGTCAGGCCGCTTCGCGGTTGAGCCGAACGACGAGCTGATCAGCAAATTTCGCCGCGGCGACGGAGAGTGATCGCCCGCGGAATTGCGCGAGAACCAGCGTCATCGGCGTCAGGTCGCGGATGTCGATCGGCCGGCTGTGCAGCCTCTGATCCTGGGGGATGCCACTCGGGATCTGGAGGCTGACAACATCCTCGCGCAGCGTGAGATTGCGCAGAAATTCGAGCGATCCCGACTCGACGGCCGGCCGAAGCTCGACGCCGCGACGGGCGAGCGCCTGCTCGATGTGATGGCGGATGGCCAGCGAGTGGTCGGGTAGTGCGAGGGCGTGGGCGAGGCATTCGCGCAGCCGTACCGGCCCCGTCTCTGACGCCAGCGCATGTCCCTTGCGCATCAGAGCGCAGAGGATCTGGTGTCCGGAAAAGAGCGGATGGAGTTCCGCCGAGGGCGGCGGCTGCAGGATCAGGGCGAGATCCGCCTCGAACGCCGCCAAGGCGGTCACAGCCTGCGCGTGGTCGCGGACCTGTACCGTGAAGCCGACCTGGGGAAAGCGGGCGCGGTAAGCCTCGACCTCCGCGGGCACCACCTGCGTGACGAAGGCTTGGCTGCAGGCGAGCGACACGTGACCCCGGCGCACGCCCGACAGGTCGGCGATCTGCGACCGGACCCGCTCGAGATCCGCCGCCTGGTCGCGGATGTGCCTGGCGAAGAGCTCGCCGGCTGCGTTGAGCCGCATCCCCTGGGGCAGGCGTTCGAAGATTGGCGTGCCGAGCTCGTATTCGAGGTCCTGGATCTGCCGCGTCAGAGCCGACGGGGTCAGGTTCAGCCGTTCCGCCGCCCGTCGGATCGAACCGGCCCGGGCGATCTCGGACACGTAGGTGACGGTGCGCAGGTGCTTCACACCGACATCCTGCCGTGCTGTTGCGCTGAAGGCAACGGAACGGTCAGGAAATAGCACTTCCTCGCAACAGCCCTCCCGCTTAGCGTCGCGGATATCGGGACTCTGCAGGAGCCGTTCGATGATCCGCCGCCGTACTCTTCTGGCCGGCCTGGGAGCCGGCCTCGCCCTCGGACCCTTGTCCCGCGCCCGCGCGCAGGGCACCCCCGTCACGATCCGGATGGGATCGCTCAAGCTGATCCACTCGATCGCGCCGAGCTTCTACGAGCGCTTCACCCCCGCGGGCGTGCGGGTCGAGGTCGTGCCCTTCGAGAGCCCGACCGAGTGCAAGAACGCCGTCGTCACCAAGTCGGTCGATTTCGGCACCTTCGGCATCGCCGCGGCGACGCTGGGCGCCGCCGCCGGGGAGCCGGTCGTGGTGATCGCCTCGACCTGCAACCGCGGCATGGCGGTGATCGCCAAGAAGGATTCCGAGATCCACGCCATCAAGGATCTGCGGGGCAAGCGGGTCGCGATCTGGCCCGGCAGCACGCAGGAGGTTTTCGTCCTGGAGCGCATGCGCATGGAGGGTCTCTCCGTGAAGGACATCACGCCCGTGCGGATCTCCTTCTCGGAGATGCACATCGCGCTGGCTCGCGGCGACGTCGACGCCTATGTCGGCGCCGAGCCCGGCCCGGGCGTGAGCCTCGCCTCCGGCATCGGCCAGCTCGTCGAGTACCCCTACGGCACCGAGATGGGCGCGCTGAACATGGTGTTCGGCGCCCATCGCGACACGCTGACCGAGCGGTCCGACCTCGTGCGGACCATGCTGGAGATCCACCGGAAGGCCACGGATTTCGCAGCCGGCGATCGCGACGCGGTGATCGCCATGGCGGTCGCCAAGCTCGGGCAGAAGCGCGAGGCGCTGGAACTCTCCGCCCCGAACGTCGAGCTGACCTGGCGGCTGGGACCCGACGAGGTCCGGCAGGCCGGCGCCTACGCCCAGCACATGCTCGCGCTGAAGCAGATCAAGCGCCTGCCGGAGCCCGGCTTCATCGACACCCGTTTCGTCGACGCGATGGGACGGGCGTGAGCACCGGGATCGAGGCCGGCGCCCTGCCGGTGACGGCGACGCCGGCCACCGGCTACCGGGCCGACCGGACCCGGCCCGGGCTCGCCCATCTGCGTCGGCTGGCTCTGGCCTGCGTCGTGCCGGCCGCGCTCGCCGCGGTCTGGCAGTTCACCACCGCGGGCCGGCCCTACAGCCTGATCCCGCCGCCCGCGGAGGTCTGGGCCGAACTGCAGGACCTCGCGGTCGGCGGCGTCAACGACGACGCGTTCAGCGGCACCCTGTGGACCCATCTCGCGGCCTCTCTCGGGCGCGTCTACGGCGGCTTCGCCCTGGCGGCCGCCGCCGCCCTGCCGCTCGGACTGCTGATCGGCCGCGTCCCGGTGATCCGCGCGCTCTTCGATCCCGTGCTGCAGGTCCTGCGACCTGTCCCGGTCACCGCGTGGCTGCCGCTGGCGATGATCCTGTTCGGCCTTGGGCCGCGCTCAGCCTTCTTCCTGGTGTTTCTCGGGGCGTTCTACCCGATCCTGGTCAACACCGTGTTCGGAGTCCGCTCGGTGGAGCCGCGCCTGTTCGAGGCGGCCGCGATGCTGGGCTGCACCGGCCCGGCGCAGTTCGTCCGCGTGGTGCTGCCGGCGGCCCTGCCGTCGATCTTCACCGGCCTGCGGCTGGGCCTGGGCTTCGCCTGGGTGGTGATCGTGGTCGGCGAGATGACCGGCGTCCAGACCGGCCTCGGCGCGATCATCATGGAAGCACGCCAGCTCTCGCGCACCGAGATCGTGATCTGCGGCATGGCGGTGATCGGGGTCGCGGGGTTCGTCTCGGACTGGCTGGTCATGCAGCTCGGCCGCCGCCTGCTCGCCTGGAGCCCCAACCATGGGTGAGACCGATGGCTGATCCCACGATCCCGATCCTCGACATGCGCGCGGTCTCGAAGACCTACGCGGCGGGCGGGCGCCGGACCGAGGCCCTGCGCGAGGCCGACCTCACGGTCTCCCGCGGCGAGTTCGTCTGCCTGCTCGGCGCTTCGGGCTGCGGGAAGTCGACGCTGCTGCGGGTCGCCGCCGGCTTCGAGGCGCCGAGTTCCGGCGAGGCCCTGATGTGGGGCAAGCCCATCGCCGGGCCGGGGCCGAGTCGCGGCATGGTCTTCCAAGATTACGGCCTGTTCCCGTGGCTGACCGTGCGCGACAACATCGGCTTCGGTCCGAAGGCGCGCGGGCGGCCCGCCGCCGAGGTGCGCGAGGTCGCCGAGCGCTACATCGCCCTGGTCGGTCTCCAGGCCTTCGCCGACGCCTACCCGCACCAGCTCTCTGGCGGGATGAAGCAGCGGGTCGCCATCGCCCGCGTGCTCGCCAACGAGGCCGAGGTGGTGCTGATGGACGAGCCCTTCGGGGCGCTCGACGCGATGACCCGCGAGCGCCTGCAGGACGAGCTGCTCGACCTCTGGTCGCGCACAAGCCTGACGATCCTGTTCGTCACCCACGCCATCGAGGAGGCGATCTTCTTGGCCGACCGCATCGTGATGATGTCGCCGGGGCCCGGGCGGATCGAGGCGGTGCACGACGTGGACCTGAAGCGGCGGCGCGACGTGTCGAGCCCGGCCTTCAACGACCTGCGCCGGATGCTGGCGGCCCAGCTCCACAGCCACCACGCCCCGCGGGCTGCCGCCTGATGGACAGCGCCTTCGACGATCCCCGCCGGCCCGAGAACCGCCTGGCCTACCACGCCGCCATCGACCGGCCGCGCCTGACCCTGCCCGGCGGCAAGCACGTCGCCGTCTGGCCCGTGGTCAATGTCGAGCACTGGCTGATCGACCACCCGATGCCCCGCCAGATCCTGGTGCCGCCGACCGCCGCGAGCCTGCTGCCGGACATCCCGAACTGGGCCTGGCACGAGTACGGCATGCGGGTCGGCTTCTGGCGGTTCCTCGAGGCGTTCACGAGCCGCGGCATCCGCCCGACCCTGTCGATCAACGGCTCGGTCTGCACGGCCTACCCCCGGATCGCCGAGGCCGCCCATGCGGCGGGCTGGGAGTTCATGGCCCACGGCTTCCACCAAGTCCCGACCCACCGGGTCACGGACCAGCCCGGGATGATCGCCCGCACGGTCGCGACGATCACCGAGGCCACGGGGCATCCGCCGCGCGGCTGGCTCGGTCCGGGCCTGACCGAGACCCTCGACACGCCTGATCACCTCCACGAGGCCGGCATCGAGTATGTCGGCGACTTCGTGGTCGACGACCGTCCCTGCCGGGTGGCGACGCGCACCGGGTCCCTCGTCGCGCTGCCTTACTCGGTCGAGCTGAACGACATCCCGCTCCTCGCCATCCAGCACCACAGGGCCGACGAGTTCGTGGACCGGGCGCTCGCCAACCTCGATCGCCTCGCCGCGGAGGCCGCGGGTTCCGGCCCCCTCGCCGGTGCCAAGGTGATGGGCTTCGCGATCCATCCGTACATCACCGGCGTCCCGCACCGGATCGGCCTGCTGGAGCGGCTGCTCGATGCCCTCCTGGGGCGTCGCGACGTGGCCTTCATGCAGGGGGCTGAGATCCTCGACTGGTATCGCGCCACCGGCGACCAGAGCTGACCTTCGAGCGGGCCTGAGACGAGGAGCTGCCGTGCCCCCCTTCCCGACGATACCGCTCCTGCACGCGGCCTACGCGGCGGGCCTCGACCCGCGCGCCGTCGTGGCCGAGGCCTACCGGCGGCTCGCCGCGGTGGACGATCCCGGCATCTTCCTCGCTCTCGTGCCGGAGGCCGAGGCCCAGGCGGACGCGGCCGCGCTGCCGCGCTTCGATCCCCAAGCCATGCCGCTCTGGGGCGTGCCCTTCGCGGTCAAGGACAACATCGACGTGGCCGGCCTGCCGACCACGGCCGCTTGCCCGGACTTCGCCTACACACCGGAAGAGACCGCGACCGCGGTGACGCGCCTGCGCGCGGCCGGGGCGATCCTGATCGGCAAGACCAACCTCGACCAGTTCGCCACCGGGCTCGTCGGCCTGCGCACGCCCTACCCGGCTCCGCGCAACGCCATCGATCCACGCTACGTGCCGGGAGGCTCCAGCAGCGGCTCGGCGGTCGCAGTCGCCCATGGGATCGTCGCCTTCGCCCTGGGGACCGACACGGCGGGTTCGGGGCGGGTACCGGCGGCGCTCAACAACGTCGTGGGTCTGAAGCCGTCGCTCGGATCGGTCTCCAGTCGCGGCATGCTGCCGGCCTGCCGCACCCTCGACACGCTCTCGGTCTTCGCCGGCACGGTCGCCGACGCCGACGCAGCCTTCCGCGTGATGCTCGGTCCGGACGGGGCCGATCCCTGGTCGCGGGGACTGCCCGTAGCCGCAACGCCCGCCGGTCTTCCCCCCGGCCTGCGATTGGGCGTGCCGGATGCCGCCGGTCTCCGGTTCGAAGGCGACGCGCTCTCGGAAGCGGCGTTCGCGGCGACCCGGGCCGATCTCGAAGTGCTGGCGGGCGCGGCGGCGGCGATCGATTTCGCGCCGATGTTCGCCGTCGCGGCGCTACTCTACGACGGGCCCTGGGTCGCCGAGCGCTACGCGGCGATCCGCCCGGTCTTGGAGACGCGCCCCGGGATCCTGCATCCGACCACGCGGGCGGTGATCGGAGCAGCCGATCGCTTCAGCGCCGCGGACGCCTTCGTGGGCCTCTACAGCTTGGCGGAGCTGCGGCGCTCCGCGGATGCGGTCTGGGACCGTGTCGACGTGCTCGCCGTGCCGACCTACCCGCGTCCGCAGACCCGCGCCGCGCTGGAGGCCGATCCCATCGGGCCGAACAGCGAGCTCGGCACCTACACCAACTTCGTCAACCTGCTCGACTGGTGCGCCCTCGCGGTCCCGGGGCGTCCCCGCACCGACGGCCTTCCCGCAGGAATCACCCTTCTCGCCCCCCGCGGGTCCGACGGGCTGCTGGCGGCGCTGGGGGCGCGGCTGCATGCTGCGGCCGGCGGCCGGATCGGCACCGGCACGATGCCCGTGCCGGGGGTCGAGCCCGGCCCGGCCCGGGCCCTGCCGGGGGAGATCGAGTTGGCGGTCGTCGGCGCGCATCTGTCGGGTCTGCCCCTGAACCGCGAACTGGCCGAGCGCGGCGCGCGGTACCTGCGGACGGTGACGACCCGGCCGGACTATCGCCTCTACGCGCTCCCGGGCGAGCCGCCCCAGCGCCCGGGGCTGCTCCGGGTCGCCAGCGGCGGCGGTGCCATCGAGACGGAGGTGTGGGCGCTGCCGCCCGCCGCCTTCGGCACCTTCGTGGCCGGCATCCCGGCACCGCTCGGCATCGGCACTCTGCGGCTCGCCGACGGGACAGCGCCGAAGGGCTTCCTGGTCGAGGCGGCCGGCGTCGCGGGCGCGGTCGACATCACGCAGTTCGGTGGCTGGCGCGGCTACATGGCCGGTCGTGCCGCGGCCTAGCGGGCCCGTCGCTCGCGAGGGCCTTCTGCACCTGAGGGACCGGCTACGCGGATCGCCTAGCCGGCCCCGAGATCCCGTCCGCCCGGCACACCGCGTCCTCGATGCGCTCGGCGACGTGCGGCCCCTCAGGCGCAAGCACGGACCGGCCGCTTCGCTCCGAGAGCGACACAGGCGCGCCTTGCCGTTCGTTGAGCTCGGCGCCGCGGTGGCCTATGCAGTGGCGCCATGGAACTCCAAGCTCCCGCCAAACACGTCTTGGCCGCCCTCGCCACCAAGGCGCTGCCCCCCGGAAAGGCGGCGCCGTTCCTGCCGATGAGCCGCGCCGAGATGGCGGCGCTCGGATGGGACGCCTGCGACATCGTGCTGGTGACGGGCGACGCCTACGTGGATCATCCCAGCTTCGGCATGGCCATCATCGGCCGGCTGCTCGAGGCCCAGGGGTTCCGGGTCGGCATCATCGCGCAGCCCGACTGGCAATCCGCGGAGCCGTTCAAGGCGTTGGGCAGGCCGACGCTGTTCTTCGGCGTCACCGGCGGCAATCTCGATTCGATGGTGAACCGCTACACGGCGGACCGTCGCCTCCGTCATGACGACGCCTACACGGCGGGCGGAGAAGGCGGCCGGCGCCCGGACCGCTCGACCATCGTCTACACGCAGCGCTGCCGCGAGGCCTACAAGGACGTGCCAATCATCCTGGGCGGCATCGAGGCCTCGCTCCGCCGCATCGCCCACTATGATTACTGGTCCGACAAGGTGCGCCGCTCAATCCTGGCGGACGCGAAGGCCGATCTGCTCATCTACGGCAATGCCGAGCGCGCCGTCGTCGAGGTGGCGAACCGTCTCGCGGCCGGCGAGGCGCCGCACGAACTCCACTCCGTCCGGGGCGTCGCCCTGTTCCGCCGCGTGCCCGAGCATTACACGGAGCTGCCCGCCGACGATCTCGATTCGACCGACGAGGCCGCCGCCCGTCGCCCCGGCGAGACCGTGATCCGGCTCCCCGCCTACGAGCAGGTCAAGGACGACAAGGAGGCCTATGCGCGCGCCTCGCGGGTGCTCCACCGGGAGGCCAACCCCGGCAACGCACGCCCCCTCGTCCAGCGCCACGGCGACCGCGACCTGTGGCTGAACCCGCCGCCAATCCCGCTCTCCAGCGAGGAGATGGATGCGGTCTACGATCTGCCCTACGCCCGCGCCCCCCATCCCTCCTACGGCGACGCGAAGATCCCCGCGTGGGACATGATCAAGTTCTCGGTGACCATCATGCGCGGCTGCTTCGGCGGCTGCACCTTCTGCTCCATCACCGAGCACGAGGGCCGCGTCATCCAGAACCGCTCGGAAGGCTCGATCCTGCGCGAGATCGAGAAGATCCGCGACAAGACGCCGGGCTTCACGGGCGTGATCTCGGATGTCGGCGGGCCGACGGCGAACATGTACCGGATGGCCTGCAAGGACCCGAAGATCGAGGCCGCGTGCCGGCTTCCGTCCTGCGTCTTCCCGGACATCTGCCCGAACCTGAACACCTCGCACGACGACCTGATCCGGCTCTATCGCAAGGTCCGGGAGGTGAAGGGCGTCAAGAAGGTGATGGTCGCCTCCGGCGTGCGCTACGACCTCGCGGTCCGGAGCCCCGAATACGTCAAGGAGCTCGTGACCCATCACGTCGGTGGCCGTCTCAAGATCGCGCCCGAGCACACCGAGCGCGGCCCCCTCGACCTGATGATGAAGCCGGGGATCGGCACGTACGACCGCTTCAAGGAGATGTTCGACGCCGCCGCCAAGCAGGCCGGCAAGAAGTACTACCTGATCCCGTATTTCATCGCGGCGCATCCGGGCACGAACGACGAGGACATGATGAACCTCGCGCTCTGGCTCAAGAAGAACGACTATCGCGCCGATCAGGTCCAGACGTTCCTGCCCTCGCCCATGGCGACCGCCACGACCATGTACCACACCGAGATCAATCCGTTGCAGGGCGTGCGGCGCGGCGGTAGCGAGCCGGTCGACGCCATCAAGGGGATGCGGCAGCGCCGGCTGCACAAGGCGTTCCTGCGCTACCACGATCCCGAGAACTGGCCCCTGTTGCGCGAAGCGCTGCGGGCGATGGGCCGCGCGGATCTCATCGGGCCGAGGCCGGACCAGCTCATCCCGCTCTCACAGCCGCCGGGCGTGGGCTCCGGCGCGGGCAAGGCGGGAGGCCAGCCGCGACCCATGCGCCATCCGGGCGCGCCGCGTTTCACCACGAAGGGCGTGCCCCTGCGGAAGTGACGGTCTCGCGCGCGAGCCGAACTTGCGTTCCGACGCGTTTCCCCGCGCGGTTCAGACGCGCGGCGGCTGGTCGTCGCCCGCAGGGTCTGGTCCAATTCGAAGACCGACGGACGCGCTCGGGCCGATCCACTCCGGCCATCGACGGCGCTCCTCCCCGCGACCGCACATCGCCCGAGGCTGAACCGTCAGGTCACCCTGGGTCGGATCCGACCGGGTCGTGCATCGACGACCTAACGGAGCGGTGTGGCCCGTCTCCAATGCCGGACGAATGCCGGATCGCCACTCTGGGCGGCTGAGGACCGTCTGGTGGAAGCGCAGGCGCGGCTACAGAAGCCCCATAGCCAGCTTCCGAAACCTGCCCCGGATTCCGACAAGCCTCGCATTGGCAGACGGTCCGCATGGTCATACAGTCATACACATGACCGGGACCGCCATGCCCAAGACAGACTCGCCCAAGACAGACTCGCCCCAGACCGCCCTGCCCCAGACCGACCTGCGCCTGCCGCTCTACCAGCGCCTCCGCGACGAGATCGCCTACAGAATCGCGCGCAACGTCTGGCGCTCCGGCGAGCCGATCCCGACCGAGGCCGAATTGGCGGCCTCGCACGGAGTCGCCATCGGCACGGTGCGGAAGGCGATCGATGCCCTCGTCGCGGATGGTCTGGTGGAACGACAGCAGGGTCGTGGCACCTTCGTCCGGCGTCCGCGCTTCGACCGGTCCCTGTTCCGCTTCTTCCGACATCTTGATGCAGAGGGTGCGCAAGCTGTCCCGGAGGGTCGTATCCGGGCTCGGAAAGCCTGTCGGGCGTCCGAGGCCGTCCGTACCGCGCTGGGTCTCGAGACCGGCGCCCAGGCGATCTGCCTGCTGCGGACCCGGCTCGTCGAGGGCCGCCCGATCCTGTCGGAAGAGATCTGGCTGCCGGCCCTGCGGTTCGCCCCCTTGCTGAATGCGCCGCTGCCGGAGATCGGCGACCTGCTCTACCCCGCCTACGAGCGCCTCTGCGGAGAGATCGTCGCCCGTGCGGAGGAAACCTTGACGGTGGGCTCCGCGAACGAGGCCGACGGCGAGAACCTCGGCCTCGCGCAGGGCGCCCCCGTGGTGCTCATCGAGCGCCTCGCCTTCGGCTTCGACAGCCGCCCGATCGAGTGGCGCCTGACCCGCGGCGCGGCCGCGGGCTTCCGATATCACGTCGACATCCGCTGACACCGGCAGGCCCCTTGACGGTCCACCGGTTCCAAGTTCATATATTCATATAAATGACTAGTCCTCTTAAGGGGACGGAGGAACGCCCGTGTTTGGCTGGTACCGTGAAATCGGTCCGGCGGAACGTCGCACCTTCTGGGCCTGTCTGGGCGGGTGGTCGCTCGACGCTTTCGACGTGCAGATGTTCGGCCTCGCGATCCCGGCCCTGATCGCGACCTTCGGGCTGAGCCGCTCGGATGCCGGATTGATCGGCGCCGTCACCCTGCTGGCGGCGGCGCTCGGCGGGTGGATCGGCGGCGCGCTGTCGGATCGGATCGGCCGTGTCCGCGCTCTAAAGATCACGGTGCTCTGGTTCGCCGTCTCGACCTTCCTGGCGGCCTTCGCACAGAGCTTCGCCCAGCTTCTGAGCCTGAAGCTGCTTCAGGGGCTCGGTTTCGGCGCCGAGTGGGCGGCCGGCGCCGTGCTGATGGCCGAGGCTATCCGGCCCCGGCATCGCGGCAAGGCTCTGGGTGCCGTCCAGGGTGGCTGGGCGATCGGCTGGGGCGCGGCCGTGCTTCTCTCGACCGCTGCGTTCTCGGCCTTCGAGCAGGGGACGGCTTGGCGCCTCCTGTTCGCGTGCGGTCTCGCGCCCGCGCTCCTCATCCTCTACGTCCGCCGCTCCGTTCCCGAACCCGCTCGTCGACACGCTGCAGCCGAGCCTCAGGCGCCGGCCACTCCGCTCGCGATCTTCGCGCCGGGCATGCGCCGGGTCACGATCATCGGGGCGCTGCTGGGTCTTGGCGCGCATGGCGGCTTCCACGCCCTGTTCACGTGGCTTCCCACCTACCTGAGCGCCGAGCGCGGCACCTCCGTGCTCGGCACCGGCCTCTATCTCGGGATCATCATCGCGGCGTTCGGTCTGGGCTGCCTCGTCGCCGGCAGCTTGGTCGACAGGCTCGGCCGACGGACGACCGTGGCGATGTTTGCCATCGGCTGCATGATCCTGGTGGCGCTCTACCTGCTAGTCCCCGTCGACGGCACCGTCCTGCTCCTGCTCGGTGCGCCCCTCGGCTTCTGTGCGGCCGGGATCCCGGCGAGCCTCGCGGCGCTGTTCAGCGAACTCTTCCCGGCCGGCCTGCGGGGGACGGGGATGGGCTTCTGCTACAATGCCGGACGCTTCGCCTCGGCGGTGCTTCCCCTCGGTGTCGGCCTGCTCAGCGAGATCCTCGGCCTCGGCCCGGCGATCGGCGTGTCCGCCCTGGCCGCCTACGGGCTCGTACTCCTTGCTGTCACCCTTCTGCCGGACGCGCGAGCCGACGATGCGCGCCCCGCACATCGTGAGTTGACCCGATGAATCGGCGCACCTTCTGCCGCGACATGCTCGCGGGCGGTCTCGCACTGACCCTGGCCCGGCCGAGCGGCGCGGCCTCTGGCACGTCGGGCACGCCGGGCGCGTCGGGCATTGTGGCGGTGGACACCCACGCCCACGTCTTCACCCGCTCCCTCGCCCTGGCGGGTGAGCGGCGCTACGCCCCCGAGTACGACGCCAGCATTGCCGACTACCTCGCGATGCTGGACCGCAACGGCCTGTCGAACGGCGTGCTGATCCAGCCGAGCTTCCTCGGCACCGACAACAGCTACATGGTCTCGGCCCTGCGCCAGGAGCCGAAGCGGCTGCGCGGCATCGCCGTCCTCGCGCCGGAGGCCGAGGCCGCGACCATGCGCGACTTGGCCGAGGCGGGGATCGTGGGTCTGCGCCTGAACCTGATCGGCCGGCCCGACCCCGCCTTCGGCACCCCGGCCTGGAAGACCCATCTGGCACGGGCGAAGGAACTCGGCTGGCAGATCGAAGTCCAGGCCGAGGCGCGGCGTCTCGGCGGCCTCCTGCCGCCGCTCGTCGAGGCGGGTGTGCCGGTGGTCGTGGATCATTTCGGCCGCATCGACTCCGCCCTCGGCGTCGCCGATCCCGGCTTCGGCCGACTGCTCGGCTTTGGGGCCGGCGGGGGCGTCTGGGTGAAGCTGTCCGGGGCGTATCGCAACGGCAGCGGCGAAGCGGGGCAGCAGACGGCTCGGGAGGCGGCCGCGCGCCTGCGCGAGGCCTTCGGTCCGCAGCGGCTTCTCTGGGGCAGCGACTGGCCCCACACGCAGTTCGAGACGAAGGCCAGCCCCGCTGAGGCGCGACGCGACCTCGATGCCTGGGTGCCGGATGCGGCCGATCGCCGGATCATCCTCGCCGACACGCCGACGCAACTCTTTCGCTTCGACCGGTAGGGCCGCCACGGGCTCAGACCATCCGTCATCAGAGGAGGGACACGACCATGGCAGAGACGACCACGCCGCTCGCGGCACCCGCGGACGCCTTCGAGGCCCGGACGATGCGCAAGGTGGGCCTGCGCCTGATCCCGTTCCTCGTGCTCTGCTATTTCATCGCTTACGTCGACCGGGTGAACGTCGGCTTCGCGGCGCTGACCATGAACCGCGATCTCGGCCTCTCCACCGCGGCCTTCGGCCTGGGCGGGGGCCTGTTCTTCGTCGCCTACGTGCTGTTCGAGGTACCGAGCAACCTAGCCATGGAACGCGTGGGCGCGCGGATCTGGATCGCCCGGATCATGATCACCTGGGGCCTCGTGGGGATCGGCTCGGCCTTCGTCACCGGGCCGGTGAGCTTCGCGGTCGCCCGCTTCCTGCTCGGTGCCGCCGAGGCCGGCTTCTTCCCCGGCGTCATCCTCTACCTGACCTACTGGTTCCCGAAGGCCTACCGGGCGCGCATCGTGGCGATGTTCATGGTGGCGATCCCGCTCTCCAGCTTCTTCGGCTCGCCGCTCTCGGCCGCCCTGCTTACCCTCGATGGCGCGGCGTCCCTGCGGGGCTGGCAGTGGCTTCTGATCTTGGAGGCCGTGCCGGCGATCCTCCTGGGCTTCGCGGCCCTCGCACTCCTGCCGAGCCGGCCCGCGGGGGCGACGTTCCTCAGCCAGGAGGAGCGGGCTTGGCTGACCAACCGGCTGGACGCCGAGCGCCGGTCGGCGGAGGCTGCGGCTCCTCACCACGCGCACGGCCTCGCGGCGGTCTGGGCCGTGCTCGCCAATCGGCAGGTCTGGCTGCTGGCCGTGATCTACGCGGGCAGTTCGGCGACCAGCAACACGCTGTCGCTGTGGATGCCGCAGATCCTCAAGGGGTTCGGGCTCAGCAACCTGGAGACCGGTTTGCTCAACATGATCCCGTTCGGCATCGCCTCGGCGTTCATGATCTTCTGGGGCCTGCGCGCCGACCGCAGCGGCGAGCGCATCTGGAGCACGGCCTTGCCGCTGGCCTTGACCTCGGTCAGCTTCGCCCTGACGCTCCTGACGGGGTCGCTCTGGGCCACGCTGGTGCTGCTGTCGCTGGTCCTGCTCGGCAATTACGCCATCAAGGGACCGTTCTTCGCCCTGGCCACCGAGACGCTGCCACCGGCTCAGACGGCGGCCGGCATCGCCGCCATCAACACGCTGGCGCATCTCGGGACCGGCGCGATCACCTCGCTGATCGGCCTGCTCCGGGAGCAGACCGGGAGCTTCCCCGTCGCCCTGCTTCCGTTGTGCGTCCTCACCGGCGTCGGATGCGCCCTGGTCTTCTGGATCGGTCGCAACCAGTTGCCGGAGCAGAAGGTTCACGCCGCCGCGCCGATCGCCCGGGCTTGAGCGGAAACCCCTCGTCCCATGCCGCGCCCGCGCTGCCATGGGACGTCCGCGGATCGCCGTTCTCCCAGATCCGGTGGGTGGCGATCTTCGATCCGTTCGCGTCGGCCGCTCGAGCCCGCCTCCCGGCTTCGGCTCGCCGCAAGTCCCGGTCGTTCGCGGCCTCCGTCGCCCGCCCCGCAAAGCGGATTTCGCGCAGGACACGCCGTGGCGCGGGCGGGCGTCTGCCCGCCGGCACACGTCGGCGGGCCATCGCCGCCAGCGGGACGCCCACCGGCGCGTATCCTCCACCCGAATCCGGACCAGCCCGACGTACAGCAGGCTCGTCTGTCGCCGCCCCGTGCTAGAGGAAGCGGACGGCGCGCTGGTCATCCAGCGTCGAACGTCCCCGAACGTTCCCCCATGGAGAAGCGCAGTGGCCCATCCGGACCTCGGCACGAAGCGGATCTGCCCGACGACGGGCAGGAAATTCTACGACCTCAACAAGTCCCCCGTGATCTCCCCCTATTCGGGCGAGATCGTCCCGATCTCCCCGTCGACGTCCTTCGCCAGGGCGGCGCCCCCCGTGGCGGCGCGCAAAACGGCCCCGACCGACGACGAAGAGGAGACGGACGGCCCGGAACTCGTTTCGCTGGATGAGGTCGAGGCCGAGGAAGCCGGTAAGGAGGCCGACGGCGAGGCCGAGGGCGATGATGCCTTGGAGATCGAGGACGAGGGCGACGGGGGCGAGGATGACACCCTCGTGGTCGACGAGGACGACGAGGACAGCACCGACCTGATCGAGGTCAACGACGACGATGACGACCAGTAGCCGCGCTCGAGCGTATCGCTCCAGCGGCCGGGCGCCGATCCGGCCGCGGTCTCGGCCGCTGTCCGATCGGCTCGCCCATGGGCAGGGCCCGATCGGATGATGCCGCGCGGCCGATTCCGTGAGGGCGACGTCGAAAATCGCACCGCCCCCGATCGGGACGCCCGTGCCGATGGCCGGATCCCCGCGCGCGGCGTCGTGCGACATCCGCGACATGCCAGATCCGGCTTCGGCGGCCGCACCACCCTGACAGCGCGGAGGGGCACATCATCGAAGCAACTCATGGGCAAGGCTCTCGCCGGGTGACACCCCCGCAGAACATCGCCGCACTCGCGCAAGGCCGGGCCTGCGGTTCCTGTACGATCTGTTGTCGGGTCTTGGAGATCGCGGTCCTCGACAAGCCCGCGGGGATCCTGTGCCGCCACAACACCGGCACGGCGTGCGGGATCTACCCGGAGCGTCCGGAGGCGTGCGCCCGGTGGCACTGCCTGTGGCGCAAGATCGGAGCCCTGCCGGATGAACTCAGGCCGGATCGATCGGGCGTGATGTTCTCGCTGGAGACCCGGTCACCGACCGCTGAGGCTCCCGACGAGGCCTGCATCGTCGGTCGCGCGGTGGAGGGCGCTCAGGCCTTCGACAGCTGGGAGGTGGAGGAGGCGTTCGCGATGTTCGCTCGCGAGGGGTCGCTGCCGGTTTGGAAGGTCTCCGGCCGAGACGTCATCCTGGTGAGCCGGGGCGGAGGGAACCCTGCGCGGTGACAGCGTCGATGGGCGATGCCGTACAGGTCTTCAGGTCCACCCGCGCGAGCCGATACTCGACTTGGCTCGCGGGGATGTCGGGACGGAGGGTCCGCTGACCCGGTCGGGACGACGCGCGTTGGCCGCCGTCCCGACCGAGGAAGGCTCAGGCGTTCGTCAGATTGGCGGCGCTTTCCTTGCCGCTGCGCCGGTCAGCCTCGACCTCGTAGGAGATCTTCTGTCCCTCGATGAGGTTGCGCATTCCAGCGCGCTCGACCGCCGAGATGTGCACGAACACGTCCTTGCCGCCGTCGTCGGGCTGGATGAATCCGTAGCCCTTCGTCTCGTTGAACCACTTCACAGTACCGGTAGCCATGGCGATAACCCTAATCGTCGGCTCGCCGAGGTGGCGTGCCGTGAGCGTCGAACCGGCCGTACTGGCCGACCGTTCCATGCTTAGCACGGTCTGGCGGGAACCGGGCGCGCTGTCGCACGAACCGTGACGGAAGTTTCCGGGTTCGCTGCGGCTGCCCCATGCGGCGGGCTATCTTTGCGGCTCACGGAGGCGCAGGATGTCGGTATCGGCGAGAAAGTGCCGCAAGCTTCGGGCTCGCGGTCTCGACTGTAGCGGACAGGCGCGCGAATGGCAGATGTCGTGAGCTTCCCGGCCGGCCGCCGCTCCTCCTGCGCGCTGACACCCTACCGGGCCTACCGGTTCGCGCCGGATGGCAGCGTCAGGTCGACCATCCCGATCGAGGCCGCCACCGATGCGGACGCGGCCGAGCGTGCTTTTCACCTGAGCGACGGGGACCGCGTCGAACTCTGGTCGCGCGCGCGCTTCGTAGCCCACGTGGGACCGCTGGACGGCCCCGTGGCGACCTCGATCGCCCTCCTTGAAGACGAGCCGACGCGCGATCCGTCAGCGTGAGTTCTCGCGGGGGATCGGCAGCAGGACGCCGGGACGAGCGGCCGCATCCTCGGCGTGTAGGCGAGGTTGGCGCGTGTTCCAGTCGAGGTGCAGGCGCGCTGGCCTCCTGCGGCATGACTTCTCCTCGGGACGCGACCGACTGCCGGACGTCGTTGCCGGGATGACCCGGCTGCGCCGTTCAACCCAAGCCGGCCCCTATCGCGGACGTGAGTGACGGGCGCCGCTCGCGAAGGGATGGATGCCGGTGCATGAAGCGATGCGCGGCAGCCGAGCCACCATGCCTGCGGCGCGGGTCATCGAAACAACGGCAGCTCGAATCCGAGCAGACCGAGGCCGCAAACGAGCATCCCGCCGCTGAGACCTTCGAGCCGAGCTTGGTAAGCCGGCCATGGTGACGCGGAAGCCGCGATTGCTGCGCCGAGGGCGAGGGCGCCGAGACTGAGGCCGAACATCGATGGAAACCTGCTCACCAGCCGGGGCAGCCAAGTCGGCTACAGCTGTGGGAAAATCGTTTCCAGCATTCAATTTTTTGCGTGACGCGCCATCTCCCATTTGGGGCATTCTATTAGCTGTTATTTACACCTTCCGCGCCAACGGAATGAGCATATGGCGATCTGAGTCCGCTTTCGATGCTGCAACTGAAAAACAAAGAAAACGGAATATCCAATCCGGGCGACAGGCTCCGGCTGCGAGCAACGCGATGAATATTCTCGCTTGGAACGAGGCTGTCGATGCCGTCTACAGGGCGGCGGCCGAGCCTCTTCGCTGGCCGGAAGCCTTGCATCAAGTGGCCATCTTATTCGATGCCATGGGCGCCACTCTGCTTCATCGGCATGACGACGGCCGCATCGGCGTGATCGTCTCGCCCACTCTGTCGGCGTTGAATGAGGAGTATGGTCGTCGCTGGCAGCACCTCGATGTGCGCGCCAAGCGGGTTCTGAGCGCAATCGCGAGCGGGCGGCGGGATGTTCAGGCCGATCACACCGTCTGCACCGCGACAGAGGTGGCGACCCTGCCGATCTACCAAGACTTCCTGATTCCGAACGGCATCGGCTGGAGCGTGGGCGTGTCCGTCTCGCCGACGCCTGAAATCGCGGTCGCCCTGTCGCTGCTCCGAAGCCTCGGCAAGCCCACCTTCTCCGATGCCGAGCAGGAGCATGTTCTGGCGTTCAGCCGCCACATCGAGCGTGCGCTCAGCCTCTCCATCCGGCTGATGGATGCAGAGGCAGAGAACCTCTCGCTGGCCGGCGCACTCGACCGCCTCGATTGCGGTGTCTTCATCCTCGATGCGGACCAGCGCATCCTGACATCCAATGCCAGGGCCGGCGCTCTGCTGGGACGCGGCTTGATGGCTTTGGACGGGCGCCTGACCGCGCGCAGCGCCCAGACGCGGCGGGCGCTTCAGGACCGGCTTGTCGCGCGTTTCACGGGTCAGGAGCAAGGTCGGGCGCTGCCCGGGACCCTCGTCTTGGAGAACGGCGAGCACAGCCTCCTGCTGCAGATCATGCCGCTGCCCGTCGTGCCCGGGCCTTCATCCCTTCAGACGGCGAGCACGATCGTCCTCGTCGTGGAGACGGGACACGGCCGGCCGTTCGACCCCGCGGTGGTCCGTGACGTGTTCCAGTTGACGTTGGGGGAAGCGCGGTTGGCGGCGCTGATCGGCGCCGGCGTGTCTCCCGGGAAGGCAGCAGAGACCCTGGGCATCTCGGAGAACACGGTCCGCACCGTCCTGAAACGGGTGTTCGAGAAGATGGGCGTCTCCCGCCAGAACGAATTGGCAGCGCTCTTGGGCAAGCTGTTCATGCTGCGCCAAGGGTGAGTGCCCGAGGAGGCGCAGCGCGGCGAACAGAACGCGATCGGGGCCGCCACCGGCCCGCTGGTTGCGACGACGAAGACCGCAAGCTCTATCGACTGCTTCGTGTCCATCGGAACCTCCCTCGGTTCGTCGGTTGGAGCAGTCTAGCACAGGCCATCCGCATCTCTGCCGGGGACACCCGACGACTCAGTTGATCGCCCAAACCAGCGGCAGCGCGCCGGCGAGGAACAATGCGGAGGAGAGGAGCACGGCGAAGCGCTCGCGATGGCGGCAGACGAACGCGCGACGGTTGGCGAACATGACGGGTCCAGATCGGAGGAAGCGTGTCACGCTCGCTCCTGAACCTTGACCGATCGGGGGCACTCGGCACTGTCCACAGGCGGTCGCCGACACATGTCACCGCCGAGCCACATGCGGGTGGGTGGCGCTGAGCGCATCGTGGGACGACCGCCGCGCAGGAAGAGCGCCCGTGCGGCGGCCGTCATGCCCGCCATTGGCCGTTCCAGAGGCGCGGGCCCCCGGGGTCGCTGCGCCGAGGTCGAGCGGAGCCGCTACGGCCGCTTGGCCCGGTCTGCTTCTTCGGCCGTGACCGCTTCCACCGCCGCGATGACGTTCTCCAACTCGGCCACCTGACGCAGGGTGCTCCCGGCCGGCAATCCATCCTGCTCGGCCATTGCCAGGATGAGCGTGCGCTGATGCGCCTTGAGGCGTTCGAGGAGGGCGTCGAGCTTATTGGACATAGGCGGGCTGTAACCGGGCGAACTGCATTCGACAATCTGCGATGCTCAACCTGCGCTGATTGCTCCGCTACGCCGCCGCCTGCACGGCGGTAGCGGCCAGACCCTGTTCAAAGCGCGCGTCCGTCCGGGTCTTCCCGCCGTCGTTCGAGACCGCCACGGACAGGGGCGCTCACGCGACCGGCGGGACAGGTCCCGGATTCGGATCTCACCTTGGGCGGCCGTGCGCCGCCCATCAAAGCGGCGGAGCCGATCCCCCGCCGCTCCCCCTCTCGTCAATCCCGGCGCCTGGGCCGCGTGTCGCCCGCTGTCCTTACAGGCCCATCAGAACGCCGGCCGAGCCGGCGATCGTCATCGCGAGGCCGCCCACGAAGGCGCCGATCATCGCGTAGGAGAAACCCTTCAGGACCATGTCGAACACTCCTTATGAAGCGGCGGGCCCTCCGAGCGGCCCGATGAATTCGCCTGCCATGAAGATGCCGGATCCGCCGATTGCGTGCAGTGCGATGAGTCACGCTGCAGCGCGGAACCAACCTGGGACGCGCGCCTCCAGCGCCGCGCTACCGTCAGCGGATCCTGCGTCCGACTGATCCGCGGCGATGGAAGGGGTCCGGCTTTTGGTCGGGCTTTTGAGCCTTGAGAACGGACAAGATGGCAGAGCACCCGACGCCCGAAGAATGTGATGCCCGGCTGCGGCGGGCGGATGCGTTGAGCGCACGAAGCCGGAGCGTACCCGATGCGATCCGCGCGACTGGCCTGCGAGGGCGTGCGCGGGTGGGGGCCTCGTCCTCGCCTCGCGTTCAGCCACGCGACGTAGCCCGCGACGCGACCGCGATTGAACCTTCCACGACGCTGACACGGCGCGGCGCGATGGATTAATCCGCACAATCTTTCGGATGGCTATTCATCTTTGCTCGGCTCACGAAGCGGTCGATATCGCCTGAGACTGTGGACCACACAGAGAAGGGAAAGAGTATCTTATCGACAATTTGACCATGGCCGAGGCCCGCATAGATATGCGTCTCGACCTCGTGCCCGAGTTTGCGGATCCGGTCGGACAATGCGGTCGTACTCACCGGCAGGACGATCGTATCGTCTGCGCCGGTGAGCAGCAGCAGGGCGGGCTGTCGAGGGGAGCAGCCGTGGATCGGTTCCATGTCAGGGCCGGCGCCCGAAAACACCTCGTGATCCGCCTGTTCGGTCATCGATGAGATGGCGTATGGTCCCGCAATACCGATGACACCGGCCAAAGCACCCGGTTCCGAGCCGGCCTGTGCGAGCCATTCCGGGTACAGAGCCAACATGGTCGCCGCCCAGGCCCCGGATGAATGCCCGGCTACGACGACGCGTCGAGCGTCGCCGCCGAACTCATGAGCGTGCCCGATCGTCCATGCCACCGCGGTGGCCGTGTCGGCGAGAATGTCCGGCAGCTTGGCTGTCGGGAAGTGGCGATACTCCGGCACGACGACGACGTAGCCTTTCCGGGCTAGAGCTGCGCCGACATAGGCAACGCCTTCCTTGGATCCGTTCCGCCAACCGCCGCCATAGAAGAAAACGACGACCGGGTGTTCGCCGCCCTCCTTGGGCCGGTAGATGTCGGCCAGATTGGATCTGCTCGGCCCATACGCGACGTTCCGCTGCACTTCGGAGGATAGCGATGGAAAAAGATTACAAACCGCAATTATCAGATGTGCGAATTTGGTCCCCAGATCCCAGATCATCGTTGTTCGCATCCAGATATTCATTGGGTGGCGGTGACCCGGCTGCACTCGATGCCGCCGGTGTCCCGGAGGACCGAGCGGCCGTCGGCCTTGCGGTAGTACCGGGCACCCTTGGCGGGACGCGGCATCGCTTCACCACCCGCTCGATAATCCCCAGCGTCGTGTGCAGGCGCCGGAATACCCCATGGGTCGTCAGCCGATCATGGCAGGTCTCGCGCCGCAAGGCCTTCCCGCACGCGCGGGCGACGGCTCTGCGGGACTGCAAGCGAAGCGGGAACCCGGACCCTCCGCGACACTGCCCCCCCGCCACCCGACTTCCGGTTTCGCGGCGATCCGGCGCCGGAGACGCATGGCCGATCCTGACGCGATGCTGCTGGTCGCCCCGGCAGCAGAGGCGTCGAGCATGTCACCACGGCAAGTCGCGACAGAACCTCCGGCAGCTCCTCCCAGGCGCGACGCGCGTCAACATGGCGAAGATTGTTCACGGCTGCTGCACGGTGCGCCCGCTCTTCGGCGATCGCGGCAGCAGGACCGCGATCCTGTGTTCGCCGAGGCTGATCAGAAATTACCCGGCGCGACTTGGCAGACGACGATACCGCGGGCCCGCCACATGGCGACGACGCTGGCGCGATCGTCGAAGATCAGGTCCGGCGTGCGCCCCTCGTCCAGCCATTCGGCCTTGAGCACGGTGTCCGGCCGGTGATCGCCCGCGGCGCGCGTTCGGATCGGGATGCCTCCGAGCCCGTACCGGGCCAGCCATCCGAGGGTCTTGCCCTCGACCTCGTCCGACCGGCCGGACCAAATCTCGACGCTGTGGCCAGCGGCATCTAGGGCGAGAAGCGTCTGGATGATCGGCTGGCAGGGCTGGTCCTGGTCGCAGGCCGCGTAGAACCCGCCCCAGTCCTTCCGACCGGGCCGGGCGAGGAAATGCGCGCGGTGCTCCGTCAGGGCGAGCGTGCCATCCAAGTCGAACACGACGAACATGCGTTTCCTCGTTCGCGGGTCGATGCGGTCGGTCAGGACCGGATCACCGTGCGTCACGCGACACCGGCGGCCTCGTTCTCGCGGCACCTGTCGATCAGGGCCAGGCGGCTCTCGCCCCGGCGCGCCTCCTGCGGATCACCGCTGGCGATCTGCAGTCGCGCGCAGTGCTCTAACGGCCCGTAGCGATCCGTCAGGATCGCGCCGGCTCCGATCGCGCGGGCTCTCTTGCCCTTCGGGATGTCGAAGTGGACCCAGCTCGCGGTCCGGTGCTTACCGAAGGAGAGCGTCGGGTGCCCCTGGATCCACTTGCGCTCGACGCCGATGCGGTCGACCATCTCCAGCAACTCGTCGAGGCTGTCAGCCCAGAGATGGCACATGAGCATCCCATGAAAGGGATGCTCGACGTCGTCCACGTAGCAGCTCATGCCCGCCCCACGATGGCGGGTTCCGGGACCGGGGCGATCGGCTGCCCGCATGGCTCGGGATGCTGGAGGCGGTCTCGCACGTCTATTCCTGGCGGCTTCGCGCCGGTCACAGCGACGTGGCGGTACGCGGGGCGGCCTGGACTCGGACGACGGTATTCCCGATGTCGCGCGACATGCTGGTTCCTCTGGTCCTCGCGGCCGTCTTCACGCTGGGGTGCGTCAGCATCCATGGTGCTCGCAAGTATCCAGACGCCATGACCCTGGCTTTGCTTCTGCTGCTCGGATTTCTGGCGACCGTGTACGTCGGCCAGCATGTGCAGCTGGATGCACGGCACCCGACTTGGCAGCACGAAGCCTCCGACCTCAAAATACCGCTGCCGGCTCATCCGGTGATGTGACGGGAGCCGCAGGGGGACGGGTGAATCCACTTCGGGGTGGAGGCGGTGGATCATGACTCGGCACCCCGATTGGCCGTCCCCGTCGAACGCAGTTCGCTCCCTGCGGTCTTCGGCTGGATCGCGCTCTCCGCGAGCCCCCATCCCATGTTGCTCGCACCCGCCCTTGACGAGGATCACGGCGGCGAAGAGGCCGGGCGCGGAAGACGGGGTTCGCCTCGTGGTCGCGCGGGCCCGCGGCAGCGACTGATCCGACAGAGCCTCCGCTCGAACATCCACCAACGCCGCGGAACGGCAGGCACGCGCGGGCAAGCTCGGCGTCGGCCACGGACCGGCCGATGGGCCGATCGCAGATGCCCCCATCGGAATGTCCGGGCAAGCGTCGACCGTGCGTCCAGAATCCGCGATACCCGCCGCTCGTACCAAAGCCAGGCTGTTCAACCCGCCATGACATGACGTCTCACAGCAGGATGATATTGCGGGCTCTCCCGCCGATCGAACATTCCGTAATCGCGGATGATCCGCACGGCTCGGATGCGCATGCCCGCCGTCCCGGTCGAGGGTTCGGGAACCGCGTTGGCATCCACCCAGGATAGCAGTACCAGCATCTTCCCCGGCGTGGTGAGGGAATTGAACGCCGCCCACGCCACCAGTCCGTCGGCCCGGGGGACGAAGCCCAGCGCGAGCAACAGGTCGTCGTCGCCGGCGGCGAGCGCGCTTCGCGCCGGCATTACCTCCACGAGGGTGCAGACCTTGGCCTCGCCGATCTCGGTCGCGTCGAAACGCTGCTCCGAGATCGCGTGGCCGACGGGCGGATGGCTGTCCGCCGTCACCTCTCCGACGCGGAGATGGTAGTCGGTGAACACCTCGGATCGACCCCTCCCCTGGATCAGGTGATGGCCGGCATGGGTGCGCCAGCGGATCACGGACTTCTCGTCCCGCCACGTCGAGTGCGAGAGCACCCAGCCCGGTCGCGTCCGGCTCGAGAAGCGTTCGTTGTCGATGAAGCCGTCGATGCCCTCAAGCTCAGGCTTCAGCACGGCCGCGTGCGCCAAGTAGGTATCCTGAGCGCCGTCGCCGGGACGGACCTCGAAGATGACCGAGAACATGGATCCCTCCCCTGGCTCCGGTCTGGATCGACCCGGGACCGGCTGAACCGGACACGCGATTGAGGCTCGGCGGAGCGCCCGATATCCGCGCATCACTCGTACAGGTCGAAGCTCGCAGATTCGATCCGTCCGCAGGCGGCCTTCGTCGGCCCTTTGCAGTCGGTCGCCGTCCATGAGGCGACGATGCGGCCGCGGCAGCCTCGAATGACCGGCGTTCCAGCCTCGCGCCACGTCCGCCGATCTGTCCGGCCCCGGGGCCGCACGCTCCGCGGCCCGGCCGCGTTCGCACGACGCCGGTAGCGCGGACAGGCCGCGGCAGGTCGCAGCCTACCCGCCTTGGCGGCGGCGCGCCCGGCGTCGAGAGGGCGTCCACGACCCGGTGCCCCGGGTTCGCTCCCGAGCGGAAGCGATGAGACTCGAGGCGGCGGATCCGGTGACCGGCCCTGCCAGTCACAGGGCGGCGAGCAAATCAGACCCGGTCGCGCGGCCGGCCAGCGCAGCCTCGACAGCGGCGTCGACCTCCTGATCGACGACCCCGGCCGCCTGGCGCAGAACGGAAACAGTGCGGTTTGCGGCGATGCGGCAGCCTGCGCTCAAGCAGGCTCGGAGGATGATCGGAGCGTCGACCCGTGTCGCGGCGCCGGTTCAGGCTAAACCCATGCCGGAATTGGTGGGCGGTGAGGGACTCGAACCCCCGACCCTCTCCGTGTAAAGGAGACGCTCTACCAACTGAGCTAACCGCCCGGCGGTCAACCGTTACGGCATGGCGCCGGTCCGGTGCAAGGCACCACGGCAACGGCCGTACCACCGTCGCGGCCGGCGCGCCGCACGACGCCCTCCGGCCGCCACACGAGCCGGAACGACGGCCGGCGGCCGCACAGCACCGGATGCGTCCCGTGCCGTGCGGCCTAGCATGTTCCTAGGGGCGCACGACGAGGCGCGAGTTCCGGTTCTCGTCCGGCCAACCGAGACCGCGCCCCCTGCCCCGATGGCGTCGCACTCGACCGGCATCGGATCCCCCGCCAGGAAGAAAGGCACACCGAACCCCGGCACGAAAAAACCCCCGGCGCCGGAGCGCCGAGGGCTGTTGTGGTCAGGCGTTGCGGGCGATCAGTGCGCCACGAAAGCGGCGCCGTCCTCTTCCGTCCGCGCGGGCTTGGCCACGGGCAGCGGCTCCTCCCACTCGATCGCCACGGGCTGGCGAACCAGCGCCTTCTCCAGCACCTGATCCATCCGAGAGACCGGGATGATCTCCAGCCCGTTCTTCACGCTGTCGGGCACCTCGGCGATGTCCTTGGCGTTCTCCTCGGGAATCAGCACCGTCTTGATGCCGCCGCGAAGGGCGGCGAGCAGCTTCTCCTTCAGGCCGCCGATCGGCAGCACACGACCGCGGAGCGTCACCTCGCCGGTCATCGCGACGTCGCGGCGGACCGGGATCCCGGTGAGCGTCGAGATGATCGCGGTGGCCATGGCGATGCCCGCCGACGGACCGTCCTTCGGGGTCGCCCCCTCCGGAACGTGGACGTGGATGTCGCGACGCTCGAACAGGGGCGGCTCGATGCCGAAATCGATGGCCCGCGAACGCACGTAGGATGCGGCCGCCGAGATCGACTCCTTCATCACGTCCTTCAGGTTGCCGGTCACGGTCATCTTGCCCTTGCCGGGCATCATGACACCCTCGATCGTCAGCAACTCGCCGCCGACCTCGGTCCAAGCCAGACCCGTGACCACGCCGACCTGATCGTCCGCGTCGATCTCGCCGTAGCGGAACTTCGGCGGACCGAGGAAGACCGGGAGGGTTTCCACGGTCACCGCGATCGACTCGGTCTTGGTGATCAGGATCTCCTTCACCGCCTTGCGGATCAGGTTGGACAGCTCACGCTCCAGGTTGCGGACGCCGGCCTCCCGCGTGTAGCGGCGAACCAGCATCATCAAGCCGTCGTCGTCGATCGACCACTCGTGCGTCCCGAGGCCGTGCTTCTTCAGGGCGTTCGGGATCAGGTGCTTGCGCGCGATCTCGACCTTCTCCTCCTCGGTGTATCCCGCGATGCGGATCACCTCCATCCGGTCCATGAGCGGGCCCGGGATGTTGAGGGTGTTGGCCGTGGTCACGAACATCACGTTCGAGAGGTCGTAATCCACCTCCAGGTAGTGGTCGTTGAAGGTGCTGTTCTGCTCGGGATCCAGGACCTCGAGGAGCGCCGCAGACGGATCGCCGCGGAAATCCATGCCCATCTTGTCGATCTCGTCGAGCAGGATGAGCGGGTTCGAGGTCTTGGCCTTGCGCATCGACTGGACGATCTTGCCCGGCATCGAGCCGATGTAGGTCCGGCGGTGACCGCGGATCTCGGCCTCGTCGCGCACGCCGCCGAGGGACATGCGCACGAACTCGCGACCCGTCGCCTTCGCGATGGACTTGCCGAGCGAGGTCTTGCCGACACCGGGAGGTCCGACGAGGCACAGGATCGGGCCCGTGAGCTTGTTCGCCCGCTGCTGCACGGCGAGGTACTCGACGATCCGCTCCTTGACCTTGTCGAGGCCGAAATGGTCCTCGTCGAGGAGCGCCTGGGCGCCGAGCAGATCCTTCTTGATCTTTGAGCGCTTGCCCCACGGGATGCCGAGCATCCAGTCGAGGTAGTTGCGCACGACGGTCGCCTCTGCCGACATCGGCGACATCTGGCGCAGCTTCTTCAGCTCAGCCGTCGCCTTGTCGCGCGCCTCCTTGGTGAACTTGGTCTTCTCGATCTTCTCTTCCAGCTCGGCCAGCTCGTCGCGGCCGTCCTCCGAGTCGCCCAGTTCCTTCTGGATCGCCTTCATCTGCTCGTTCAGGTAGTACTCGCGCTGGGTCTTCTCCATCTGCCGCTTGACGCGGGTCCGGATGCGCTTCTCCACCTGGAGCACGGAGATCTCGCTCTCCATCAGCGACAGCACGCGCTCCAGGCGCTGCGCCACCGTGGGGGTCTCCAAGATGCCCTGCTTGTCGGAGATTTTGACGAGCAGGTGCGAGCCGATCGTGTCGGCGAGCTTGGACGGCTCGTCGATCTGGGTCACGGCGGAGACGACCTCGGGCGAGATCTTCTTGTTCAACTTGACGTAGTTCTCGAACTCCGAGAGCACCGAGCGCGCGAGCGCCTCGGCCTCGACGCGGTCGCCGAGCTCGTCGTGCAGGGCTTCGGCGGTCGCCTCGTAATACTCGTCCGAGCGGGTGAAGCCCGTGACCTTCGCGCGACCGACGCCCTCCACCAGCACCTTCACGGTGCCGTCGGGAAGCTTCAGAAGTTGAAGCACGGAGGCAAGGGTGCCGATCTTGTAGATCGCGTCGGTCGCCGGATCGTCGTCGCCCGCGTTGATCTGCGTGGCGAGCAGGATATGGCGGTCCGTGCGAACCGCCTCCTCGAGGGCGCGGATCGACTTCTCACGCCCCACGAACAGGGGCACGATCATGTGCGGGAAGACGACGATGTCGCGCAGGGGCAGGACGGCGTAAGTGCCCGTCGAACCCGGGACCACCGGCTGGCGCGATTTCGACTGTGACATGGTGACTTCCTCTCAGGGACGCCCGGGTTCGGCGCCCCATGCATGGAGCGCGCCTACAGCCAGGGGCCGACCGGGCCGCGAGGGTCGGAACTGTAATGGACTTTGCGGCTGGTAACGCGGACCGAACCTCGAAGGAGCGTGCGGCCGCCGCGCTGAGCCTGAGGTGGCTGCGGGGTGCAGCGTTTTCAAGATGTTCCCCGCAGCGCGCCCGGCCGGAGCCGGGCGCCCGACGCAACCCTACCGAGCGCTTACGCGCTGACGCTGGCGGGTGCGTCCTTGGTGCGGTCGCCGTGGATGTAGAGCGGGCGCGACTTGCCCTCGACCACCTCCGGACCGATGACCACCTGTTCCACGGACTCCAGGCCCGGCAGGTCGTACATCGTGTCGAGCAGGATCGTCTCCAGGATGGAGCGCAGGCCGCGGGCACCGGTCTTCCGCTCGATCGCCTTGCGGGCGACGAGGGACAGCGCATCGTCCTGGAAGGTCAGGTCGACGTTCTCCATCTCGAACAGCCGCTGGTACTGCTTGACCAGGGCGTTCTTCGGCTCCTGCAGGATCTTCTTGAGCGCGGCCTCGTCGAGGTCCTCCAGCGTCGCCAGGACCGGCAGACGGCCGACGAACTCGGGGATGAGGCCGAACTTCAGCAGATCCTCGGGCTCGACCGAGCGGAAGATCTCGCCGGTGCGGCGGTCGTCCGGGGCCTGCACGGTCGCGCCGAAGCCGATCGAGGTGCCCTTGCCGCGTTGGGAGATGATCCGCTCCAGCCCCGCGAAGGCGCCGCCGCAGATGAACAGGATGTTGGTGGTGTCGACCTGCAGGAATTCCTGCTGCGGGTGCTTCCGGCCGCCCTGCGGCGGGACGGAGGCGACCGTGCCCTCCATGATCTTCAACAGCGCCTGCTGCACGCCCTCGCCCGACACGTCGCGGGTGATCGACGGGTTGTCGGACTTGCGGGAGATCTTGTCGATCTCGTCGATGTAGACGATGCCGCGCTGGGCCCGCTCGACGTTGTAGTCCGAGGCCTGGAGCAGCTTGAGGATGATGTTCTCGACGTCCTCACCGACGTAGCCGGCCTCGGTGAGCGTCGTGGCGTCCGCCATGGTGAACGGCACGTCGAGGATGCGGGCCAGCGTCTGGGCGAGCAGCGTCTTGCCCGAGCCGGTCGGCCCGATCAGCATGATGTTGGACTTGGCCAGCTCGACGTCGTTGTGCTTCGTCGCGTGCGCGAGCCGCTTGTAGTGGTTGTGCACCGCGACAGACAGGACCTTCTTGGCGAAGTCCTGACCGATGACGTAGTCGTCGAGGACCCGACGGATCTCCTTCGGGGTCGGCACGCCGTCGCGGCTCTTCACCAGCGAGGATTTCGACTCCTCGCGGATGATGTCCATGCACAGCTCGACGCACTCGTCGCAGATGAACACCGTCGGGCCGGCGATCAGCTTGCGGACCTCGTGCTGGCTCTTGCCGCAGAACGAGCAATACAGCGTGCTCTTCGAGTCGTTGCCGCCAGTCTTGCTCATATCGGTCTCCGATTCCTCGCGTCCGCAGCCGGCAAGGGGCGAACGCGCATCGCGTGAATGTAGGGGGCCCGTTTAAAGAAACAGTGTGCTGCGCGCCTTTGCCCGAAGGACCCGATCCCGGATGCAAACACGCTGCCGCGGCGGGATCAAGGCCACGCCGCGGCGGTCAGGCGACGCGTTCCGCTCAGGCTGCGGCCGGCTCGGGACGCTTCTCGATCACCTCGTCGATGAGGCCGAACTCCTTGGCCGCGTCGGCGGTCATGAAGTTGTCGCGCTCCAGCGCCGTGTGGATCGTGTCGTAGTCGCGGCCGGTGTGCTTCACGTAGATCTCGTTCAGGCGCCGCTTCAGCGCCTCGATCTCGCGGGCATGGATCAGGATGTCGGTCGCCTGTCCCTGGAACCCGCCCGACGGCTGGTGGACCATGATCCGCGCGTTCGGCAGGGCGAAGCGGTGGCCGGGCTCGCCGGCGGTCAGTAGCAGGGAGCCCATCGAGGCGGCTTGGCCGACGCAGAGCGTCGTCACGGGGCAGCGGATGAACTGCATCGTGTCGTAGATCGAGAGGCCCGAGGTGACCACGCCGCCGGGGGAGTTGATGTAGAAGGAGATTTCCTTCTTCGGATTCTCCGCCTCGAGGAACAGCAGCTGCGCCACGATCAGCGACGCGCCGTAATCCTCCACGGGACCGGTGAGGAAGATGATGCGCTCGCGCAGCAGGCGGGAGTAGATGTCGAAGGCGCGCTCGCCGCGGCTCGACTGCTCGACGACCATCGGCACGAGCGCGTTGTTGTAGACGTCGATCGGATCTCTCATCTCGTCCTGCCCAAGTGAGGCCCGGAGCTGCCGCGAATCAGAGCAGCTCCGGACATGTCAGCGAACACCGGCGATGCTTAACCATCGCCTAACCCTTGCCCGCCGTCCTGGGACAGAGCGGGACTCAGTCGGCCTTTGCCTCGGTCTCGGCTTCGGCCTTGCCGGCCGGCTTTCCGCCGGTCGTGTCGTCGTCTTCGTCGTTGGCGAAAAGCGCCTCCTTCGAGACGGGTTCCTCGACGAGTTTGACCTGGCCGAGGACGTGGTCAACCACCTTTTCCTCGAACAGCGGCGCCCGCAGTTCGGCGAGCGCCTGGGCATTCTTCCGGTAGAAGTCCCAGACCTGCTGCTCCTGGCCCGGGAACTGCCGGACCCGAGCGATGAGGGCCTGGTTCACCTCGTCGTCCGAGACCTTGATATCGGCGCTCTCGCCGACCTGCGCAAGCACGAGACCGAGACGGACGCGCCGTTCCGCGATCTTCCGGTACTCGCCCTGGGCCTCCTCCTCGGTGGTGTCCTCGTCCGCGAAGGTCTTGCCGCGGGTCTTGAGGTCTTGCTCGACCTGCGCCCAGACGGCCGCGAATTCCTGCGCCACCAGGGAGGGCGGCAGCTCGAAGGCATACTTGCCATCGAGGGCGTCGAGGAGGTCCTTCTTGAGGCGGCGTCGCGTCGCGGCCTCGAAGTCGCGCCCGATCGCCTCCGACACGGCCTCGCGGAGCTTCTCCAGCGACTCCATGCCCATGGACTTGGCGAGCTCGTCGTCCACCTTGGCCTCGCCCGGCGCCTGGATCTTCGCGACCATCACGTCGAACTCGGCATCCTTGCCGGCGAGCTGCTCGGCCCCGTAAGCCTCCGGGAAGGTCACCTTCACGAGCCGCTTGTCGCCGACCTTGGCGCCCACGAGCTGCTCCTCGAAGCCGGGGATGAATGAGCCGGAGCCGAGCTCCAGATCGACGCCCTCGCCCTTGCCGCCCTGGAACTCCTCGCCGTCGATGCGCCCGACGAAGTCGATGGTGACGCGGTCGCCCGTCTGGGCCTCGGCGCCCTCGTCGCGCTCGGCGAACGGACGGCCCTGGCCGGCCATACGCTCCAGCGCCTCGGTCACTTCCTCGTCGGAGGGCTTGGCGACGCGCTTGGTCAGGCTGACGTCCGAGAGGTCGGCGAGCTCGAAGCTCGGCATCACCTCGAGGGCGACCTTGAAGGCCAGGTCGCCCTTGGCGTCGAGGGCCTTCTCCACCTCGGCCTGATCGCTCGGGAACTCGACCTGCGGCTCCAGGGCGAGCTTGAGGCCGTTATCGGTGACGATCTGGCGGTTGGCCTCGTTGACGGCATTCTGCACCACCTCGGCCATCACCGAGCGGCCGTAGACCTTGCGCAGGTGCGCGACCGGCACCTTGCCGGGGCGGAAGCCCTTGAGCTGCACCTTGTCCTTCATGCCGGACAGCTCGTTGGTCAGGCGCTCCTCGAGTTCCTGGGCGGCCAGCAGAACCTGAAACTCGCGCTTCAGCCCCTGGGCGTTGATCTCGGTCACCTGCATCGTCGTCGTCGCTCTTCAAAGAAACCTGGGGTCGCCGGCCGGGCCGGCATCGTGCTCGCGCGGACCGGGATGCCGAGATGTCGGGTACGGGACGGAGGGTCCGAAGGGACCGCAACCTCAGCGGACGTCCTGGTGCGGGCGGAGGGGCTCGAACCCCCACGTCTTGCGACACTGGAACCTAAATCCAGCGCGTCTACCAGTTCCGCCACGCCCGCGCGCGCCGACATCCGGCGCATCGCCGGCCGCCAGAAGCGGGCCCTATAGCATGGGCCGACGGGCTCGCAGCAAAAAACTTGTCCCTGTGGCGCGAGAGCCCGCGCGCCGCTAAGGAGCGAACCCGTCGCGAGCCGCAGCCGAGATCCCATGCCGCCATCCCGCCCCGTGCCGCCGACCGATTCGCGCGACGGCTCGCCGTCGCGCCGGACCCTGCTCGCCGCGGCCGCCGCCTTCGGCCTCGTGCCGGAGGCCGCGTGGGCTCAGGCTCCGGGCGCCCCGTCGGCCGCGCCCTCCCCCGGTCCGGCCCCCGCGCAAGCGGAGCCCGCCGTGCTCCCGGCGGCGCCCGGCACGGCGCGGCTCAGGACGGAGCCCGCACCCGAGACGCCGGTCTGGTGCTTCGACGGCAAGGCCCTGCCGCCCGTGATCCGGGTGAAGCTCGGGCAGCCGGTGCGGCTGAAGCTCGAGAACCGGACCGACAAGCCCCTGTCGCTGCACTGGCACGGGGTGCGCAACGTCAACGCCATGGACGGCGTCGGCGGGGTCACCCAGGCACCGATCGCACCGGGCGGCGACTTCCTCTACGCCTTCACGCCGCCGGATGCCGGCTCCTACTTGATCCGGCCCCTCGTCGTCGGCGGGGCGAGCGAGCCCTCGGGCCGGGGGCTCGCCGGCATGCTGGTCGTCGAGGAGACGAATCCGCCCGCGGTCGACGCCGATGTCAGCGTCGTCCTGCAGGACTGGCGGCTCCAGGACGACGGCACCCTGATGCCGTTCGGGCAGACGGCGCTCTCCGCCGCGCATGGCCGACTCGGCAACCTCGTCACGGTCAACGGCAAGCCGGTACCGGGCCCATTCGAGGCCCGTCCGGGCGCCCGCGTCCGCCTGCGCCTCGGCAACGCCTGCAATGCCCGGGCGACGCGGCTCCGGTTCGAGGGCGTGAAGGTCTACGTGGCGGCGGTCGACGGTCAGCCCACCGACACGTTCGAGCCCCTGCGGGCGACCCTGCCGTTCCCCCCCGGCACCCGCTACGACCTGATGGTCGACCTGCCGGAGGAGGAAGGCGCCCGGTGCACGATCGAGGCGCTGGTCGGGAAGGGCCTGACGCTGGCGAGCGTCACCACCAAGGGCGCCAGGATCACCGAGAAGCGGCCGCCGATCGGGCCGATCGGCGAGAACAAGCGCCTGCCGGCCGAGATCAAGCTCCAGAACGCCCTGCGCCGCGACGTCGTGATCACCGGCGGCGCCGTCGTGCCGAAGACCAAGGACGGAACCAAGGACGGAACCAAGGACGGGCCGAAGGACGGCCCCGCACCCGATCCGGTCTACACGGGCGACCCGCGGAAGATCTGGTCGGTGAACGGGGCCAGCGGCACCGCCGGCCTCCAGCCGATCTTCACGGTGAAGCGCGGGCAGGTCGTGGTCCTGGCCCTGCGCAACGAGACCGCCTTCCCGCAGGCCCTGCACCTGCACGGCCACTGCTTCCGCCTGCTTCATCCCCTGGACGACGGCTGGGAGCCCTACTGGCTCGACACGTTCCAACTTCTGGAGGGCCGGACCGCGCGGATCGGCTTCCTGGCCGACAATCCGGGGCGCTGGCTGATCAGCGCCACGGTGCTGGAGCGCTTCGATACCGGCCTCTGGACCCTGTTCGAGGTCACCTGAGGTCGGCCGCCACGAGAGCCCGCAGCACCGCGGGCATCAGTTCGGGAATGTCCTCGGCGATCAGGCCGGGACCGTGCCGCAAGCCGGCATCGCCGTGCAGCCAGACGCCGGCGGAGGCCGCCTCGAAGGGCGGCATGCCCTGTGCCATCAGGCCGGCGATCAGGCCGCCCAGCACGTCGCCCGAGCCCGCGGTGCCGAGATAGGGCGTGCCGTGATCGTTGATCGCCGCGCGCCCGTCCGGGCTGGCGATGACCGTATCGGCCCCCTTGAAGACCACCACCGCGCCCGTGAGCGCGGCGGCCGCCCGGGCCCGGGCGACCTTGTCGGCGCCCTCCGCCGTCGCATCCGCCGTCCCGAACAGCCGGGCGAACTCGCCGGCATGCGGCGTCAGCACGGCGGACGCGGCGCCGTCCGCGATGTGCGCGGCGAGGAGCGGTGCTTGCCCGGCAAAGCTCGTCAGCGCGTCGGCATCGAGGACGAGGCCGCGGCCGGCCGCCGCCGCCACGGCGACGCGTTCGCGGGACGGCTCGCCGGTGCCGAGGCCCGGCCCGGCCAGCACGACGTTCAGGCGTTCGTCGGTGAGGAGGTCGTCGAGGTCGTCGGCGCTCTCGCAGGGCCGCAGCATGATCGCCGTGAGGTGCGCGGCGTTCTCGGCCAGCGCGCCGGCCGGCGAGGCGACGGTCACGAGGCCGGCCCCGACCCGCAGGGCACCCAGGGCCGCGAGGCGGGCGGCGCCGGTCTTGGTGGCCGGCCCCGACAGGACCAGAGCGTGCCCGCGGGTGTATTTGTGGCTGGTCCCGGTCAGCCGGGGGAAGGCTTGAGCCCACAGGTCCGGACCGTTCCGGTAGGCCGGCGCGCACGCGGCGAGGCCAGCCTCCAGCGCAGCCGGACCGGTGCCGATATCCGCCACGCTCAACTGCCCGCAGAGGCTCCGGCCGGGCTGGAGCAGATGGCCGGGCTTGAGCGCCACGAAGGTCACGGTCTCGACGGCGCGGATCGCGGTGCCGCGCGCCGCGCCGGTGTCGCCGTCGACCCCGCTGGGCACGTCGACGGCGAGGACCGGTCGGCCGCTGGCATTCACCGCTTCCACGAGCGCGCGGGCGACACCGTCGAGGTCGCGCGCCAGGCCCGCCCCGAACAGGGCGTCGATCACGAGGTCGCAGGCGGGGATCGCGCCCGCATCGGCCGACCGGACCGGCCCGGTCCAGGCCTCTGCGGCCTGGGCCGCATCGCCCTTCAGCGCCCCGCGATCGCCGAGCAGGGACAGGCCGACGGCATAGCCGTCCGCAGCCAGCAGCCGCGCGGCCACGAATCCGTCGCCGCCGTTGTTGCCCGGTCCGCACAGGACCTCGACCCGCCCCGCCGCGGGCAGCCGGGCGCGGGCGCGGGCCGCGACCGCGGCGCCCGCGGCCTCCATGAGGGCCAGGCCCGGCACTCCACCGCCGATCGCCGCGGCATCGACCCGCCTCATCGCCGCGACCGTCAGCAACCGCATGTCCATTCCCGCTCCTGCCCGTGCGCCGATCAAGCCCTGACTAAAAACAAGTCAGAAATCCGCGAAAAGCCCGAAGGATGTGCGTGCATCGCACATCGAACGGGCACTATGGTCCGGCAGGCCGAGAAAACGGCATGGCGAACGCGTCACGAGGATGTTAGAAATGCCAGGCACCGAAGCGCAGGCCCGAGCGGCATGAAGAAGATCGAAGCGATCATCAAGCCTTTCAAGCTCGACGAGGTGAAGGAGGCGCTCCAGGAGGTCGGCCTTCAGGGGATCACCGTCATCGAAGCGAAGGGCTTCGGCCGCCAGAAGGGCCATACGGAGCTCTACCGGGGCGCCGAGTACGTGGTCGACTTTCTGCCGAAGGTGAAGCTGGAGATCGTTCTCTCCGACGCGCTGGTGGAAGGCGCGGTCGACGCGATCCGCAAATCAGCCCAGACCGGCCGCATCGGTGACGGCAAGATTTTCGTCTCGACCATCGAGGAAGCGATCCGCATCCGGACCGGCGAGACCGGAACTGACGCGATCTGACAGGCGGTTCTGGCGCCTCGGCTTGGGTTCTGCCTAAGTTTTCGCTCTGCACGAATGTCCGGCATCGGCGCTTTCCACTATGGAGTGCCGACTTCCGCACCCCACATCATCGGGAACGGCCGGCGCGACCGGCCGCTGAGACCCCGATGCAGGAGGATGTGCGATGGCCGTCACGGACCCGCGCGAGACTGCCAAGATCTACGATCTGTCCGCGTTCCGGCGCGCCCAGTCCACGCCCCGCGTCATCGCGGAGGCGAAACCGGCGCCGGCCGCCAGCATCGGGGGCGGCGCGTGGTATCATGAGGCTGCCATCCGCGAGGATGAGCGTCCGCGCCGGCCCTGAAATCGTCACGGGCGGCGAGGCTCCGCACCTGTAGCGCGTTGTCGGGGTCGGTCCGGCGGGTTCCGCCCCATCCCCCTCCGCGTCGTCGGACGCCCGCACCGGCGTCCCTCGAAGGAGGGCTGCGGCCACCCGCGATCCCGAGGGAGCGTGCCGCGCGGCCTGCGCTGAATGCCGGTGCCGCACGTCGCGGCGGGCCAATCCGCACCCACCGTACGAGCCCGGATCGTCCGTCCGCCCGTCCGGAAAACGGCGAAGCCGGACCCGAGGGCCCGGCTCCGTCGATCCTGCCGGAACGCCGAGGCGTCCCTCGCGTCTTACGCGGCTGCAGCGGCCTCGGTCGGTACGGACGCGATCGTCTTCAGCACCTGCGAGGCGATCTGGTAGGGGTCGCCCTTCGAGTTCGGACGGCGATCCTCAAGGTAGCCCTTGTAGCCGCTGTTGACGAACGAGTGGGGCACGCGGATCGAGGCGCCGCGGTCGGCCACACCGTACGAGAACTCGTGGATCGAGGCGGTCTCGTGCTTGCCGGTCAGCCGCATGTGGTTGTCCGGGCCGTAGACGGCGATGTGCTCCTCGCGGGCGTTCTTGAACGCCTCCATGAGCTTCTCGAAATAGGCCTTGCCGCCATGCTCCCGCATGAACGCGGTCGAGAAGTTGCAGTGCATGCCCGAGCCGTTCCAGTCGGTGTCGCCGAGCGGCTTGCAGTGGTACTCGACGTCGATGCCGTAGCTCTCGCAGAGGCGCTGCAGGAGGTAGCGGGCCATCCACATCTCGTCGGCGGCCTTCTTGGAGCCCTTGCCGAAGATCTGGAACTCCCACTGCCCCTTGGCCACCTCGGCGTTGATGCCCTCGTGGTTGATGCCGGCATCCAGGCAAAGGTCGAGGTGCTCCTCCACGATCTTGCGGGCGACGTCGCCGACGTTCGAGTAGCCGACGCCGGTGTAGTACGGGCCCTGCGGCGCCGGGTAGCCGGAGGTCGGGAAGCCGAGCGGGCGGCCGTCCTTGTACAGGAAGTATTCCTGCTCGAAGCCGAACCAGGCGCCGGCATCGTCCAGGATGGTGGCGCGCTTGTTGGACTCGTGCGGGGTCGTACCGTCCGGCATCATCACTTCGCACATCACCAGGACGCCGTTCTTGCGGGCCGGGTCGGGGAAGTGGCGCACGGGCTTCAGCATGCAGTCGGAGCTGCCGCCCTCGGCCTGCTTGGTGGACGAGCCGTCGAAGCCCCACATCGGGAGCTGCTCGAGGGTCGGGAAGCTGTCGAATTCCTTGATCTGCGTCTTACCGCGGAGATTCGGGGTCGGCGTGTACCCGTCGAGCCATATGTACTCGAGCTTGTATTTGGTCATTCCGGTTCTCTCGTCCGTATCGATGCGCGACCTGGGCAACCCGGGAACACGCGAACGGCTTGCCGCCTCCACGACGGCCGGTGCCGCTGTTGCATGGAGCGTGCCAGGATTGCTATTGCTGCGGGAACACAGTGCCCTAGCTGCGCTCTCTGCCGATCACGGAATCGCGAGCAGTCGGTATCGGCGGCCGATCGTTCCACCGGAACGCCGATTCCCACCCGGCGCGGGTGGCAAGGTACGCCCGCGCCGGATATCAAGCGCCGCTTGCTGACGCGGCCGACATCGCTCGGTTGCGCGACGAGAGATCATTCACAGATCCCTGGAGGATGCCCACGATGACCACTGCGGCCGAGGTGCTGAAGACGATCCGGGACAACGACGTGCGCTACGTGGACTTCCGGTTCACCGACCCGCGCGGCAAGTGGCAGCATGTCACGTTCGACGTGTCGCTCATCGACGAGGAGATCTTCGACGAGGGCACCATGTTCGACGGCTCCTCGATCGCCGGCTGGAAGGCGATCAACGAGTCCGACATGCTCCTGATGCCGGATCCGGCGACCGCCACCCTGGACCCGTTCTTCTCGGCCGCGACCCTCTCGATCGTCTGCGACGTGCTGGAGCCGGCCACCGGCGAGCCCTATGCCCGCGACCCCCGCGGCACCGCCAAGCGCGCCGAGGCCTACCTGCAGCAGACCGGGATCGGCGACACGATCTATGTCGGCCCGGAGGCCGAGTTCTTCGTGTTCGACGACGTGAAGTTCGCCGCCGACCCCTATCGCACCGGCTTCGAACTCGACTCCACCGAGCTGCCGACCAACGGCTTCACCGATTACGAGGGCGGCAACCTCGGCCACCGGGTGCAGACCAAGGGCGGCTACTTCCCCGTCCCGCCGCAGGATTCGGCCCAGGACATGCGCGGCGAGATGCTGGCCGCCATGCAGTCGATGGGCGTGAAGGTGGAGAAGCACCACCACGAGGTCGCTTCGGCCCAGCACGAGCTCGGCATGAAGTTCGACACGCTGACCCTGCTCGCCGACCACATGCAGATCTACAAGTACTGCATCCACAACGTCGCGCAGAGCTACGGCAAGTCGGCGACCTTCATGCCCAAGCCCGTCTACGGCGACAACGGCTCGGGCATGCACGTCCACCAGTCGATCTGGAAGGACGGCAAGCCGGTCTTCGCGGGCGACAAGTATGCCGGCCTCAGCCAGGAATGCCTCTGGTACATCGGCGGCATCATCCGCCACGCCAAGGCGCTCAACGCCTTCACCAACCCGTCGACCAACTCGTACAAGCGGCTGGTGCCGGGCTACGAGGCACCGGTGCTGCTCGCCTACTCGGCGCGCAACCGCTCGGCCTCCTGCCGCATCCCGTGGACCAAGAGCCCGAAGGCCAAGCGCGTCGAGGTCCGCTTCCCCGACCCGATGGCGAATCCCTACCTCGCCTTCTCGGCGCTGCTGATGGCCGGCCTCGACGGCATCCGCAACAAGATCGACCCGGGTCCGGCCATGGACAAGGATCTCTACGAGCTGCCCCCGCGGGAGCTGAAGAAGATCCCGACCGTGTGCGGCTCGCTCCGCGAGGCGCTCACCAGCCTCGACAAGGATCGGGCCTTCCTCAAGGAGGGCGGCGTGTTCTCGGACGACCAGATCGACTCGTTCATCGAGCTGAAGATGGCCGAGGTGCTGCGCTACGAGATGACCCCGCACCCGATCGAGTTCGTGCAGTACTATTCCCTGTAAGGCGACGGGGGCCGGGCGCGATGCCCGGCCCCTGCCGGCGGACGGGGGTGGGCAGGTCCCACCCCCGTTCCGTACGGCGGATACCCGGATGCTCACCCTCGACCACCTCGTCGTCGTCGCGCCGGACCTCGCGGCGGGCGTCGCGCATGTCCGCGACTGCCTCGGCCTCGCCATGCCGGAGGGCGGCCGCCACCGGGAGATGGGCACGCGCAATCACCTGCTGCGCCTCGGCGAGGCCCTGTTCCTCGAGGTGATCGCCGTCGATCCCGAGGCGCCCGCGCCGTCCCGCGCCCGCTGGTTCGGCCTCGGCGACACCGCGCAGGTGCGGGCCGACTGGGAGGCGGGCCGGCGGCTGCGCGGCGTCGTCGCCCGCACGGACGACCTCGACGGCGTGCTCGCCGCCCACCGCGACCTGCTCGGTCAGGCCGCCACGATGACCCGCGGCGCTCTCGCGTGGCGCTTCGGCGTGCGCCCGGACGGGGCTTGGCCGGCGGATGGAGCCGCGCCCCACGTGATGGATTGGGGCCCCCGCGGGAACCCCGCCGCGTCGATGCCGGACCTCGGCGCCCGCCTTGAGGCGCTTCTCCTGACCCATCCGGATCCGGGCGGCGCGGGGCAGCTTCACGCCGCGCTGGGACTCGCCGATTCCCCGAGAATCGTGGACGGCCCCGGCCCGCGCTGGAGCGCACGGATCATGACGCCCACGGGTGCCCGGACGCTGACCTGAGCGATCGACGGACCCTCCTCGCCGGCCTGATCGGGAAAGTGACCGGCGAGGAGGGTCTGGCCGGGACTCGGCGGCCCCGACGTTCGCAACCTAGCAGCGATGCATCGCGGCGCGGTGGCAGGAAAGTCTCACTCCACACCGGATCGGCGCGGATCCTCACGTATGCGCGAAGATGTCGGTCTCGGGCCACCCGTCCAGGTCCAGGAGGGCGCGGGTCGGCAGGAAGGCGAAGCAGGCGGCGGCGAGGTCGGTGCGCCCTTCCCGTGCCAGCATCGCGTCGAGCCGGTCGCGGGCCGCGTGGAGGTGGAGCACGTCGGACGCCGCGTAGTCGAGCTGCGCCTGGGACAGGGTCTCGGCGCCCCAGTCGGACGATTGCTGCTGCTTCGACAGGTCGACGCCGACGAGTTCGCGGACCACGTCCTTCAGACCGTGCCGATCGGTGTAGGTCCGGGCGAGCTTCGAGGCGATCTTGGTGCAGTAGACCGGCTGCGGCATCACGCCGAAGGCCTTGTAGAGGACCGCCACGTCGAACCGCGCGAAGTGGAAGATCTTCTGCACGCCAGCATCCGCGAGGACGCGCTTGAGCACCACCGGTTCGGGTCCGCCCTGCGGGATCTGCACCACGTCGGCGGTGCCGTCGCCGGTGGAGATCTGCACCACGCAGAGCCGGTCCCGGTGCGGGTTGAGGCCCAGCGTCTCGGTGTCGATGGCTACCGCCCGGCCCGCGTCGTAGTCGGCGGGCAGGTCGCCGCGGTGGAGGCGTACGGTGGGGCTCGGCATCTTTCTCGGACCTTGAGGCTTTTCGGCCGGTAGCATCGGTGCCAAGTGCCCGCAAGCCGCGGGATCTTCGCGCCGACGCGGCGGACAGGGAGGCGAGGATGAACGCGGCCGAGGTGATCAGGACGCTGGGGCTGACGCCGCATCCGGAGGGCGGCCACTACCGCGAGACGTTCCGCGACCCGCGCACCGTCGACGGCCGCTCGGTGGGCACCGCGATCTACTTCCTCCTGGACCTCGGCGAGGTCTCCGCCTGGCACCGGGTCGATGCCACGGAGATCTGGCACTGGCACGCGGGCGCGCCGCTGGTGATCACCACGAGCCCGAACGGCCACGACGCCGAAGCCCGGCATCTCGGGCCGGATCTCGCCGCCGGACAGCGTCCGCACTGCGTGGTGCCGGCCGGCCATTGGCAGACCGCCACAAGCCTCGGCGCCTGGACCCTGGTGGGCTGCACGGTGTCGCCCGGGTTCGAGTTCTCGGGTTTCGAGATGGCGCCGCCCGACTGGCGGCCGACGCCCCGGGTTTAGGCCCGCGGCACCGCCCACGAGGCCCGCACCGCCGTGAGCGCCCCGGCCACGATCAGCAGGCAGGCGAGCGCCAGGGCCGGGCTCGGATCGGCGTAGCCCGCCGCCACCAGGATCAGCGTCGAGAGCACCGGCGCCGCGTAGGCCGTCACACCGAGCAGCCGCACGTCGCCGCGCTTGCAGCCGATGTCCCAGAGATAGAAGGCGGCCCCGACGGGCCCGAGGCCGAGCAGGAGCACCGCGCCCCATTGCACCGCGTCCGCCGGCCAGACCGTCGCCTCGAAGGCGACATGGCCGACGAGGCTCAGGGCCGCCGTGACGAGGCAGAACCCGGTGACGGCATCGGTCGGCACCTGCCCGATCCGGGCGGAGAGCACCGAGTAGCCCGCCCAGACGAACGCCGCCGCCAGGGACGCCGCGTAGCCCGGCAACGCACCCGCGGCGAAGCCGAGATCCCCCCGGCCGGCGAACAGGGCCGCGACGCCGGCGAGGCCCAGGACCGCTCCGGCGAGGTGGCCCGGCCGCAACCCCCCGGAGCCCGGGAGGCGGGCGGAGAACAGGACGATGAGCAGCGGCCAGAGATAGTTGATCAGCCCGGCCTCGGCCGGCGGCGCGAGTCGCAGGGCGCTGAAATAGAGGGCGTGGTAGCCGAACAGCCCCCCGACCCCGAGGAGCCAGACCGGCCACGGCTGGATCAGCGCCCGGGCGCGGGCCGGCCGGGCGATCCACGTGATGCAGCCGCAGAGGCCGCCCACCAGGAAGGTCAGGGCGGCGAGCTGGAACGGCGGCACGGCCCCCGACGCTGCGGTGAGGAGGGCGAGCAGCGACCACAGCAGGATCGCGCCGAAGCCCGCGAGCGTGGCGGATGCGCTCCGCGCGGGCGCGGCTGAGATTGATGCGGACTCGTCCATGGCCCGCGGCTATCACGGCGGTACCGAGTCGGCGAGGCGAGGTCACGCCTCCGTCACCGTCTCGCTCTACCGGCGGCCCGAAACGGGAGGTTCGCGATGCGCGGGATCATGATCGGGCTGTGGCTGCTTCTGGCAGCGGGCCCCGGGCTCGCCGGTGAGGCCGCCCAGCTCGGCCCCCGGCCCTTCTACCTCGTCGACCAACTCAAGCCCGGCCCCCTCAAGGACACGCTCGCCGCCTGCGGGGTCGACCGGACCTACACGCCGCGGACCTTCTCGATCTCGCACCGGGGCGCCCCGCTCATGTTCCCCGAGCACACCCGCGAGGGCCTGATCGCCGCCGACCGGATGGGTGCCGGGATCATCGAATGCGACGTGGCCTTCACCAAGGACCGGCAGCTCGTCTGCCGCCACAGCCAGTGCGACCTGCACACGACCACCGACATCCTGGCCCGGCCCCCGCTCGCCGCGCAGTGCACGCAGGGCTTCGAGCCGGCCGATCCGGCCACCGGCCGCAAGGCCTCGGCCAAGTGCTGCACCAGCGACCTGACCCTCGACGAGTTCAAGTCGCTCACCGGCAAGATGGATGCGGCCGACCCGGAGGCCACGACGGTCGCTGCCTACATGAACGCGACGCCGCGCTGGCGCACCGACCTCTACGCCGGCACCGGCACGCTGATGTCCCACAAGGAGTACATCGCGATCGTGAAGGGCATGGGGCGGAAGTTCACCCCCGAGCTGAAGGCACCCCAGGTCGCGATGCCGTTCCAGGGGTCCTACACCCAGGACATGTACGCCCAGCAGATGATCGACGAGTACCGGCAGGCGGGCATCCCGGCCTCCGACGTCTTTCCGCAGAGCTTCCAGCTCCGCGATATCCTGTACTGGCTGGACAAGGACCCCGATTTCGGCCGGCAGGCGATCTTCCTCGACAACCGCGACGAGACCACCAAGGGCTTCGATCCGGAGAACCCGGCGACCTGGACGCCCGGCATGGCCGAGCTGGCGCAGAAGGGCGTGCGGATCCTGGCGCCGCCGCTCTGGATGCTGGTCCGGCCCGGCCCGGACGCGACGATCGAGCCCTCGACCTATGCCCGCGCGGCGAAGGCGGCCGGTCTCGGCCTGATCGCATGGTCGCTGGAGCGCTCGGGGCCGCTCAAGGACGGCGGCGGCTATTACTACCAGTCGATCAAGCCGGTGGTGACCGGAGACGGCGACATCCTCCGGCTCCTCGACGTGCTGCACGGGCAGGTCGGCGTCATGGGGGTGTTCTCCGACTGGCCGGCCACCGCGACCTTCTACGCCAACTGCGTCGGCGTGCCGTAGGGCCGCGGCTCAATCGGCCCACAGGGCAGCGAGGGAGAAGAGGCCGGCCATCGCCAGGGTGACGATGAGGATGCCGGCGATGATCAGGGCGAGCGTCATGGGCGCCTCCTCGGCGGGAAGACTGGGGGAGAAAGGGGCGGGCTACCGAGGCGGCACCGCGGATCGGCGTCTCACGGCACGAGCAGCAGCAGCGCGAGATGGCCCAGGTGGCCGAGATCCAGGGGCTTCCATCCGAGCCACCGCTGGATCGGCATGTAGATCGCGCATTGCAGGACGGCGCTGCCCAGCATCGCCAGGAAGAAAAAGCCCCAATCCTGCGTGATCATCCCGATGGTGGCCGCGAACATCGCCGTCGTGGCGAAGATCAACCTGCTCGCATCGCCCGGGACACGGGCTTCGGTGTCCGACATCGACCTTCTCCGGAAGCGCGGTCAGCGGGCGCGGCAGTTGGCGCCGTACCAAGTCATGGTCCGGCGATCCATGCCGCCGTCGGACGAGGGTCCGCAGACCGGGAAGCGCGGGTCGCCGCTGCGCTGCAGGCTCGCGATCCTGTAGAGGTCCTGCTGCGCCTCGCGGCGGCGGTTCTGCTCGGCGAGCTGGGCCTGCCAGGACAGGCTGCTGGTGGCCTCAGCGATGGCGCGCTGCTGGTGAAGCCCCATCATGCACACGGCGAAGGCGTCGGTCTCGGTCTCGAACCCGAAGGCGTAGCACTGGTTCCGATCCAGCGCGTGCCGCTCCTGCGGGGTCACGCAGGCGGCCAGCCCCGGGACGCAGGCCGCGGCGGGGCCGAGCTTGGCGAGGGCCGGCGGCCGACGACGCGCGGCGGACGAAGAACAAATCCACACTGCGCCGACAGGGTGAACGTCGGATGCACCATCGGACCAGTCTTTCATGATGCCCGCAGCCCCGTTCTTCTGTCCGCGGAAGCATCCGCGACGCGACGGAAGGAGACCTATACGGGATCGCTCGGACTGTTCGTGTTTCAGAGCACGCGGACGGTGGCGCGGAACGCTGCCCGCAATACCCGTTGTCCCGCGTGCCGGGCCAACGCCGGCCCGGGAAGGGAAGTCGTCATGGTTGGCGGAGGCACGGTCCGCGCGTGCCGGTCAGGCCAGGGATGACGCCCGCCGGAGCCTCGTCCTCTCGGGACGCGGGACATGCCGGTCCGGATACGGCGATCCCTTGGCCGGGATCGCGCGACGTGCCGAGATCCGGCACGAACGGTGGCGAGGGCGTGCGAGTTCGCCCGCGGGGCTCCGGAAACGACGGGATGCCGGGCATCCCGCCGGATCGCCGCGCGTCGGGCGCGGCGTCCCTTGCCGCCACGGAGTGGGCGCACCGGGCCCGAGCCCGGCGCGCCCCTTCGGCGATCAGACGAAGTGCTGGCCGCCGTTGATGGTGAGCGTCGAGCCGTTGACGAAGCCCGCCTCGTCGCTGGCGAGATACTCGACCGCGTGCGCGATCTCGTCGGCCTCGCCGAGGCGACCGGTCGGGATCGTCGAGATGATCTTGTTGCGGATATCCTCCGCCACCGCCATCACCATCTCGGTGGCGATGTAGCCGGGCGCGATCACGTTCACCGTGATGCCCTTGGACGCGCTCTCCTGCGCCAGCGCCTTGGCGAAGCCGATCACCCCGGCCTTGGCGGCCGAGTAGTTGGTCTGGCCGGCCTGGCCCTTCTGTCCGTTGATCGACGAGATGATGATGATGCGGCCGAAGTTCCGGTTGCGCATGCCCTCGATCAGCGGACGGGTGCAGGTGAACATCGAGTCGAGGTTGGTCCTGATGACCGCCTGCCACTTCTCGAAATCCATCTTGTGGAAGGCGCCGTCCCGGGTGATCCCGGCGTTGTTGACCAGCACCTCGACCGGTCCGAGCTCGGCCTCGATCGCCTTGATGCCGGCCTCGCAGCTCGCGAGATCGCCCACGTCGAACTTGAAGACGGGGATGCCGGTCTCGGCCTTGAAGGCATTGGCCGCCTCGTCGTTGCCACCGTAATTGGCCGCGACCCGGTAGCCCTTGTCCTTGAGCCGCTTCGAGATTGCAGCCCCGATACCGCGGGTGCCCCCCGTGACGAGGGCGACGCGTCCTTGAGCCATTGTTTCCTCCTGTTCGCATCACGTGATGCCGCGTGCGGATGGCGTCCGCACGCGAATTTTTGTGAACTTGGTCTTAAGTCTAAATTCCCGACCGGGGGGGCGTTACGGAACGATCACGCCCGCTCGATGCACATGGCCACGCCCATGCCGCCGCCGATGCAGAGCGTGGCGAGGCCCTTCTTGGCATCGCGGCGCTTCATCTCGTGGAGCAGCGTGACGAGGACGCGGGCGCCCGAGGCGCCGATCGGGTGGCCGATCGCGATGGCGCCGCCGTTGACGTTCACCTTCGCGTCGTCCCAGCCCATGTCCTTGTTCACCGCGAGCGCCTGGGCCGCGAAGGCCTCGTTGGCCTCGATCAAGTCCAGGTCGGACGGCTTCCAGCCGGCCTTCTCCAAGGCCTTGCGGGAGGCGGGAATGGGACCGGTGCCCATCACCTTCGGATCGACGCCGGCGGTCGCCCAGGACTTGATCTTGGCGAGGGGGGTGAGGCCGCGACGCTCGGCCTCCGAGGCCGACATCAGCACGAGGGCGGCGGCGCCGTCGTTGAGGCCGGAGGCGTTGGCGGCCGTCACCGTGCCCTCCTTGGAGAAGGCGGGCTTCAGCTTGGCCATCGCCTCGATGGTGGCGCCGTCCCGGATGTACTCGTCGGTGTCGACGACGGTGTCACCCTTCTTGCCGGGGATCGTCACCGGGATGATCTCGTCCTTGAACCGGCCCTCCTTGCGGGCGGCCTCGGCCTTGTTCTGCGAGCGGGTCGCGAACTGGTCCTGCTGCTCGCGGGTGAGCTGGAAGGCCTGGGCGACGTTCTCGGCGGTCTGCCCCATGTGGTAGCCGTTGAAGGCGTCCCAGAGCCCGTCCTTGATCATGGTGTCGACGAGCTTGAGGTCGCCCATCTTCTGGCCGCCGCGCAGGTACTGCGCGTGGGGCGAGAGCGACATCGATTCCTGGCCGCCCGCCACGATGACCTTGGCGTCGCCGTTGGCGATCTGCTGCATGCCGATGGCGACCGTGCGCAGGCCCGAGCCGCAGACCTGGTTGAGGCCCCAGGCGGTGGCCTTCTCGGGGATGCCGGCCTTGATCGCCGCCTGACGGGCCGGGTTCTGGCCGGCGCCCGCGGTGAGGACCTGGCCGAAGATCACCTCGTCGACGTCGTCGGGGGAGACCTTGGCGCGCTCCAGCGCGGCCTTGATCGCCGTGGCACCGAGTTCGTGGGCCGGCACCGCGCCGAAGGCGCCGCCGAACGAGCCGACCGGCGTGCGCGCGGCGCCGACGATGACGATCTCTTCGTTGCCTGCCATGTGAACGTTCTCCTCTCACGAGCCGGCGCGCCTTCCACTGTCCGGGCGCGCTCTGATGCCGGACTTCGGATGAAGGGCGCCGCATCGGCGAAGTCAAGGTTGCGCAACAGGACGCGAAAAGGTGGGGATGACGCGATCGCGAGACTGAAATGGCGCAGAGCGGCCGTGATCGCCTGCATTATTCTGCGCTGAACAGTTGCAGTTTGCTGTTTTCTGCGCCCTTGGAAGGCCTTAAGGATCGTGCTGCGGGCGCGAAGACGGCCTCCGCCGTGCCGCATCGCGTGCCCGCAACGCCCCTAGGTCCCGAGTCCAGAAAGGCCGTTCCCGATGGCGGATACCGTCAAGGCCACCCAGACCGTCATCAAGAAGTACGCCAATCGGCGCCTGTACCACACGGGCACGTCGACCTACGTGACGCTGGAGGACCTCGCCACGATGGTCCAGAACGGTGAAGACTTCGTCGTCTACGACGCGCGCACCGGCGACGACATCACCCGGTCGGTGCTCACGCAGATCATCTTCGAGCAGGAGAACAAGGCCGGCGCGGAGAACCTGCTGCCGGTGGCCTTCCTGCGCCAGTTGATCCGCTTCTACGGCGACAGCATGCGCACGATGGTGCCGAGTTTCCTGGAATTCTCCATGGCGAACTTCGCCAAGGATCAGGACGGCCTGCGCGAAAAATTCGCCCACAGCTTCGGCCCGGCCGCGTTCCAGAACGCGATCGAGCAACAGGTGCGCGCCAACATGAACTTCTTCGGCGATGCCATGAAGATGTTCACCGGCTTCACACCGCCGGCTGCGGGGACCAACGCCCCGGTGGTCCCCGCAGCGGCGTCCTACGCCGGCGGGGAGCTGGACGACCTCAAGCGCCAGATGCTGGAGATGCAGCAGCGCCTCGAGGCCCTCGCGAAGAAATAATTTCCGATGGGCACGGCGACATAAAAGGTTGACGATTCGTAAACGCCGGCCCCACCTTTGCACCATCGGCACGGAAACGTGCAGGAGATGCTGCAATGGTGCGGATCGGAACAGGCGGGCGTGTCGGCCCGGCACAGATCAGGCCGGCGCGCGCGGTGCCGGAGGCCACCGAGAGCGCGCCCCAGGCAGGCACGCGCCCGCAGCAGGATGCCGCGCGTGCACTCGTCGTGATCGATGGAGGGCAGTCGGAGGAAGCGGGCGGCACCGCAGCGGCGGAACGCTCGACCGCGGGCAAGCCCCGCGCCGGCTTCGTCGCCCAGTTGCTCACGGCCGGGGACCCGACGCTGCTTCCGTCGCGGCTGGAGCGGACCCGGATGGCCGCCGCCTGCTACACGGAGACCGCGCGGCGCCTCGCGTGATGCGGCGCCTCACCGGCGTCGGGCCGCCCGAGAGCGGGCCACGCCTCGATGGCGAAGCGCCGTCATCCCGGACCGCCTCGGCTATCCCGGAATGACCGGTTGATCGTCGCACCCGTATCGCACGTCCCGGAGGACGGCCGGTGCCGCACCGGGCTCAGGCCTCGGCGGACTTCACCTTGAGGACCTGGCGGCCGCGGTACATGCCGGTCTTCAGGTCGATGTGGTGCGGACGGCGCAGCTCGCCCGAATCCTTGTCCTCCACGTAGGTCGGCGCCTTCAGGGCGTCGGCCGAGCGGCGCATGCCGCGGCGGGAGGGGGAGGTCTTTCGCTTCGGAACGGCCATGGCAGTGATCCTTCGTGACGCCGCGAACAAAGCGGCGCGCGGGCGGCTCCTCGATCGAGGATCGCCACGCACACCGCGGGATACGGATGAGGGCGCGCTTATAGCGCCGGGGTCGGCCCCTGGCTAGAGGCGCCGGAGCACAACCGTCACACGCAGGCGTTAAGCGCGGGTTCAAGCGGGACGGCCCAGTGATGCGGTGCCGGCGCCGCGGCGCGGGCCGTGACCCTCGGGAGTATCACCATGGCTTCCCCCACCAGGACCCTCGCCCTCTTCGCCCTGCTCTCGAGCCTGATCACGGCGCCAGCGCTGGCTCAGGCCCCCGCGCCGCAGGCACCCAGCGCGGCCACGCCGACGGCGCCCGCCAAGCCCACGGCGCCGAGCGCACCGGTGGCCGGGCCGCCGAACGCCGCCAAGGGCGCGCTCATCGATCTCAACAGCGCGAGCCCCCAGGAACTCGACGCCCTGCCGGGCATCGGCGCGGCGCGGGCGGCCGCGATCGTCAAGGGCCGTCCCTATCGCGGCAAGGATGATCTGGTGTCCAAGAAGATCATCCCGGAGAGCGTGTACGACGGCATCAAGGACAAGGTCATCGCCAAGCAGAAGTAGCCACCTACTCGCCGATCACCCCCTGAGGCATGGAGAAGCCGGGGGGCGTCTTCTCGGCCGCCTTCGGCGCGGGAGTTCGCCGGGCGGGGGCCTTCTTGCGGGCCTCCGCCTTCGGCGCCTTCACGGCAGGCGGCGCCTCGCAGGCCTTGAAGGCGAGTTGCGCCAGGGGCGCCCCCTCCTCGGCCACGATGGTGAGTGCGTCGGGCAGCACCGGCAGGGTCGGCTGCCAGGGGATCGGACCGCCCAGCATGGCCTCGATCGCCGCTGCCGCACTGCCGCGCCGCAGCGTGTTGAAGTCCGGCCCGTAGGCGGTTGCGACCTTCCCGGCGATGACGACCTGCAGCACCTCGTTGACCTCGGGTGTCAGCGGCCGGAGCGGGTTGGTGGTCCGGACCTGCCCGGCCCGGGTGATCACCATCTTGAAACCCTTACCGCTCTCGAACCGAGCCGCCTGAGCCCCGCAGGGCTGCTCGATCGCGGGACCGGCCGCCGGAGTCGGCGCGGCCTGCGGTGCCGCCGGCGCGGGGGCCGCAGGCGGCCCGTCGGGCTGGGGCGTGGGCGCCTGGGCTGGCCGAGGCGGTGCTTGCGGGGCGGCCTGCGCGGCCGTCAGGCCGAACGGGGCGGCGAGCATCAGCCCGGCCGCGAGGCGAACCAGCCGCCTCATCGGCCGTCCCCCGGACGACCGCGCCGCGACGCCTCGGCGCGTTCCGCGCAGCCGAGCATTCTGATCGGTTCCAATTCGGTCGCTTCCAGGTCGAGAACGTGCGGATCGATGATTTGCGCCGTGCGGTCGATGGGGCTCCGGCGCGTGCCGACCGAACCGATGACGAGGTGTTCGTCCTCGACGTCGAGTTCGGCGTCCAGACGCAACGGCGCGCGCCGGCCCCTGGCCACCATGGCGACGGCGGCCACCACGGCGACGGCGAAAACCAGTATCGCCAGAAAGATCAGCAGCCGCTCCATGCTGCGCGATGCTCTAACCCGCGCGGAGGGCCGCCGTCACCCCACCGGAGCCCGCCCCGCGCGGAACGCTCCTTGCGTGGCGCGGCGGACCGGGTAGATGCGGGCGGGCCGGAAGCGGGATCGATCGATGCAGCACGAGCCGAGTCGCGAGCCCGACGAGCTGGAGGGCCATCTCCTCGGCCTGATCGAGGCGGCCCGGGATCAGGCCCGGGAGGATCCCTTCCGCAATCCCGTGCTGGCCGTGACCCTGGCCATCACGCGGCGGTTCGACCGGAACGAGATCTCGCTCGGCGACCTCGAGGGCCTGTTCGTCCGGCTGCGCGCCGCCGCCCTGACCGCGCGGGCGGCGCGGCTGCGGGCCTATGTCGGGCTGGAAAACGAGCCGGCCGCATCATCCGATCCGCAGGCGGCCATCCCGGCGCGCCTCGTGGCAGCCGTGCCCGACCGTCCCGAGAGCTTCGAGGCGTTCAGGGGCTTCATCAACCGCATCGCCTTCGCGGTGGTGTTCACGGCACACCCGACCTTCGGCATGCCCCGGGCCGTGGCGACGCTGCTGGCCCAGGCGGCAAGCCTTCCGGACGAGGCCGCCCGGGCCGGCCTGATCGCGCGGGCGGCGGCGCTCTCCACCCGGCCGGACGCGCCGATCACCCTGGACGTCGAGTTCGAGCAGGCCTGCGCGGCCGCCAATAACGGCCGCCTCGCCGTCGACGCCTTCAACGGTGCCCTGCTCGACGCCGCCCGCGCCCGTTGGCCGGAGAGCTGGACCGAGCTGACGCCGCGCCCCTTCGCCATCGCCAGCTGGGTCGGCTGCGACACGGACGGGCGGACCGATATCGGCTGGTGGGACACCCTGCGCTACCGGCTGATCTCGAAGCGGATGCAGTTCGACCGGGTGATGCGCGAGCTGCCCGAGATCGCGGCCTGCCGCGAGGTCCGCGCCCTGGCCGAGGGGGCGCTGGCGGCGGTGAACCGGCAGCTCGCGGTGGCGCCGCGCCTCGGCGAGAAGCCGTCGCTGGAAGCGGTGCATCGGTTCGCCCTGGCGCTGATCATCGAGCGCGAGCGCGCCCAGACCGACGCGAGCGCCCTCATCTCAGGACTGACCAAGGCCCTGGAGGCGGCCGGGGATGCGGCCGACCAGCGCCGGATCGCCGTCCTGCGTTCGGGCGTGGCCACGCACGGCCTGTCGAACGCCCTGCCGCATTTCCGGCTGAACGCCAGCCAGATCCACAATGCGGTCCGCCGGGTGATCGACCTGGAGGGTGAGCCGACCGATGCGGCCCGGCGCCGCTCGCACCTCGCCACGATCCACGCGCTCCTGAACGACGTCCGGCCTGTGGCGGTGGATTTCGGGGCGCTCGCCGCCGAGCGGGCCTCGGCCGCCCGGCTGATGATGACGATCGCCCAGATCCTCAAGCACGTCGACGGCACCCATCCGGTGCGGTTCCTCATCGCCGAGACCGAGACCGGCTACACGCTGCTCGCCGCCCTCTGGCTGGCACGCCACTACGGCATCGCCGACAAGCTGGAGATCACGCCGCTCTTCGAGACGGCGAGCGCCCTGGAGCAGGGCATCCAGGTGCTCGACGATGCCCTGCGCAACCCGCACTGGCGCCAGTACCTGAAGCGCATCGGACGGCTGACCGTGCAGTTCGGCTACTCGGATTCGGGCCGCTACGTCGGCCAGCTCGCCGCCACCTTCTGGATCGAGCGGCTGCGCCTGCGCATCACCGAGATGCTGGTCCAGAACCGCCTGGCCGACATCGAACTCGCCATCTTCGACACACACGGCGAGTCGATCGGGCGCGGCGCCCACCCGACCTCGCTGCGCGACCGCCTCGCCTATCTGGCTCCCGAGGATGCGCGGGACCGCGCCCGCAAGGCCGGGATCAGGGTGCGGCTCGAATCGAGCTTCCAGGGCACCGACGGCTACCTGCTGTACGGCACGGAGGCGCTGGCCCAGGCCAGCGTCGCCCGCATCGCCGAGCACGTCTACGCGCTGGACGTGACGGAGGACGACACCTTCTCGGACTACGCCCTGAATGACCACCCGCGGCGCGCCGAAGCCGGGGAGGATCCGATCTACTCCGAGCCGGACTTCGCCCTGGAATTCTTCACCGCCGCCCGCCAGGACATGGAATCCCTGGTCGACGACCCGGGCTACGCCGCGATGCTCGGCACGTTCGGCCCGAGCCTGATCGACCGCACGGGCTCCCGGCCCGTGGCGCGCCAGAGCGACAGCGGCGGCCCGGCCCGGATCACCCACCCGCGCCAGATGCGGGCGATCCCCAACAACGCGATCCTGCACCAGCTCGGCTTCCTGGCGAACTCGCTGCACGGGATCGGCCGCGCCGCGCAGCGCGGGCCGGACCTGTTCCGCGACATGCGCCGCGACTCGGTGCGCTTCTCCCGCGCCTTCCGCCTGGTGCAGCACGCGGCATCCGTGGGCGACCTCGACGTGCTGCGCGCCTACATCGACACCCTCGACCCGGCCGTGTGGCTGGAGCGGGCGCGGCGCACGCAGAAGGATTTCCGCCGGGACGAACTGGTGGTGATCGCCGGAGCCCTGGAGCGCCTCGACCTCGCCTCCGCGCTCCGGAGCCTGTTCGGCCGGCTGACCCGCGACTGGCTCGCCCTGTCGGCGGCCGCACCCGACCTGCCCGCCATGTCGGCGCGGCTGACGCTGCTGCATGCCCTGCGGCTCGCCCTGATCCATCGGATCTGGTTCCTGGCGGTGCACATCCCGGGTTTCCGGCCGCAGGCCGGCATCTCCCGCGAGCAGCTGCTGGAGCGCTTCCTGCGCCTCGACATCGACGGCTGCCTCAAGCTCCTGGACGAGATCTTCCCGGTCACCCCCGATCCGACGCTGGGCCTCAACTTCGGCGAGCCGGCGGGCCCGCGGGATGTCGGCACCTACGAGGCCGAGCACGCCAACCTGTTCCAGCCGATCCGCCGGATGTTCGACCAGGCGCGCGAGATCTCCGGGATCATCCAGCACGAGGTGGGGGCCTTCGGATGACGCGCGGCCCTGGGCGCCACGCACCGCATCACCGACGCTGAGCCGATCCGGACACGCTCGATCTCCAGCACGCGAGAGGCCCGGGAACTTCGACTCATACGTGCGGTTCCCGCAGTCAAAGGATGTGGGAGCCTCAGCATGCTGGCGATGAACTATCGCGGACCTTACAGGGTCCGGCTCGACCGCAAGCCAGTTCCCGTCTGCGAGCACGTTCAGGATGCCGTAATACGGGTCACGCGGACGTGCATCTGCGGCTCTGATCTTCATCTGTACCATGGCATGGTGCCCGACACGCGTGTCGGCATGACGTTCGGCCACGAATTTATTGGCGTGGTGGAGGAAACAGGGTCCGGGGTGAACAATCTCGCCGTCGGCGACCACGTGATCGTGCCGTTCAACATCGCCTGCGGGAAGTGCCACTTCTGCAAGCAGGGATTGTTCGGGAACTGCCACGAATCGAACGCCCAGGCGACCGCTGTCGGGGCGATCTACGGCTACTCCCACACCGCCGGCGGCTACGACGGCGGCCAGGCCGAGTACGTCCGCGTCCCCTACGCCGATGTGGGTCCGTGCAAGATTCCCCCGACGATGGACCTCGACGACGCGGTGCTCCTCACCGACGTCGTGCCCACCGGCTATCAGGCCGCCGAGATGGGGGGCATCAAGCAGGGCGACACCGTCGTGGTCTTCGGCGCCGGCCCGGTCGGCATCATGGCGGCCCGTTCCGCGTGGCTGTTCGGAGCGGGCCGGGTGATCGTCATCGACCACGTCGAGTACCGGCTCGACTTCGCCAGACGGTACTGCCCCGCCGAGGTGTACAACTTCCGCTCGATCGAAGACCCGGTCGTCTTCCTGAAGAAGACGACCGACTCGCTCGGACCGGATGTCTGCATCGACGCCGTCGGCGGCGACGCGGCGGGCAACGCCCTGCACACGCTCATGGGCACCAAGCTGAAGCTCGAAGGCGGCTCCGCCATCGCGCTCCACTGGGCGATCAACGCGGTCAAGAAGGGCGGCACCGTCTCGATCGTGGGCGTCTACGGCCCCACCGGCAACATGATCCCCATCGGCAACGTCGTGAACAAGGGCATCACCGTGCGGGCCAACCAAGCCTCGGTGAAGCGTCTGCTGCCGAAGCTGATCGACCACATCGAGGCCGGCCGCCTGAACCCGAAGGAACTCATCACCCACAAGGTGCCGCTCGAGGAGATCGCGGACGCCTACCACATCTTCTCGGCAAAGCTCGACGGCTGCATCAAGCCGGTTCTCGTTCCCCCGACAGCGCGCGCGTGAGGAGATGCGGATGAGGAACCTTCCCATCGATCCGTCGACGATCCCCGGCTGGGGCATCGACGCCGACCCGCGCAACGATCCCACCTACCCGATGCGGGATCGGTCGCGCGACGACGACACGGGCATGAGCTGGGAGCGCCCGCCGCTGCAGACGCGGCGTGTCGAGATCCTGGCCTCGATCGAGCACAACAGGCTCCCGGCCGTCCTCGGCACCTCGACGCCGCCGCGCGGGCTCAGCGGCATGATCCGCCGTCAGGCGTTCAAGTACAGCGAGTCCCAGTGGACGCACTGGCTCATGCTGATGGCGGCCGACCGGGTGAACGTCGTCGAGGGCTTGGTCGACGATGTCGGGCGCGGCCGGATCCCCAACGTGCCGGCCGAGATGGGCATCCGCTCCGAACTCGCGCACAACCGGGCGGGCTTCGTCGAGAAGGTCGCCATCGCGGGCGCGGTCGTCGGGCTCGGGATCCTGCTCGCGCGCGTCACCCGCCCGCATCCGCATGGCGGGCGAGGCAGGCGCGTCTGAGGCCGGCGCCGCGCGGGCGCCGGACCGCGCCCGCGCGGCTCAGGCTGCCTCCACCCGCAGGACCGTGCCGCTGATCCCGGTGACCCGCACCCGTCCGCCCGCCGGCAGGTCGGGCCCGGTGACGCGCCACAGGGTGTCGTCGAAGCGGATGTGGCCGGCGCCCTGCACGATCGGTTCGTCGAGCACGCCCTCGCGCCCGATCAGGCCCCGGTCCGCGCGGTTCAGGCTCGCGCCGGCGGCTGCCGCGCCGCGCCGGTGCAGGCGGGTCGCGATCCCCACCAGGGCGACCGCGAGGCCCGAGAACAGCAGGGTCTGACCCTGCCAGGGCATGGGCACCGCCGCGGTCGCGAGCCCCGTGGTGAGGGCGGCGAGGCCGAGCCAGATCAGGAACATCCCGGGCACCAGGATCTCGGCGCCCGCGAGGACGAGGCCGGCGATGACCCAGCTCCAGGCAGCTCCGAGGGCCTCGAAGGTCCCCGCGAGGGTGGCGAGCGTCACCGGCGTCAGGCCCGCGGCGGAGCGACGTTGGGCGGCGTTCCCGTACGCCGGGGCGCCGCCGCCCCGTCGCCGAAGACGCTGCGGGTGAGCTCGCCGATGCCGCCGAGCGTCCCGGCCAGCGCCGCCGCCTCGATCGGCACCACGACGACCCGCTGATTGGGCGCGGTGGCGATGGCCCGGACCGCGTCGACGTACTTCTCCGCCACCAGGAAGTTCGCCGCCGCGATGTCGCCCTCGGCGATCGCCCGGCTGACCATCCCGGTCGCCGCCGCCTCCGCTTCGGCGGAGCGCTCCCGCGCCTCGGCATCGCGGAAGGCGGCCTCGCGCCGGCCCTCCGCCTCCAGGATCGCCGACTGCTTGCGTCCCTCCGCCCGCAGGATCTCGGCGGCACGCTGCCCTTCGGCCTCCAGGATCGAGGCCCGCTTCTCGCGCTCGGCCTTCATCTGGCGCGCCATGGCCCCGGCGAGGTCGGCCGGCAGCACGATGTCCTTGATCTCGATCCGGTTGATCTTGACGCCCCAGGGCGAGGCCGCGGCGTCCATCACCCGGAGCAGCCGCTCGTTGATCTCGTCGCGGTGGGCCAGCAGCTGGTCGAGGTCCATCGCGCCGACCACGGTGCGGATGTTGGTCATCGTCAGCGTCGTGGCCGCGAGATCGAGGTTCGAGACCTCGTAGGAGGCGCGCGCCGCATCGAGCACCTGATAGAACACCACCGCGTCGATGGTGACGCCGGCGTTGTCGCGGGTGAAGGCCTGCTGACTCGGGACGTCGATCACCTGCTCCATGACGTTGACCCGGCGGCCGACGCGCTCGATGAACGGGGTAATCAGGCCGAGGCCGGCCTCGAGGCTGCGGGCGTAGCGACCAAAGCGCTCGACCGTGTAGACGTAGCCCTGCGGAACGATCTTCACGCCCGCGGCCAGGGTGATGATCGCGAGCGCCGCGACGCCGACCGCGAAGACGCTCAAGCCCACCGGAAGACCCATCGACGCCCCCTCCCCTGCCCGCACCGCCTCGGGCGTTCGGCGATGTCTCAGCTTAACAGCTCGCCGCGGGCCCGGCGACCGCGCGGGGCCGGCGCGAGGTGAACGGGCGGCCCCCCATCTCGATCATCTTCGGTTCAGGCCGTCGGGCCTAGAGATCGGGCAAGCGCCACGTTTCCGGTCGCTTCAGGCTCGGGAACGCAACGCTTGTTGAAGAAACAATCGGCATGATATCGGCCGCCCTCGCCGCGGAAAGAAGTCCTTTCGGATCGCAGCGGGCGGCAGAAATCCCCACCCAACCGGATTCGGTGCGCGCGTGAAGATCGCTGTCCTCGCACATCTGAAGTACCCGATCGGCCAGCCCTACGCCGGCGGCCTGGAGATGCACACGCATCTCCTCACCGTCGCGTTGAAGCGGCGCGGGCACGACGTGACGCTGTTCGCCAGCCGCGGCTCGGATCCGGCGCTCGATCCCGTGATGCTGTGCGACCCCACCGGCGATGCGCTGCTGGATCCGGAGCGCGAGGAGGCGATCGACCGCGCGGAGGCGGATGCCTACCGGCGGATGATGGAGATGGTCGCTTCCGGCGGCTTCGATCTCGTCCACAACAACGCCCTGCACGCGCTGCCGCTGCGCGAGAGCGGCCGGCTCGGCCTGCCCTGGATCACGGTGCTGCACACGCCGCCCTTCGAATCCCTCGTCGGCGGCGTCGTGGAGGCCGATCCCGACATGGCCTTCCTGGCCGTGTCCGCGTCCCTGGCCCAGGAATGGGCGGAGATCGTTCCCGGCGCGCAGGTGGTCGATAACGGCGTCGACCTCTCGACCTTCGCGTTCTCCGAGCGGGCCGATGCCCCGGCCTACGCGTTCTGGTCCGGCCGGATCGTGCCCGAGAAGGGACTGCACCTCGCCATCGACGCGGCGCGCGCGGCCGGGCTGCCCCTGACCTTCGCGGGCCCCCGGCTCAATCCAGCCTACTGGGACGCCGAGATCGCCCCGCGGCTCGGGCCGGACCTGACCCATCTCGGCCACCTCTCGCACCGGGACCTGGCGCACCATCTCGGGCGCGCCCGCGTGGCGATCGTCTCGCCGCGCTGGGAGGAACCCTTCGGCCTCGTCGTGGCGGAGGCGCTGGCCTGCGGCACGCCGGTCGCCGCCTTCCGCCGGGGCGCCATGCCCGACATCCTCGACGCCTCCTGCGGCCGGCTCGGTCGTCCGGACGATCCGCAGGACCTGGCGGTGGCTATCCGAGAAGCCGCCGGCCTGTCGCGCCGGGCCTGCCGCGACCGGGCCGAGGCGCTCTACGACGCCACGGCCATGACCGAACGCTACCTGGACGCCTACGATGCCGTGATGGCGCGGTGCGCCGAGCGGGCGCAGCCGACGCTGCGCGTCGCCGGCGGACGGGGCTGAGACCGGACATCCGCGCCCTTCCCGAACGGGCGCCCCTCTCCTTCACCGAACCTGACGGTGCCTCGGGAGACCCGACATGACCACCGATGCCGACATCCCGGCGGCCCGCCCTTGCGTGGTCTGCATCCCCGCCCGGAACGAGGCGGAGCGGCTGCCGCGCCTGCTCGCCTCGCTGGCCGCGCAGGACGGCATCTCGGCCCGGGCGCCGCTGCGCGTCGTGGTGCTCGCCAACAACTGCACGGACGGGACCGTCGCGGCGGTCCGGGACGTGGAGGCTTCGGGCATCCTCGCGGCCCTGGCGCTCCGCCTCATCGACGTGACGCTCGCCGGCCCGGAGGCCCATGTCGGCACCGCGCGGCGCATGGCCCTCGATGCCGGCGCCGACTGGCTCGCCGCCGAGGCGGGACCGGACGGGATCCTGCTCACCACGGACGCCGATGCCCGCCTGCCGGCCGACTGGGTCACCGCCAATCGGCGCGCCCTGCGCTCCGCCGACGTGGTCGGCGGCCGGCTCGTGATCGACGACGAGGGCGCGACGGATCCCGAGCTCGCGGCCCTGCACGGGCGCATCGAGCGCTACTGGTCCGGCGTCCGGCGCCTGGAGGACATCCTCGATCCACCGCCGCACGATCCCGCCCCCCGGCACGGCGACCACACCGGGGCGAGCCTCGCCGTGCCGGCCGCGCTCTACCGGGCGGTGGGCGGCCTGCCGCCGCTGCCCTGCGGGGAGGACAACGCGCTGGTCGGGCTGCTGCGGGCCCAGGGCGCCCGCCTGCGCCATTGCCCGGACGTGCAGGTGATGGTCTCGGCGCGCCATCAGGGCCGGGTCTCCGGCGGCATGGCCACCGAGATGGCCCGCCGCGTCCGCGTCCGCGACGGCGAAGCCTATCTCCTGCCCGAGGCGGCCCATTGGCAGGCCCTGATCCTGCGGCGGGCGGCCCTGCGCCGGGCGTTCCACCTCGCCCCCGCGGCCCGCACCGCCGCCTGCGCGCGACTCGGGCTCGGCGCGGACGATCTCGCCGCCGTCGGTGCCTGCCCCAACGACATCGCCTTCGTGGAGCGGGCCGACCGCATCCTCGAGTCGCGAAGCCCGCCGGCGCCGGAATGCCCCCTCGATCAGGCGCTCGCCGACCTCGACGCACTGGCCTTCGCCCTGCGGGACGCCGCGTGACCCGCGGGATCGGCTGGTACGTCCATCATCAGGGCGCAGGCCACCTCCAGCGCGCCCGCATCGTCGCGTCCGCCCTGCCCCGGCCCTGCACGATCCTCGGCACGCTCACCGGGTTCGACACCGCCGGGCTCGACATCCTCAACCTGCCGGACGACCGCCCGCTGGACGGCTTGGCCGCGTTCGACGGCCTGGACGGCGCGGCCGGGCGGCCGGAAGCCCTGCACTACGCGCCCCTGAACCATCCCGGCGTGCGAACCCGGATGGCGCGCATCGCCGACTGGGTGGCGCGGACGGAACCGGCCCTCATCGTGGTGGATGTCTCGGTGGAGGTGGCGCTGTTCGCGCGCCTCCTGTCGGTGCCGACCGTGGTGGTGCGGCTCGCCGGCACCCGGACCGACCAGCCGCATCTCGAAGCCTTCCGGAGCGCCGCGCGGATCCTCGCCCCCTTCCCGGCAGCCCTCGACGGCGCGGGGGTGCCGGACTGGGTCCGGGCCAAGACGGTCTATGCGGGCTTCCTCGGGGCGGCGGCACAGGCCCCGCCCGAGGCGAGCCGCGACATCGTCGTGGTGTTCGGCCGCGGCGGCGCGGGGGGGCACGTCGCGGACCTCGCGGCGGCGGCCCGGTCCGTGCCGGACCGGCCATGGCACGTCCTGGGGCCGGTCTCGGGTTCCGGCGCGACGCCGGACAACCTGCACCTGCACGGCTGGGTCTCCGACGTCGAGGCGCGGGTCGCCCGGGCGTCGCTGCTGATCGGCGGCGGCGGCGACGGCGTCGTGGCGCTGGCCGCCGGGCAAGCCAAGCGGTTCATCTGCCTGCCGGAGGAGCGGGCCTATGGCGAGCAGACCGAGAAGGCCGAAGCGCTGGCACGGCTTGGCGCCGCGATCGTGCACGAGGGCTGGCCGCCGGCTGCCGCATGGCCGGCGCTGGTGCGGGCGGGGCTCGCCCTCGACCCCGCCGTGATCGGCGCGCTGCACCGGCCGGACGCCGTGCGGGACTGTGCGGCGACCATCGAGGCGCTCATCGGGCAGCGCGACTGCGGGTGACGGGAACGCCCGTCGCGGACGGAGATCCCGACCGGTTCCGCGCGGCCGGCCGCCGAACCGATCAGGCGTTCAGGTCGAGCTTCGCGGCCTCGATCCCGTCGGCCCGGATGGCGTCCGGCAGCGCCGAGAAGTCGCGGTAGCCGGCCTCGCGCGCCATGGCGTCGAGGGCCGTCTGCTCGTTGTCGGCCGCGCCGGTCCAGAGCACGGCGCCGCTCTTCGTCTGCTTGATCTGAAAGATGCTCATCGATTCTTTCCCGGGCGCGAGAAGACTATCGTCCCGTTAACGTCTCTATTGGAGCGCGGTTGCAGCCTGAAAAAGCTAAACTGCTACGATCCGCGTCGCGCCCTCACCTGCGGCGCGAGGTCCGGCGGACGGCGCGCGCCGACGGCGCTATGCTGGCGGGTGTTCAGGATAACTCGCCATGAAAACGCCGGCCTGCACAGCGAGGGAGAGGCGATACCAGTCACGTACCGCATGTGAGGCTCCCGTCGTGAAGTACGTCCGCTGGCGCGCGCCCCGCCTGGGTCTCCTGTGCGGGCTCGCGATGCTCGCCGCGGCGCCGGTCCGCGCCGTCGAGACCGCCGCCGTCCCCGATGCCGCCGCCATCGCGCCTGCGGTCACCGTGGTCCCGGCGGAGAGCCGCGAGATCGTCGAGCGCGCCGTCGTCACCGGGACGCTGGTGCCCCGCGACGAGATCCTCGTCTCCCCCGAGGTCGAGGGCCTGCGCATCACCGACCTTCTGGTCGAGGAGGGGGATCGCGTCACGAAGGGCCAGGTGCTCGCTAGGCTGTCGCTGGAGATGATCGCCACCCAGGAGGCCTCGAACGCCGCGGCGGTCGCCCGGGCCGAGGCCGCCATCGTCCAGGCGCGGAGTCAGATCGTCCAGGCGGAGGCCGCCAACGTGGAGGCCAAGCAGGCGCTGGAGCGGGCCCAGGCCCTCGCCAAGACCGGCAACGCCACCGCGGCCGTGCTGGAACAGCGCGTCTCTGCGGCGCAGGGGGCCGAGGGGCGCGTCGCCGCCGCCAAGGGCGGGCTGCAATCCGCCCAGGCCGACCTCGCGACCGCGCGGGCCTCGGGATCCGAGATCGCCCTCCGGCGCGCCCGGGCCGACATCCGCGCACCGGAAGCCGGCATCATCAACCGCCGCACCGCCCGGATCGGCGCCACCGCCACCGCCGTGGGCGAGCCGCTGTTCCGCCTGATCGCCCGGGGCGAGATCGAACTGGAGGGTGAGGTGCCCGAGACGTCGCTGGCGCGCCTTCAGGTCGGCAACCCGGCGAGCCTCGATCTCGACGATGGCCGCCGCCTCACCGGCAAGGTGCGCCGCGTCTATCCCGAGGTCGACCGCGCGACGCGGCTGGGCAAGGTCCGGATCCGGCTCGGGGAGGATCCGGCCCTGCGCATCGGCGCCTTCGCCCGCGGCAACGTGGAGGTGGCCCGCCGCACGGGCGTCGCGGTCCCGGTATCCAGCCTGCTCTACGCGGCGGACGGCCGGGCCAGCGTGCTGGTGGCGAAGGACGGGCGCGTCGAGGCGCGGCCGGTCACCACGGGCCTCTCCTCGGAGGGCTACACGGAGATCCGCTCGGGCGTCGCCGCCGGCGAGAGCATCGTGGCCCGCGCCGGCAGCTTCCTGCGCGACGGCGACCGGGTGCGTGCCGTACCGTCGACCGATACGCCGATGGCGGCGCCCATGGCCGACGCGGCCCCGCGGTAGGACAGAAGCATGCGCCTCAACGTCTCCGCCTGGGCGATCCGCAAGCCGCTCCCCTCAGTGGTCCTGTTCCTGGTCCTGATGATCCTGGGGCTGGTGAGCTTCCGCGCCCTGCCGATCACCCGGTTCCCGAACATCGACATCCCGATCGTCTCGGTGACGATCACCCAGTCGGGGGCGGCCCCCTCCGAATTGCAGACCCAGGTCACGAAGTGGGTCGAGGATTCGGTGGCCGGGGTGAAGGGCGTCAAGCACATCCTGTCGACCATCACGGAGGGCACCTCCACCACCACGATCGAGTTCCGCCTGGAGGTGAACCAGGATCGGGCGACCAACGACGTCAAGGACGCCATCGCCAAGATCCGGCAGAACCTGCCGCGCACCATCGACGAGCCGATCGTCTCCCGCGTCGAGATCGCCGGCCTGCCGATCATGGTCTACGGCGCCTCCGCGCCCGCCATGATGCCGGAGGACCTGTCGTGGTTCGTGGACGACGTGGTCGCGCGCGGCCTGCAGAGCGTGAAGGGGGTCGGCGGCGTCGAGCGCCTCGGCGGCGTCGCCCGCGAGATCCGCGTCACCCTGAAGCCCGACCGGCTGCTGGCCCTCGGCATCACCGCCGCGGACGTGAACCGGCAGTTGCGCCTGACCTCGGCCGACATGGCCGGCGGGCGGGCCGAGGTCGGCGGCCAGGAGCAGTCGATCCGGGCGCTCGCCGCCTCGGCGAGCCTCGACACGCTGGCCAAGACCTCCATCGTCGTACCGGGCAACCGCAAGGTCCGCCTCGACGAGCTGGCGACCCTCTCGGACACCGCCGAGGAGCCCCGCACCTTCGCGCGCTTCAACGGCGAGCCGGTGGTGGCCTTCGCGATCTCCCGCGCCAGCGGCGCGAGCGACGCCGACGTCTCGGTCGGGGTCGCCAAGAAGATCGCGGCGCTCCACGCGGCGAACCCCAACGTGCGGTTCGACCTGATCGACACCAGCGTCGACAACACCATCGGCAACTACCACTCGGCCATGATGGGCCTGATCGAGGGCGCGGCCCTCGCCGTGGTTGTGGTGCTGCTGTTCCTGCGCGACTGGCGGGCGACCCTGATCGCCGCCGTGGCGCTGCCTCTCTCGGTGCTGCCGACCTTCTGGGTGATGAGCGCGCTGGGCTTCTCGCTCAATGCGGTCAGCCTGCTGGCGATCACGCTGGTCACCGGCATCCTCGTCGACGACGCGATCGTGGAGATCGAGAACATCGTCCGCCACATGCGGATGGGGAAGTCGCCCTACCGCGCCTCCCTGGAGGCCGCCGACGAGATCGGGCTCGCGGTCATCGCGATCACGGCGACGATCATCGCGATCTTCTCGCCCGTGTCGTTCATGGGCGGGATCGCGGGCCAGTACTTCAAGCAGTTCGGCCTGACCATCGCGGCGGCGGTGTTCATGTCGCTGCTGGTGGCGCGGCTGATCACGCCGCTGCTCGCCGCCTATTTTCTGCGCGACCACGGGCCGGACCACGAGCGCGACGGCGTCGTGATGCGCGGCTACACCCGGCTGGTGGCGTGGTCGGTGCGGCACAAGTTCATCACACTGGTGCTCGGCATCGCGTGCTTCGCCGCGTCCATCGCCTCCACGGGCCTGCTGCCCGCGGGCTTCCTGCCGGCGGAGGATCAGGCCCGCACGCTGTTCGTTGTCGAGCTGCCGCCCGGCGCCCGCCTGCCCGACACGGTCCGGGTCGCGGACCGGATCGTCGGCAAGATCCGCGCGCTCCCCGAGGTGAAGAGCGTGTTCGTGGACGGCGGCCGCCAGCTGCCGGCCAAGAAGGAGGTGCGGCTCGCCAGCCTCACCATCAATCTCACCCCGAAGAACACCCGCGACAAGACCCAGAAGCAGGTCGACGCGGAGGTCGCCGCGATCCTGAGGGAGGAGCCCGACCTGCGCTTCTGGGCCCTGCGCGAGGGCGGCCAGCGCGACCTCGCGCTGATCATCGCCGGCCCCGACAAGGCCGTCGTGGCGGAGACCGCGGCCAAGCTCCAGCGCGAGGCCCAGCAGGTCCCGCACCTCGTCAACGTCATGTCGACCGCGCCCCTCGACCGCACGGAGGTCCGGATCCGGCCGAAGCCAGGCGTGGCGGCCGATCTCGGCGTCTCCACCGACACCATCGCGGAGACGGTTCGGGTCGGTACCATCGGCGACATCGGCATGAACCTCGCCAAGTTCAACGCGGCGGACCGGCAGGTGCCGATCCGCGTGCAGCTCCCCGAGAGCCTGCGCGGCCGGCTCTCCGAACTGGAGACCCTGAAGGTGCCGGTGAAGGGCGGGGCCGCCGTGCCCCTCGCGACGGTGGCCGATATCAGCCTCGGCCAGGGGCCGACCGGCATCGACCGCTACGACCGCGCCGTGCGCGTCGCCCTCGAGGGCGACATGCAGGGCACGGACGCCCTGGCCGAGCTGATCTCGAAGGTCATGAACCTGCCGACCGCCAAGAACCTGCCGCCCGGGGTGACGATCAGCCAGACCGGCGACGCCGAGGTGATGGGCGAGGTGTTCGAGGGCTTCGCGCTGGCCATGGGCGCCGGCCTGATGATGGTGTTCGGCGTGCTGATCCTGCTGTTCGGCAACTTCCTGCAGCCGCTGACCATCCTGTTCTCGCTGCCGCTCTCGATCGGCGGCGCGATCCTGGCGCTCCTGATCTGCCACATGCCGATCTCGATGCCGGTGGTCATCGGCATCCTGATGCTGATGGGCGTGGTCACCAAGAACGCCATCATGCTGGTGGACTTCGCCGTCGAGCAGATCCACGCCGGCGTGGACCGCAACACCGCCATCGTCGATGCGGGCCGCAAGCGCGCCCGGCCGATCGTGATGACGACCATCGCCATGGCGGCCGGCATGGTGCCGTCCGCGATGGCGCTGGGGATCGGCGGCGAGTTCCGCGCGCCCATGGCGGTGGCGGTGATCGGCGGCCTGATCGTCTCGACCGTGCTGTCGCTGGTGTTCGTGCCGGCGATCTTCGTCCTGATGGACGACCTGTCGCGCGTGCTGGGGCGCCTGCTGGGCCGCTTCGTCGGCGAGCGCGACGACCCGCAGGACGAGGTCGCGTTCGATCCGGCCCATCCCGCCAATGACGGCCGCCCGTCGGCGCCGCGGATCGCCGCCGAATAGGCAGGGAGGGCGGCTCGCGCATTGCGCGCGGCGCCGCGATGGGCTGTGACTCGGCCGCATCGAATCACAGGGGATTTGCGGAACGATGTCGGGTGGTCACGGGGCTGTCGAAGGATCGAACAAGCGCGTCGCGCTGCTGATCTCGGTGCTGGCGTTGTTCCTCGCCTTCAGCGAGACGCTGGGCAAGGCGTCCCAGACGGACTCGATCGGCGCCAATGTCGAGGCCGCGAACCAGTGGGCCTACTTCCAGGCGCGCACCATCCGCTCGACGGTGCTCAAGACCGCCGACGAGGCCCTGGCGCTCCTCCCCCCCGGGCCCAATCAGGACGCGATCGCGGCCAAGCGCGCCGAGTGGACCAAGACCCTGGCCCGGTGGGAGTCGGAGCCCGCCACCGGCGAGGGCCGCAAGGAGCTGACCGCGAAGGCGCGGGCGTCGGAGGAGCGGCGCGACCTCGCACTCCTGCGCTACCACCATTACGAGCTGGCCTCGGCAGCCTTCCAGATCGGGATCGTGCTCGCCTCCGCGGAGGTGATCACCGGCATCGCCATGCTGGTCTTCGCGGGGGGCTTCCTCGGGCTCGCCGGCGCGGCGCTCCTCGGCTTCGGCTACCTCGCGCCGCACGCCCTGCCGTTCTTCCACTGAGGGCCGATCTTCCGGGGCAGCGGCCTAACGCCACGATCCATCGCGATCGATCGTCCGAACGGACGGCCGGACTGGACGCGCGCGCTCGAAGCTGATCGTCTCGGCCTGTTCCAGGGGGGAATGATGTCGGACATATCAGAAGAACAGGGACGCTTGACGAAGATCGCCAGCGCGATCTTCCTGCACACCGAGCACGCGATCTACGCGGCCCTCGGCCTCCTGCTGGCGCTCACCGCCTTCATCGCGCTGGTCGATGCCGCGGGGCTGACCTGGGAGGCCATGCGGGCGCTCGGGGGCGCCGCGCAGATCCTGGAGGTGATCGACCGGCTGCTGTTCCTGCTGATGCTGATCGAGATCCTGCACACGGTGCGGGTGTCGATGCGGTCGGGGACGCTGACCTGCGAGCCGTTCCTGATCGTCGGCCTGATCGCGTCGATCCGGCGGGTGCTGGTGATCACCCTGCAATCCTCGGAGATCACCCACGCCAAGGACTGGTCGCCCGAGAAGCAGGCCCTGTTCAACGCCTCGATGATCGAGCTCGGGGTGCTGGCGGGCCTGATCGTCACCATGGTCTTCGCGATCTTCCTCCTCCACCGCGCCCGCGACGACGGCCGACCGGCCGGCGAGGAGAAGGCGGCCGGCGAGTCCTGACGCCGGGATGCGGGCTCGATGCGGGCTCAGTTCATCCGCAGGATCGCGGCGTTGAGGAGCGTCGCGAAGGCGACCCAGGCGGCGTAGGGCACGAGGAGCCAGGCCGCAGTCCGGTCGAACCGCCAGGTCAGGCGGATCGTCCAGAGCACCATCACCAGCAGCATCGCCACGACGATCAGCCCCGCGCCGATGGCGTGGGCCGTGAAGAAGACCGGCGTCCAGGCGGCGTTGAGGATGAGCTGCACGAGGAAGGCGGCCAGGGCGAGCCACCAGACCTGGCGGCCCGGTCCGGTGCCCGGCCTGGCGCCGAGGAGCCGCCAGAGCGCCACCGCGATCATCGTGTAGAGGAGCGTCCAGGCGACCGGGAACACCCAGTTCGGCGGGTTGAAGACCGGCTTGTTCAGGCTCGCGTACCAGCCCGGGATCTCGGCCTGGGTCGCCACCGAGCCGACGACCGCGGTGGCCGCCACCGGCAGGATCGCGGCGGCGAGGCGCAGCCAGCGCGGCAGGGGCATCCCCTCGGGGACGCGTGTGGCGGCAATCATGGTCGTTCGTCTCCACGGGGCGCGGCTTTAGAATGGGGCCGGGGGCGCGCGGCTTGCCGGGCCCCCCGTGCCGTGGCACGCGCCCGTCTCCATCCGCCGAGAATCGCCAGATGTCACAGCCTAACGCGCCGCAGGGGCCGACGGATAGCCAGGGCGACGCCGCGCCGGACTTCACCCGGCGCAGCCGCGCCGCCCAGGCGATGGGCCGGATCGAGCCCGAGACCCGGGCGGTGGTGATGCCGCTGCACGTTTCCACCACCTTCATCCGCGATCCCGACAACGGCTACAGCTCCGGCTACAGCTACGCGCGGCCCGACAACGCCACGGTGCGCGAGGCCGAATCCGTCCTGGCGATGCTGGAGGGCGCCGGGGCCGGAGCCCTGCTGTTCGGCTCCGGGATGGCGGCGGCGACGGCGGTGTTCGGCGCCCTGGAGCCCGGCGACCACGTGGTGGCCGGCACCGTCATGTACTGGGCGCTGAAGCGCTGGCTGCGCGAGGAGGCACCCCGGCGCGGCCTCGCGCTCACCTTCGTGGACACGGACGACCTGGACGCCCTGCGGGCCGCCATCGAGCCCGGCCGGACCAAGCTCGTCTGGATCGAGACCCCCGGCAACCCGCTCTGGACGATCACCGACATCGCCGCCGCGGCCGGGATCGCCCACGCGGCGGGCGCGCGCCTCACCGTCGATTCGACCGCCGCCTCGCCGGTCCACACGCGCCCCCTGGAATGCGGCGCCGACATCGTGATGCACTCGGCCACCAAGATCCTCAACGGCCATTCCGACGTGGTGGCGGGCGTGCTGGCGGGCGCGCGGACGGACGCGTTCTGGGAGCGGATCCGGAGCATCCGGGCGGGCAGCGGCGGCATCCTCGGGCCGTTCGAGGCCTACCTGCTGATGCGCTCGCTCCGGACCCTGCACCTGCGCGCGGCCGCGCAGGCGGCCGGTGCCCTGCGGCTCGCCGAGCGCCTGAGCGGGCATCCGAACGTCGCCCGCGTCCTCTATCCGGGGCTGCCCGACGATCCCGGACACGCGGTCGCCCGCCGGCAGATGCGGGACGGGTTCGGCTTCATGCTGTCGATCCGGGTCGCCGGCGGCGAGGCCGGCGCCATCGCCACCGCGGCGCGGGTGCGGCTGTGGAAGCGGGCGACGTCGCTCGGCGGCGTCGAGAGCCTGATCGAGCACCGCGCCTCGGTGGAAGGTCCGGGCAGCCCCTGCCCGCCGGATCTGCTGCGGCTGTCCACCGGCATCGAGGACACGGACGACCTGTACGAGGACCTCGATCGGGCGCTGCGCGGCGCGCATGGCGGCTGAACCGCGAAAACCCCGTGGTGCCGAACCCGGTTCTGGCGCGTTGTGCCGGCACTTCCGTCGGCGCAGAGCGCCACAGATCGCGAGCCCTACGACATGACGACTCGTTTCCGCGCGATGGTCCCCGGCTGTCTCGCGCTCCTCATTCTGGCGCCGGCCGCCCGGGCCGACGCCGTGCCGACCCTCGACGTCGAGAAGACCTGCCGGTCGTCCCAGGTGGCCAACACCAGCATCAGCGATCAGGCCAACTACGACGGCTGCCTCCGCTCCGAGCGGGAGGCCAGGAAGGAGGCCGAGCGCCACTGGGCCACCTATTCGCCCGCGGCCAAGCGGCAGTGCCAGGACCAGTTCAAGGCGGGGGGCTATCCGTCCTACGTCGAGATGGTGACGTGCCTCGAACTCGCCTCCGGCACGGTGCCGACGCAGAGCGACGCGGGCGGCCGGGCGGTGGGCGGCCCGGGTTCCCCGCAGGACGTGAAGGCGCAGCGCGAGAGCGGCACCAACCTGACCAAGGAGCCGCCCGCGAGCCAGCGGGTCGACCCGATGAAGGTGCTGGACAAGAAGTAAGCGACGCGGCGCGCGCCGGCGACCCATTCTCCCGGCGCCGGCGCCGGAGGGTTCCGGTGCGTGCTATGGGCGGGCCTCCCGCCCCGCATGCCGACCGGAACCGTGAACGCCCTCGCCATCATCGCTCCGATCTTCGGGATCGTCCTGATCGGCTGGGGCGCGGCGCTCGCGGGGCTGCTCTCCGACAAGGTGAGCGACGGCCTGTCGGAATACGTCTTCGCGGTCGCCGTCCCGGCGCTGATCATCGCGACGCTGACGAAGCCCGGGATGAACGGGACCGTGGCGTGGTCCTACTGGGTCGCGTATTTCGGCGGTGCCGGCATCTCGTGGTTCGTCGGCACGCTGATCGCCCGCCGGCGGGCCGGGATCGAGCGGCGGGGCGCCATCCTGCACGGATTCGCGGCCAGCCAGTCGAACACCGTGTTCGTCGGCGTCCCCATGATCCTCCAGGCCTACGGCGAGGCCGGCGCCTTCCCGCTGTTCATGCTGCTCGCCGTGCATCTGCCGCTGATGATGGGCAGCGCCACCTTCCTGATCGAATCCGATTCCGGCCTGCCGGTCCTGGCGCGGATCCGCGGGCTCGTCCTCGTACTCCTGCGGAACCCGATCTTCCTGGCGCTGCTGATCGGCATGGCCATGAAGGGTCTCGGTCTCGCCCCGGCCGGCATCGCGCGATCGCTGATCGACGCCTTCGCGGGCACGGCCTCGACCTGCGCGCTGGTGGCGCTGGGTGCCGGCCTGAAGCGCTACCGGGTGCTGTTCGACCTCAAGGGCGCGCTGGTGATCGCGCTCCTGAAGAACCTCCTGCACCCGCTGGCCGTGTGGATCCTGGCCTTCCACGTGTTCTCGATGCCGCCGGCCTACGCGGGGGTCGCGACCCTGTTCGCCGCCATGCCGGTCGGGATCAACGCCTACCTGCTGGCCGCGCGCTACCGGACGGAGACCGGCATGGTCGCGGCTTCGGTGCTGGTCTCGACGCTGCTGGCGCCGGTCACGACCGTGGCGTGGCTCATGCTCCTCGGGCGGGCATGATGCCCGGCCCTCCGCGTCACCCGGAGCGTTGGACGCCGCGCCCCGCGGGTCTAGGGTAGGCACAAGCACCGGCTCTCGAAGCCCAACGCACCCCTCTCAGGCGAGGAATCCCCATGAACGCCCCGATGCGCCCCCCGGGCAGCGCCTCCCCGTCGGCCCCGGCCTCCCCGAGCTTCGTCTGGGATGACCCGTTCCTCCTGGAGGACCAGCTCACCGAGGACGAGCGGGCGATCCGCGACGTCGCCCAGAGCTTCGCGCAGGAGCAGCTCCTGCCCGGGATCGTCGAGGCCTACGCCGACGAGAAGACCGATCCGGGCCTGTTCCGGAAGATGGGCGAGCTCGGTCTCCTCGGCGTGACCCTGCCCGAGGAGTACGGCTGCGCCGGCGCCTCCTACGTCGCCTACGGGCTGGTGGCGCGCGCCGTCGAGGCGGTGGATTCCGGCTACCGCTCGATGATGAGCGTGCAATCCTCCCTGGTGATGTACCCGATCCACGCCTACGGCTCGGAGGAGCAGCGCAAGAAATTCCTGCCGAAGCTCGCCTCGGGCGAGTGGATCGGCTGCTTCGGCCTCACCGAGCCGGATGCCGGCTCGGACCCGGCCGGCATGAAGACCAAGGCCGAGAAGATCGACGGCGGCTACCGCATCTCCGGCGCCAAGATGTGGATCTCGAACGCCCCCTTCGCGGACGTGTTCGTGGTCTGGGCGAAGTCGGACGCCCACGAGGGCGCGATCCGCGGCTTCGTGCTCGAGAAGGGCATGAAGGGCCTGTCCGCGCCGACCCTCAAGGGCAAGCTGTCGCTGCGCGCCTCCACCACCGGCGAGATCGTCATGGAGGGGGTCGAGGTCGGCGAGGACGCGCTGCTGCCGAACGTCTCCGGGCTCAAGGGGCCGTTCGGCTGCCTCAACCGGGCGCGCTACGGCATCTCGTGGGGCGCCATGGGCGCCGCCGAGGATTGCTGGCACCGCGCCCGCCGCTACACGCTGGAGCGCAAGCAGTTCGGCCGGCCGCTCGCCCAGACGCAGCTCGTCCAGAAGAAGCTCGCCGACATGCAGACCGAGATCACCCTCGGTCTCCAGGCCTCACTCCGGGTCGGGCGGCTGATGGACGAGGGCAAGATGGCGCCCGAGATGATCTCGCTGATCAAGCGCAACAATTGCGGCAAGGCGCTGGATATCGCCCGCACCGCCCGGGACATGCACGGCGGCAACGGTATCATGGGCGAGTACCACGTGATGCGCCACGCCCAGAACCTCGAGACGGTGAACACCTACGAGGGCACCCACGACGTCCACGCCCTGATCCTGGGCCGGGCGCAGACGGGGCTGCAGGCGTTCTTCTGAGATCTAGCAGCCGCCTCCCACCTGCGCCCTTATCCTGAGGCGCGGCGAGGCCGCCTCGAAGGCGGGCTCCAGGGATCGCAGCGGCATCTGGAAGCCTCCTTCGAGGCCTCCGCTGCGCTCCTCACCTCAGAATGCGGGCGCGGGCGGGATATATCGCAGCAAGGAGGACGGTTACTCCCCGCCCTCCTCCCCGGCCAACGACCATTCGAGCACCCGGGCGAGGTGATCGTAGGCCCCGTACTTGCTCGCGAATTGCGGGTAGGGCCGGGCCGTGTAGGCCGCCTCGCCGGTCATGAACCGGGCGACCAGTCCCCGCAGGCGCTGGGCGTGCTCGGCCACGATCGTCGGGACGTCGCGCGCCTCACCCCGGGGCGGCTTCACGGGGATCGGCAGGAACGGCTTCCGGCCGCCCGAGGCGTGGACGTAGAGCAGGTCCGGCGTCGCCGTCACGGCCGGCAGATCCGCGAAGGCGCCGTGCATCAGCATCGCCGCCTCCAGGGTGAGCTGCGGTGAGAAGCCGGAGAAGATCATCTTCCCCGAGGGCGGCGCGCCGGTCTTGTAGTCGACGATGCAGGCGGTGCCGTCGGGGCGCATCTCGATCCGGTCGGCCCGCGCGCGCAGCGTGAAGGTCTCCCGCCCCATCGGGATCACCCAGCGCCCGGAGACCTCGGGAAACACCCGGGTCAGGCCGGGCCGGCGCTGCGCCTCCCAATCGAGATAGGACGAGGCCATGCGCTCGTAGCGCGGCCACCACTCGGCGTAGAGGTTCGGATACTTGGCCTCGATATCGGCGAAGGCGTTCACCGCGAGGTTGAGCAGCCGCTCCGCCGGATCCCGCGGCAGGCCCCCGGAATGGCGGCCGGCGAATTCCGCGAAGACGTCATGCACCAGCGAGCCGCGGGTGGCGACGCCCGGCGCGGCCGCCAGGGGGTCGAGGGGATCGAGCCCGAGCACGTGGCGGGCGAAGATGCTGTAGGGGTCGCGCACCAGCGTCTCGATCTCGGTGACGCTGAGCGAGCGCGGGAACAGGGCCGGATCCGGCTTCGGCGCGGGGCGCTTCAGCCGAGGCTGCGGCGGGGCCGCGTCGAGCCGGGCCGCGCAGTCGGTGAAGCGGCGCCCCGCCTCCAGCACGGCCTCCCACCGGGTGTCGCCCGAGAGCGCGCGCAGGCGCTGGATCAGGCGTGACGGCACGGTCGGCGCGCCCTCGCGTTTCAGCGCGCGGGTGATCACCGCGTCCCGGCAGCCGAGCGCCTGCACGAAGTCGTGGGCCATCTGGCCGATGCGGCGCTCTGGCGGGTTGAGGCCGACCCGCTCACGCATCGGCCGGTTGAGGAACGCGTCGGTCAGCGTGCGCACCGGCCAGACGCCCTCGTCCAGGCCGCCGAGCACCACCCGGTCCACCGACAGGAGGCGCGCCTCCAGCAGGCCGAGGATCCGCAGCCGCGGATGCGGCGCCTCGCCCGTGCAGGCGACCGTTCGCTCGCGGGCGAGCGCCGTGAAGAAGGTAGCGTAATCGTCGAACCGCCCCGGCATCAGGCCGGGCTCGGCCATCTCCAGGTCGTCGAACAGGGCGTCGAGGCAGGACAGGGACCCGTCCATGTTCTCCTCGGGGGCGTCCTCCGGCCCGGCGATCAGCCGGTCGCAGGCCTCCCGGTGACGCGCGGCCGTGGTGACGAGGTCGCAATCCCCGGCGCCGTCCGGACCCGGGAAGTCCCGGAACACGAGGTCCAGCCGGTCGAGCAGGTCGACGGCCAGCTCCCAGTCGATGTCCTTCAGGCGGCGTTTGGCCCGGGGCCGGTGCTCGGGTGGGCCGGCGCGCTCGGCCGCGAGGGCATCGCGCAGGCCGCCGAAGCCCGCGGCCGGGACCGGACCGCGCAGCAGGCCGATCTCCAGGGCCGCGGCCCCGCGCACCACGTCGGCGCGCGGCAGGCCGAGACGCACCATCGGGTGCGCGAGCAGGGCGATCAGCCGGGCCGGGATCGCGTCCGCCTGATCGCGGGCGAGGTCGGCGGCGAGTTCGGCCGCGAGCCGCGCCAGCCGGCCGGCCGGGCTGCCGGCGAGCGCCAGCCCTGCGGAATCCTCCGCCACGATGCCCCAGCGCAGCAGTTCGACGGCGACCCGGCCGGCGAGTCCGCGGTCGGGCGTGACCAGGGCCGCGGTGGCGCCGGGCGTCTGGAGCGCTTCGCGCAGCGCCACCGCCGCCACCAGCGCCTCCTCGCGCTCGTCGGCGGCCTCGGCGAGCGCCACCCCGTCGAGGCCGTGGCGCGCGGTGGCGTCGCGCGCCTCCGGGTCCAGGGCAGCCCAGGCGTCGGTGGTGTCGGCCGGTCGGAGGGCCTGCGACAGCAGCGCTGCCCGGGCCGCCTGGCCGGGATCGGGCTCGTCGAGGGCGACGATCGCCGCGCGGTCGAGGTTCAGGTTCTCCGGCCCGAGCAACCGGTGCAGCACCGCCTGCGGATGGCCGTGGGCGATCACGCGGGAGAAGCCCTCGCCGGTGTCGATGCCGTCCCAGCCGGCGGCGTCGAGGTCGAGGTCGAGGCCCGGCAGCACCACGGCGCCCCGCGGCAGCTTCGCCACGGCGGCGATCAGGCGGGCGGTGGCGGGAACGGAGCCGAGGGAGCCCGCGACGATCACGGGATCCGGCGTGGCGCTGCGCGACAGGCGCCGCTCCTCGGCGAGGAGGAGGCCGCGGGCGCGGGCGACGGGATCGGCGAGGCCCCGCTCGGCCAGCAGCTTGGGCCAGTTCTCCGCGGCGATCTTCACGAAGTCGAGGGTCAGGCCGAAGTAGCGGGAATACTCGGCCTCGACGGCGGCGCCGATCTCCGACCAGGGCAGGCCCTCGACCGTGAGGGCGTCCATCAACCGCTCGAGATCGCCCGCGAGCCCGACCGCGTCGGCGGGGGAGGACGGCACCAGGAACGGCACCTCGGCGTTCAGCGGCAGCAGGGTCCGGTCGACGGTCTTGGCCCAGGCCTGGACGAGGCGGGCGAGGATCAGGCGGCGCTCCAGCGGCGGCATCGGGACGCTGAGCGGGTCGGCGTTGTCCTCGAGCAGCGGCTCGGCGGCGAGGTCGAGCTCCGCCTCGTCGGCCTCGCCGAGGGGGATCATCCGGGGGAGAAGCGTGGCCTGTCCGGGCGCGTCCCGGCCGAGGCTGTCGGCCAGGATCGCGGCGAGCGCCCGGGCGGCGCGGCGGGTCGGCAGGTAGATGGTGACCGCGGCGAGCGCCAGCGGGTCGTCGGCCACCGGCCCGACGAGCCGCCCGGAGAGGAGCGCGGCGGCGAGCGTCGGCAGGAACGGGACGCCGCGGGAGATGGTGAAGACGGCCTGACGGGCGGGCATGGGGGGCTTCTACGCCCACCGCGGGATCACGGACAGGGGGCGATGGGCCGCCGCGGCATCCGGGACGGCGGCGGCTCGCCTCCCCCAGGCGCCCAGGGCGGCGCGCGCCCGCGATCGACCGCGCCGCTCAGCGGCCCGCCCCGGCCGCGGCGCCGTAGCCCGCGCGCCGGCCGAACACCACGCCGGAGGTCAGCCCCGACCCGCCCGGATAACCGTTGAAGAACACGCCGCCCACCATCTCGCCGCAGGCGTAGAGCCCGGCGATCGCGCTGCCGTCGGCGCGCGTCACGGCGCCGTCGTCGCCGACCTCGACCCCGCCATACGTGAAGGTGATGCCGCCCGTGACCGGGTAGGCCTTGAACGGCCCGGTATCGATCGTCTGCGCCCAGTTCGACTTCGGCAGGGGGAGCCCCCGGGTGCCGCGCCCGTCCTTCACGGTCGGGTCGAACGGGACGGCCTGGTCCACGGCGGCGTTGAACGCCGCGATGGTGTCCTTGGCCGCCGCCGCGTCGAGGCCGTCGAGCGAAGCGAGGAGGCCGTCCAGGGTGTCGGCCTCCACGAAATGCGCGTCGTGGAAGCGGTATTCGCTGTAGAGCAGGTGATCGACCTTGGCGTCGAAGATCTGCCACGCCACGTGGCCGGGCTGCTCCATGATCGAGCGGCCGAACTGCGCGTAGGTGTAGTTGCGGAAGTTCTGGCCCTCGTCGACGAACCGCGCGCCGTTCGCGTTCAGCATCAGCCCGAGGAAGTAGCAGATCTTCCGGTAGTGCTTGCGCTCCCCGTGGGGCAGGTCGAGGTTGCCGTAATCGGGCGTGTGCAGGTCCATCGGCGTCGCGTGGCAGCCGCCGTAGAAGCCGTGCGCCTTCGCGCCCAGCGCCAGGGCCATCTCCAGCCCGTCGCCCTGGTTGTGCGGCGTGCCGCGGACCCGGGCCTTGTCCCAGCCTTCGCCGATGAAGCGCGTCCGCAGGGCGGCGTTCGACTCGAAGCCTCCGCAGGCCAGCACCACGGCCCGGGCGCGGAACGCGCCCTGCGGCGTCTCCACGCCGACGACGCGGTCCTCCTCGACGATCAGCCCGGTGGCCGGACAACCGTAACGGATCTCGCCGCCGGCGCCGGTGAAGGCCTCCAGCTCGGCGCGGGCGAGGCCGAAGCCCTCGTCGTGGGTGGCGAGGGTCAGGCCGCCCCAGAAGACGAAGCGCCCGTCCTTCTCGAAGGATTGCCGGGAATAGATCGGCTCGAACTTCACCCCCTGGGTCGCGAGCCAGCGCAGGGCCGCGCCGCTCTCGTCGATCAGGATGCGCTGCTCGCGCGAGAGGGGCCGCCCGTCGTTGAAGCCGAGGAGGTCCTCCTCGAACTTCTGCGCCGTGTAGGCGCCGAAATCGGTGCGCGGCAGGCGCGGATCCTCGGGGTCGACCAGTAGCGGGATCAGGTCGTCGTTGCCCGCGTAGACGAACCGCATGGCGCCGGCCGTGTAGGCGGTGTTGCCGCCGGCCAGATCCCGCTCCGCCTTCTCGATCATCAGCACCGACGCGCCGCGCTCCAGGGCGGCGAGGCCCGCGCTCATGGCGGCGTTGCCCGACCCGACCACCACGACATCCCACGGCCCTTCGCCCGGACGCTGCATCGCCGCCTCTCCCTCGCTGCCGTTTCGCATCCGGATTGTATACGCCTGTATGCAATATTGCGCAACCGTTCCGGAACGGTCGGTTTCACGCTATGGCCACCGCGAGGAGAGCCGGGATGAAGGCCAGCGACGCGGAGCGCTCCAGCGGCGCCGGCGCCTACGAACGCCTGCTGCGGGCGATCGAGGAGGGCGAACTCGCGCCGGGCAGTCGCCTGCGCGAGGCGGACTTGGCCGAGCGGTTCCAGATCAGCCGCACACCGGTGCGCGAAGCCTTGGGCCGGCTGGAGGCGCAGGGCCTCGTCGCCCACGAGCCCCACCGCGGCGCCAGCGTGGCGCAGCTCGATTACGGGCAGGTCAGCGAGCTCTACGATCTGCGCGAGGTGCTGGAGGGGACGGCGGCGCGCCTCGCGGCGATCCACGCCAGCGCGGTCGAGACGGAGATCCTGGAGGAGATGGTCGCCCGCGACCGGACGCTCCTGGGCGACGCGTCGGCGCTGGCACGGACCAACCGCCTGTTCCACCGCCAGATCCACGGCGCGGCGCGCAACCGCTTCCTCCAGGGCACGCTGGAGACGATGCGCCTCTCTCTGGTGCTGCTGCCGGGGGCCACCACCCTGTCGGCCCCCGACCGCGCCGCGGAGTCACTTGCCGAACACGACGCCATCGTGGCGGCGATCCGCGCGCATGACGGCGACGGCGCCGAGGCCGCGGCCCGGGCGCATATCCGGGCCGCCTTCAAGGCCCGGATCCGGATCTGGCAGGAGAGCTGATCGCGCCTCAGGCGGGGGCGACGACCCGGGCGGGCGCGGCTCCGCCCCGGAACAGGGCCAGGGTCGCGATGATGCCGCAGGCCGCGGCCGCCATCAGCCAGTAGCTCGGCGCCGCCCGGTCGCCGGTCTGATCGATCAGGTAGGTCGAGACCATCGGGGTCGCGGTGCCGAACAGGGCGGTGGCGAGGCTGTAGGCCAGGGAGAAGCCGCTCGCGCGCACGTGGGCCGGCACCACCTCGGAGAGCGAGACCACCATGGCGCCGTTGTAGACGCCGAAGAAGAACGAGAACCACAGCTCGACCGCCAGCATCTTGCCGAAGGTCGGGTCGGCCACGAGCCAGTGCAGCGCCGGGTAGGTCGTCAGCAGCGACAGGGTCGAGATCGTCAGCAGCACCGGCTTGCGCCCGATCGCGTCGGAGATGGCCCCGCCCACGGGCAGCCAGATGAAGTTGGTGATGGCGACGCACAGCGTCACGATCAGGCTGTCGGTCTCGGTGAGCTTGAGGACGTTCTTGCCGAAGGTCGGGGTGTAGACGGTGATCATGTAGAAGGTCACCGTCGTCATCGTGGTCAGCATCATGCCGAGCAGCACGATCCGCCAGTTAGCCGCGACCGTCGCCAGGATCTCGCGGGTGCCGGGATGGTGGGTCCGCTTGGCGAAGGCCTGCGTCTCCTGCAGCGAGCGCCGGATGAAGAAGATGAACGGCACGATCAGGCAGCCGACGAGGAACGGGATCCGCCAGCCGAAATCGCCGATCTGCTGCTTGGTCAGGTAGGCGTTCAGCCCGTAGCCGATGATGGCGGCGAACATGATCGCCACCTGCTGGCTCGCCGACTGGAACGACGTGTAGAAGCCGCGCCGCTGCGGCGTGGCGATCTCGAACAGATAGATCGAGACGCCGCCGATCTCGACGCCGGCCGAGAAGCCCTGGAGCAGGCGGCCCGCCAGCACGATCAGCGGGGCCGCGATGCCGATGGTCCCGTAGCTCGGGCAGAAGGCGATCAGCACCGTGCCGCTCGCCATGATCGCCAGGGTGACGATCAGGCCCTTCCGGCGGCCGATCCGGTCGATATAGGCGCCGAGCACGATCGCCCCGAGCGGCCGCATCAGCGCGCCGAGCCAGAACGTGCCGAAGGTCAGCAGCAGCTCGGTGGTCTCGTTGCCCGCGGGGAAGAACGCCCGCGCGATGTAGGTGGCGTAGAAGCCGAACAGGAAGAAGTCGAACATCTCCAGGAAATTGCCGCTCGTCGAGCGGAGGATCGCGCCGATCCTGGACTTGAGGGTCGCCTCGACGGCACCCGGATCTCCGGCCATGTTGCCATTCTCCCCGTGTGCCGGTCAGGCACCGATCCATTTCATCGCGATTATGGTCCCGGTGACGGTCAGCGCGCCGCCGATGCGGGTGGCGATCTGCGCGAAGGGCATCAGCGCCATGCGGTTGGCCGCCGTGAGGATCGCGACGTCGCCGGTGCCGCCCTGGCCGCTGTGGCAGGCGTTCACGATGGCGGTCTCGATCGGGTACATCCCGAGCCAGCGCCCCACGAAGAAGCCCGTGGTCATTAGGGTCACCACGGTCGACACGATGGTGATCAGGTTCACCAGGGTGAAGGCGGCCATCAGCTCGTGCCAGGGGGTGAGCGCCACGCCGATGGCGAAGAGCAGCGGGTAGGTCATGGAGACCTGCACGAACTTGTAGACGACGAAGCCGCCGGCCTGGAGGTGGGGCGAGACGGCGCTGGCGAGCTTGGCGAAGACCGCCAGGAACAGCATGGCGACGGGGGCCGGCAGGCCGACCAGATGGTGGGCCATCACGCCCAGCAGGTAGAGGGTGATGGCCGTGAGCCCGGCGGCGCCGATCGTGGCCGGATCGATCTGGCCCCGCGCCGCCTCGGACTTGGCCTGCGCGTCGCTCGACTTGATGCCATCCGAATCGGGCTGGAGCCGTCCCTCGCCGGTGAGGTGGGGATATTGCTTCCCGATATAGTTGAGCGTGCCGGACAGGATGATCGCGGTGAGAGACCCGAGCATCACCGGCGGCAGCACCTGCGCGAAGACCACGCCCTGCTGCATCCCCAGGATCGCCGCGTAGCCGATGGAGAGCGGGATCGCGCCCTCGCCGACGCCGCCCGCCATGATCGGCACGACGATGAAGAAGAACGTCTTGTAGGGGCCGAGGCCCAGCAGCGTGCCGACCAGCGTGCCGACGAGGGCCGCCGCCACCGAGCCGATCGCCAGCGGCGCGAAGATCTTGAGGAAGCCCTTGATCAGGACGTCGCGATCCATGCCGAGGATCGAGCCGACGATGATGGTGGCGATGTAGATGTAGAGGAAGTTGGTGAACTTGGTGAAGTCGGTGATCGCCTTCACCATCTGCGGCGGCACCAGGGCGTAGTAGACGAGCGCTGAGGGGATGAAGGTCGCGAAGATCGCGCCGGCGCCGATGTTCCTCAGGATCGGAATCCGCTTGCCGATCTCCGCGCAGGTGAAGCCGCCCATGACCAGCACGGCGATCATGGTCGGCCCGTCGGGCTTGATCTCGCCCTCCTGGACGAGGACGGCGAGGAGGATCGCCAGGATGAGGTAGACCGGGAGCGGGATGATGCCGATCTTGGTGTCGACGAGGCGCCACCAGCGCTCGGGCCAGAACCGGGCCGCGCGTCCCTCGGCCGACCGGCTCTCGGCCGTGGCGGGCGTGGGGCTTGTGGTGGCCGTGCCGGTCATGCGTTCCCCCGAACATCCCCCCACCGCGCACGGGCCGTTACGGGTTCCGGAACGCCATCGCGCTCGCGCCCCGTCGAGGTCCGCATGACCGGCGGAATAAAAGTGACATTCGGCGTATCAGCGCCGCTCAGGGGCGGCAACGCGTTCTGGAACAAAGCGCGCGACCTGTTCCGAAGACGCGGATTAAAGACGCGCCTTCCACCCTCGCACCTTCGCACGCGCGGGCCGCCCGCTCTCCCGTCCGCCGATGCCGGGGCGCCCCCCCGCGAACCGGTCGACCCTCCCCGGCCCCGTCGCAGGCCGCGGCCTGAGGCCGACGGGCGGCTCGGGTCAGGAGGCCGGAACCCCGCACCCGACCGCCCACGAAAAGGCCCGGCGCGGAGCCGGGCCGGGACAGCCGCCCTCTCGCGAGGACGGCGGCACGGGCACCGGCGCGGAGACCCGAATCCCCGCGGCGATGGCTCCGATCAGAAATCGCGCTGGACGCGGACGCGGACCATCGAGGCCGAGTCCTGGGTCGCGGTGCGCGGCACGAAGGTGCCGTTGTTGATGCCGGCGACGTTGGAATAGGCCGTGGGGCTCTTGTCGGTGTCGATCGCCCGGCCGCTCTTCAGGCCGATCTGCGTGTAGAAGGCCTCGACGCCGATATCGAGGTCCTTGACCGGCGACCAGATCACGCTGCCGCCCGCCACGAACTGGTAGGTGTCGCGCAGGGCTTGGCTGAGCTGGTAGAACCGGCTGCCAAGCACGCCCACGGCGTTGGCCCCGAAGGCGTTGGCTCCGTTCGGGTTCACGAGGCTGAAGATCGCGCCCTGGGCCCGGCGCGCGCCCTGCGCGAAGTTCTGCTCGCCGTAGGAGCCGAAGAAGGCCGAGCGCCATTCCGGAGACCAGTAGTGGAGGTAGGCCGCCGTCACGGTGACGCTCTGCGAGGTCTGCAGCTGGCCGGTGAACGGGTTGATCGTGGCATCCGCGAAGTACTGGGCGAACTTCTGCCCCTGAATGGTCGCTGTACTCTGCGTGTACGAGCCGGTGTAGGACGAGTATCCGGTGTAGAGCTGCGCGCCTTCGCCGTAGGCACCCTGCAGGTAGAGGGCATCGCCCGGCGCCACGAAGGGCGTGTTGACCTTCAGGCCGCCCTGAACGGCCCAGCCCAGCACGCTGTTCGTGTGCGGCAGGCTAATGTTGGAGCCGCTGCCGGTCCCGGCGCCGTTGCCGACGTTGCCGACGTTCAGCTCGTGCGAGGCGGCCGACACCTGGGCGGAGCCCCAGGCCTGGTCGAGGCGCAGGGCGCCGACGAAGTCGGGCAGGCGCTCCCGCTGGATCGCGTCCACGAAGCCGTAGCGTGACGGGAAGCCGTTGGTGTACCCGATGAAGACCGGAACCGGCGAGTTCGACAGGGCGAAGTTCGCGACGTTGGTGTTGACCGTGACGCCCGCCGGATTGACCGTCGGGGAGAAGATCGGGGTGCGGCGGAAGACCGGGTCCTCGACCGAGAGCGTCGCCGACAGGCCGTTTCCAGCCGTCACCGTGTAGGCGAGCAGGTTGGTCGAGGCGCTGTCCGACCCGAGCGTGCCGCCCCCCAGCTCGAAGTCGTGGGCGTAGAAATCGAAGAACGAGGAGGCGCGACCGGCGGTCAGGCCGGCGAACTGGATGAATGCCTTGTCGACGTTGGCGAATTGCTGGTCGCGGCCGTAGCTGTCGATGCCGAGGCCCGGATAGGCCTGTCCGATGCGCTGCTGGGTGCCGGATTGGCCGATGCCGGCGTAGCCCGTGCGGGCGCCGGCGTCGAGGCGCACGAAGGCGCGCAGGGTGCCGTAGCCGGTCTGGGTGCGGGCATCGAGGTTGATGCGCATCCGGGTGCCGTAACCCGCGGTGTCGCCACCCTGGTTGAACTGGCGGGTGTAGGCGGTCTGGTAGCCGCCCTCGAACCGCGCGCGGCCGGAGAGGCGCAGGCAGGTGTCGGTGCCGGGAATGTAGAAGAAGCCGGCGCCGTAGGTGGAGCAGACGCGGACGTACTCGATCGGAACCGCCTTCTTGACCGGC